>DASTLT010000157.1:0-5034 GCA_035714625.1 Pseudonocardiaceae bacterium | reverse complement strand
GGGCCGGCGGACGCCTGCACCGCGCGGAGCAGCGCTGCCACCCGCCCGCTCCCAGTGGCCCTGGCGTGGGCCAGCGCGGCGGCCAGCGCGCACCGCGAGTCGCGCGGTGCGGTCGACTCGATCAGGCCGGCCGCCGCCGCTGGCAGCTCCTCCACCACCATGTCGAACAGGTCGTTGGTCGCGACCCGGGACTCGAGCTGCGAGCAGACCAGTGCCAGTAGCCGATCGGCATCCGGCAACTGCCGCAGCCGGGTGGACGAGTCCGGCTGGTTCGGATCGAGCAGTGCGGCCAGCACCACCTCGTCGGCCAGCCACCGCAGCTCCTGGTCCGGTAGCCGCACCCCGAGCTTGGACAGGGTGGTGAGCACGCTCGCTGCGGTGTCCAGTGCTGGGCACGCCTTGAGCGTGCCGAGCGCCCACTCGGTCGCTGCCTTCGCCCGCTGGCCGCCCTCCCGGGACGGGAGCCAGATACCGGCCGGGTCGAGGGCACCGGCGGCGATCTGGGACAGCGCGGCCCGCACGTACCCGGACTCCAGCTCCGGTCCTGGCGCGGTGCCACCATTGCTGGCCGCCGCGAGCACCGAGGACCAGCGCTGCACCTCGTCGAACGAGCCCGCCCGGCGAGCCTGCTCGTCCACTCCCCGCCACAGGTCCGGGGTCAGCACGGACGGCAGCCGGCGAAGCGCGAACTCCAGGGCCGGGAGGGGATCACAGGCCGTGCTGGATGAACCGAGGACGGCCAGTTCCACCAGGTCGGCGAACTGGTCCAGCTCCGCCGCAGCCAAGGGGGGGGCGACGCGGGCGCTGAGTGCGATGACCTCACCCACCGCGGGGACACCGCGCGTCCAGCAGGCACCCAGCACGCTCGCGTAGCGGCTGGTGCGCCGCTCACCGGAGCCGTCGCCGGCCAGCGTGACCACGATCTGGTCACCGTAGGGGCTGTTCGTGACCTCGACATCCGGGGTGGTCCCGGCCACCAGCACGTCCGCGTCCCCCGGGGACGAGGTGAACGTCGTGAAAGACACCGCGGCAGCGAGCGTCCCAGGAATCGACCGCGTCACCGCCGCCAGTGCCCGGGCCACGTCCACCGCGTCCGGCGCCACGACCACAACCCGGCCCACCCGGCCGGCGAGTCCGTCCTGCACCGCGCTCAGCAGCACGCCGAAATCCGCCAGCCGGCCGTCCAGGAGGTGAGTGCGGATGCGTTCGCGGTCAGCCAACGGTCCGGGTGGGATCGCCTCGATCAGGGGCAGCCGCGTGCCCTGCGACGGCTGCCACCGCCACAGCGCAGAGTCCCAGGCCTCGATGGGCAGCATGCCGCCGAGGTCCTGCTCGGGCGCGTCGAGGACGAGGACGTGGGCGAAGTAGTTGCCCTGCCGCCCGGTGAAGTCCGTGCCGAGGTACCGGCTGTGGAACAGCACCGCCACGTCGTCGCATGACCGGTAGCCGACCGCGACCGGGAAGCGCTCGATCTGCTCGGGTGTCGGCAGGACAGGTGTCGACGGTGGCGGCCGGTACGCGCTGAGCCGCAGGCCGAGATCCTCGTGCCGGTCGGGCAGCCCGGGGCTCGCGGCGTTGACCTGGAATCCCTGAATGCCTTCCTTGCCCTGGCGGCAGGACGTGTAGTAAAGCTGCCGGATTGTCATCGCTTCGCCCTCCGCACGCGGATGTGACCGAACTGCCCGAGCAGCCACAGCATCGGGTCCTCGACGCGCAGCGGATGGATACCGGACGGCGAGATCTGGTTCTTGTGGATGGGGGAGACGCCCAGCGCGGACAGCCCGAAGAACCGGTAGGTGGAGAAATTGTTGTGCACCGTGTTCAGCAGGTTCTCACCGTCGGCCCACCCGCTCAGGGCCGCTCGCGTCTCGTCGTGCACGTGCTGCCCGTCGGTGTCGTCGTAGACCCCCTGGTGCGGTCCCGCCTGCCGCAGCACCGAGTTCGCCGGGAGCAGGCCGTTCAGCGCATCGGTCTTGGCTACCGCGACCGCGAGCGGTGTGGAGATCTTCTGTGCCGAGTTCATCCGGCGTCGCTCGCGCAGCAGCTCCGCCAGGCGGTTAATCATCTCGACCTGGTCCGGGGCGTTCTCCGGAACCGAAGTGGCAGCACCGATCGCCCGGCGGACACTGGAGATCTGCAAGGGGTCGACGAGGAAGATGATGGCGTCCGCAGCGTTCAAGTAAGCGGCCAGCCGGCCCAGCCTTTCGTCCTTGAGAATGTCCTCACCGGAGGTGTCATAAAAGATCATCATTGCGGCGGCCAGCCGGTCTCTTGCCATCAGATGTCGTGCCTTGGGGAACCGCAGCATGAACAGCAGGGGCTCCAGCCGTAGCCCGGCCCGCATCGCATTCGTGACGGGTACAGTCACACCCTCCTCGTACATCGGCTTCGCAAACAGGTCGCGGTATCGCTTGCGGGAGCTGTCCCCGACCAGCTCCGCCGACATGCCGTTGAACGCCGCCCCGATGGTGTTGCGCAGCTCATGGATGAGCACGCCAACGTAGGTGCTCTTGCCTGACTCCCTCGACCCGATCATGGCCACGATGCGGCTCTTGGTGGTGATGTAGTCGTACTCGAGCCTGTTATGGCAGTGCGGGCAGAACCGCGCGGTCGAGGGCTCCCGGCCGTGCTGGCACCGCCTCGCGGTGGCAGGAAAGTGCTGGGCGTCGGTCCCGCACTCCTCGGGGCAGCGCGAGTGCAGCTCCTTGTGCTTCGCCCGTTGCCAGCAGTACGGGCAGATCAGCTCGGCCACGTCATGTCCTCAACTCTTCGCCGCTTCACTAGTCGATCCGCAGTTGTCTCGGGTTGCTCGGAATGAGCACGATCCGGCCCGCCGCGTCATTCAGCGGAAAGGCTCGCAGGAACAGCGGGCGCTCCATGGCGGGCAGGACGAACTCTCCGGTCAAGCAGGTCTCGCCGCTGCCAGGTGCGGGGAACCGGGCTATCTCCAGCCCGTCACCGGGCTCCAGTGGTGGCACCCGGGCCCGGGCCACCACCTGCACCGCGGGCAGTGGCCCCGCCTTCGCGGTCACGGACAGCCGGCGGTGATTGCGGTGGCGCAGCCGGCCGATCCGGGTGATCTCGTAGCGGGCTTCGCGCGGTGCGCTCATCCGCACGGTGGCCATCGGCCCGAAGACCGGGACCCCGTCGCTGAACGCGGCCACGCAGACGCTGAACCAGCAGTCGGCACCGGGAACGGCGGTGTGGCAGCCCGCCTGCTCGTACCTGGCGTGGGTCACCCGCCACGAGCTGGCCTCCGGGTCGTCCGGGCCGGTGGGGGGTCCCCCCGCCTTGGCGCTGACCCGGACCTCGACCGCCCGGGGTGGCCAGCGCCAGGTGAGCCTCACCTGCGGGCCGAGCCGCTCGGCCCGCAGGTCGGTGACGAGCGGCAGCCTGCTGTCGTACTCGACCGGGTGGCCCACCGCCGCCACGTTTTCGACGATCGTGAGGGGTAGCAGCCAGTGCCGGCGCCCGTCCGCCGGGACGGCGGCGCGCAGCGTCCCCGGCTCGGTGGGCTCGAGGGCCCGCAGCGGAGCTCCGAGCCGCTGCACCGCCGAGCGCGCCAGCAGAGCGTCGGGGCGTACCTGCGGTGCCTCGTCGAGCACTCTGAGCTGGACCTCGCCGCGGGGCGGCGGGGTCCACGACAGCAGGACCGAGTCCTCGGCCAGTTGCAGGGCGAGATCATGCACTGGCTGCGGCGGTGGCTGGGGCCGGATCTGCCCGACGACGCCGGCGGCGTGCCGGACCGCGCCGTCGGGCAGCCGGTACTCCGCCTCAACCTGGTACGTGTAGGTGACGCCGGTACGGACCGAGGTGTCCCGGAAGCCATCACCGTCGTGCCGTGACGTGGTGGTTGCGGTGGCCGGTCCGCGGCGCGGCGCGTCGTCCTCGCTGCGCCGGACCCGGGCCCCGCTCGCCCCGGCGGGCAACTGCCAGCGCAGCTCGACCGCACCGGCGCCGGGCAGCAGCTCCAGGTCCTGCACCTGCCGCAGGACGACGACCGGCGCGGTCGTGGTGGCCCGCGATGACGGCTCGTCATTGCGCAGGGTCCACACCCCGTACGACACCGGGACGCCCGCAGGCGCCGCCGGGTCCGTCACCCCAAGGCTGGGCGTGCTGGCCGCGACCACTGACTCCGCACCGGCGGCCGGGCCGGGCGCCTGCCGGACGATGCGGTAGGTGATGTCCCCGACCCGCGCCGGGCTCGGTTCCCATTCGACATGCACCCGCTCGCCTTCGACCCGGGCGGCCGCTCGCGGTGGCTCCGCGGGGCGGCACCGGCGCAGTGCGGACTCCGACTCCCGGTCCTGGCACAGCCGGACGACCTGGACGTACAGCTCCGCGGCTGCCTCCACATCCTGGGTCTCCAGCGCGCGGGCCTGCGCCAGCATCCGATCGACCGCACCGATCTGGGCCTTCAGCTCGTCACGGGCCTTGCTCAGATCGGCCGGGAGGGACTGCTGCGCGACGAGCACATCGTAGGCGGCCCGCAGGTCGCGGGAGGCGCGCGCCTCCTGGTATGCGGTCAGCCAGGTCGGCTGCGCCGTCGTCGAGTAACGCGCCTGGCACAGCAGCGCGTAGGTCAGGTCGTCCGGGTCCGGTAGCCCCAGGTCGGCCAGATAGCGCCGAATGGCGGGAGCCCGCAGGGCTGCCCCCAGGCTGTCCGCGCCCATGGCCGCCTCCGCCGCGAGATCCTGGAGGGCCTCGGCCCGGAGCACATCGCGCAGCTCGCCCTTGGACAGCCAGCGCTGCACCGCAGCCAGGATCTTGTCCTCGGCGGTCAGTGCCTCACCGCTGCCCTGCCGGTCCAGCTCCGCGTGCCGCTGGGCGAGCTCGTCTCGGGTCACGCCCGCGCCAGCCAGGAAGCGTTCCCTCAGGTACTCCCCCAGGGTGGAGAACCTCAGGAAGCGAAACCCCTCCTTGACCTTCCGCCAGTCGGACGGCAGTTTCGCCGGCGGCAGGTCGACCGGCTCCCGGATCCGGCAGCCGAGCCCGGCGAGCGCCTCCTCGACCTCCCGCCGGGCGAACCGGCGG
>DASTLT010000156.1:0-6480 GCA_035714625.1 Pseudonocardiaceae bacterium | reverse complement strand
GCATCGACCTCGTGCTGAGTGAGCGGCACCGGACCGCTCACGGCCACCTCATCGAGGCGCTCGACGGCGAGCGCTACCAGCGCCTGCTCGCCGCCTTGGACCACCTGGTGAGCGATCCTCCGCTGACCAGCGCAGCCCGGCGGCGTGCACGCCGTGCCCTGCCCCGGCTGGTCGCCCGGGCCTGTCGCCGGGTCGACCGGGCCAGCCAGGCCGCTGACGCGGTCACTACCCCCGGGGAGCGCGACCGCCAACTTCATGACGTCCGCAAGGCCGCCAAGCGTGCCCGCTACGCCGCAGAGTCGGTGGCCCCCGTATTCGGCAAGCCCGCGACCCGGCTCGCCACCCGGATGGAGCACCTGCAGGATGTGCTCGGCGAGCACCAGGACTCCGCCGTCTCCCGCCAGGTGCTGCGTGAGCTCGGCGTGGTGGCGCACCTGTCCGGGGAGAACGGGTTCACTTTCGGGCTGCTGCACGGGCTGGAACGCGCCCACGGCGAGGCAGCCCAGCGCGGCTACGATCCGGCACTCAGCGCTGCGTCGAAGAAGAAGGTGCGGCGCTGGATGCGGTGACGGGGCCTACCATGATTCGATAGTGGTCGAATGCCTGGCGTTCAGGTTGCCCCTTAAGTCCAGTGCTCTCAGTTGAGAGCTGTCAAGATAGAGATATGCCGAATCAACCCCTCCCGGTGTTGTGCTGCTCACCGGGCACCGGGCACCCGCTGTCCGCCACGGAGGCCGGGGAGCTGGCCCGGGTGTTCAAAACGCTTGCCGATCCGGTCCGGCTGCGGCTGCTGTCGCTGATTGCCTCCCATGCCGATGGCGAGGCCTGCGTCTGCGAGCTGAGCAGCGCATTCGAGCTGACCGGCCCGACGATCTCGCACCACCTCAGGGTGCTGCGCGAGGCCGGGTTGATCGACGGTGAGCGCCGCGGCACCTGGATCTACTACCGGGTGCGGCCAGAGCCGCTCGCCCAACTGCCTGCGATGCTGGTCCGTGCGGCACCCACCGCCGTCTCGGCCTGACGATTGCCCGCCGGCCCCCTCGTACTCTGCCGTTCCGTACTTGAGCCGTTCCGTACTTGACACGATCAGGTTATCCTTTAGGATAGGCATACCTAATACCAGTCCCGCCCCTGCATTGCGATAGCGCCTCGAAGCTCTACCTGCGCACGTTGGCCGCCCGCCTCAACGATGGAGCGGCGGAGTACCAGCACGACTGCGCCTAGGCAGCTCCGAGCTCGGATTCAGCCACCCGACCGCAGCGTGGCGCGTCAGCACCAGGCCACGCTGGTCCACCCCGACCGGGCCTTCGACGACATCACCAAGGTCGCCCCGGACGTGACCGCCCGGCGGCTCACCTACCGCAGCGGTAACGCTTGGGTGCCGGAAGGTCAGGACCTCGCCGACCGCTGCTCATCTCACCTGGCGACGATCGCCATGCGGTGGGCCAGAGCCACGGCGACCGCTGCCGGTCTAGTCTGCTTACACCGGTAACCCTGAAGGACGCCATGCTCACTGACCGTACGACGCTCACCCAGTTCCTGATCGAGGAGAGGCGCCGCTATCCGGGCGCCAGCGGGGAGCTGAACTCGCTCATCCTCGACGTCGCCCTCGCGTGCAAGGCGATCGCCAAGCGGGTGGCCCATGGTGCCCTCGGCGGCGTGCTCGGGGCCGCAGCGACGACCAACGTCCAGGGGGAGACGCAGCAGAAACTCGACCTGGTCGCGAACGACCTGTTCCTGCACGCCAATGAATGGGGTGGACTGGTCTCGGGGATGGTGTCCGAGGAGCTGGCGGCACCATATCCCATCCCGGAGCACTACCCGCGAGGCAAGTACCTCCTGGCGTTTGACCCGCTCGACGGCTCGTCGAACATCGACGTGAATGTCTCGGTGGGCAGCATCTTCTCGATCCTGCGGGCCCCGAATCCGGGCGTGGACGCAGCCGCGGAAGACTTCCTGCAGCCCGGGTCGCAGCAGGTCTGCGCCGGATACGCAATCTACGGCCCTGCGGCGATGATCGTCTTGACCGTTGGCACGGGTGTGCACGGCTTCACGCTCGAGCCGCAACTCGGCGAGTTCATCCTGACCCATCCGGCGATCCAGGTCCCGGCCGCCGGGAGCGAGTTCGCGATCAACGCCTCGAACAGCCGCTTCTGGGAACCGGCGGTGACGCGCTACGTCGACGAGTGCCTCGCCGGCAGCACGGGCCCGCGCGGCAAGGACTTCAACATGCGATGGGTCGCGTCGCTCGTCGCCGAAACGCACCGCATCCTCACCCGCGGCGGCGTGTTCCTCTATCCTCGTGACACCAAAGACCCGGCGAAGCCGGGTCGGCTGCGCTTGCTTTATGAGGCCAATCCGGTGGCCTTCATCATTGAGCAGGCGGGCGGCCTCGCGAGCACCGGGCGCGAGCGGGTTCTCGACGTCGTGCCGGAGGATCTGCACCAGCGCATCGCGTTCATCTTTGGCGCGCGCGAGGAGGTCGAGCGCATCGAGCAGTACTACCGCGACCACAACGTGGTCGAATACGACACGCCGCTCTACAGCACGCGCGGTCTGTTTCGCACCAACGGTTGAGCGAAAGGATGAGGAGGCCATGTCACCCAAGCATCCGATCATCGCCATCACCGGCTCTTCGGGCGCCGGGACGACGTCGGTGATGCGCACCTTCGAGCAGATCTTCCGGCGCGAGCAGGTGAACGCGGTGCTCATCGAGGGCGACAGCTTCCACCGCTACGACCGCACCGAGATGAAGGCCAAGATGGCCGAGGCGGTTGACCGCGGTGACCACAGCCTCAGCCACTTCGGCCCAGAGGCGAACCTGTTCGAGGAGCTTGAGGAGCTGTTTCGGCAGTACGGCGAGAACGGCCGTGGCCGCGTGCGCAAGTACCTGCACGACGAGGAGGACGCGGCGCCCTACGGACAGCCTCCCGGTACGTTCACGCCCTGGGAGGAGTTGCCCGCCGACACGGATCTGCTGTTCTACGAAGGACTACACGGAGCGGTGGCGACCGACAAGGTAGACACCGCCCGGCACGTGGACCTGGTGATCGGCGTCGTTCCGGTGATCAACCTGGAGTGGATCCAGAAGTTGCAACGCGACAAGGCGACGCGAGGCTACTCCACCGAGGCGGTGACCGAAACGATTCTGGGTCGCATGCCCGACTACGTGAACTACATCTGCCCGCAGTTCTCGCGCACGCATGTCAACTTCCAGCGCGTGCCGATGGTCGACACGTCCAACCCCTTCATCGCCCGGACCATTCCGACACTGGACGAGTCGATGCTCATCATCCGCTTCGCCAATCCGCGCGGTATCGACTTCCCGTACCTCCTCTCGATGCTGCACGACTCATTCATGTCGCGCGCGAACACCATCGTCTGCCCCGGCGGCAGGATGGATCTCGCGATGCAGCTCATCTTCACCCCGATGATCTGGCGACTGATCGAGCGGCGCAAGCAGGCGCTCGGGCTCTAAACAGGGCTCAGCCAGACTCCGGAGGGTCGCACTCAGCCCCATCGGCCACGTCCCCCATAACCGCCATTTCAGACGCACGCCCCAAATCCAAACCCCCCTCAACCGTTCATCCAGCTCCTAGCGAGCAGTCGGGGACGAAGCTGAGCCGGGCATTCCGTTAAGAGGTGCCGGGCGAGCTGCCGCTGGGCGAGTACCGTATGCAGCACGGCCCCGGGGACCAAGTACATCATCTTGCTGTTTACAATAACACAGAATCGTTGCCAGATGATCAATGACCTGCCTGTCTACCCGGTTCGGCTCAACAATAGCGCGGGCCAGACGTTCCTTTTCCTCGTCATCGAGGCCGCTTACGGCGGCCAGCGCGACAATGGTCGTAGTCCCAAGGCCGAATAGCTGGAGAGTTCCCGACGGTCCATCTTACCTGCGCATTGACGGAGGAACTGTGTGAGCTGGTCGTATATACGGTCCCCCTGCGCCTGCTTGGCGGCTCGTACCTGCTCGTAGCTGGCTAGCAGCACACCGTCAGCCTGGAGCAGCTCATCGGCCGTCTTCCAGAAGTCACGGGTGAGCAGTTGGCGACCAGCTTCGGCCTTGGCCACTGAGGAACGGCTGTAGCCCGTCCTGTGAGCGATCTGCTGTTGGACGATCTCCGCAGCTTCGCGCAGGGCGGCCAGATGCTGGCCCAAGGCACGCATCAGGGCCACCAGCTCCGGAGGGTCCCGGATCACAGTCATTCCCCCTTCATCCCGTGTGCCAGACAAGGTTGTGCAGGCTGAGCGTAGCCGGGTGTTCACCGCTGTCCCCCGGGGAATCGACGTTGTTCACGCTCGCCCCCCACGCTTGTTTCCCCTAAGTGGTCGGCACCGGAAGTCCGTCGGGGGTTGACGTGACGGCATGGGGTGTGCTCGTGGTGGCTCAGAGGTCGGGGTGTGTCAGGTATAGCTCGCAGGCGCGGTCGAGTGCGTCTTGGGGGCTGCCGGTGAATGTGCCGGTGGGTAGGACGGAGTCTTGGTAGCCGTTGCTGCTGGCCAGGTAGATCGCGAATCCCCACCGTGCGGCGGACCCGCCGTAGCGCAGTCGCATCAGCGCCAGGATCTCGCCGTCTGGCAACTGGCCGTCGACGTAGGCGAACGGGTCGCGGTAGCGCACGTGCACGCTGGCGAGCTGGGGCCAGGTGGCTCGGGCGTGTGTGCGCAGCCGCTGGGCCAGGGAGGTCTTGGTGGACTCGGGGATCGCCGGCATGAGTCGTATCGTGCCCGGCGCGGCGTGTCCTGCGGGGCGGGGCGGGGATGATCGGACATGCTCCCTAGATCATTCCTGATGATCGTCGTGGAGGACAGCGTCCGTGCCAGCCTTGGGTGCCTGCCCGATCACCTTGACCGCGTCCGAGCGGCACCGGCTCAAGAAACTGGTGCGGACCCATACTGCCGCCTAGCGGGACGTGACCAGGGCGAGCATCGTGCTGCTCGCGGCCCGCCGGCTGTCCAACAACCAGATCGCCACCCGGCTGGGGATCAGTGTGGACACTGTCCGCACATGGCGGGACCGCTACGCCGCCGAGGGCCGCGCGGGGCTGGGCGACCGGCCCCGGTCCGGTCGCCCGCCGACGTTTACCCCGGTGCAGGTCGCCGAGGTCAAGGCGCTGGCCTGCCAGCTACCCGCCGAGCGCGAGGTGCCGTTGTCGGTGTGGAGTTGCCCGGAGCTGGCCCGCGAGGCCGTCACCGCCGGTATCGCCGACGCGGTCTCGGCGTCCACGGTGCGCCGCTGGCTGGCCGAGGACGCGATCAAACCCTGGCCACATCAATCCTGGATCTTCATCCGCGATCCGGACTTTCGGGTCAAGGCCAGCCGGGTCCTGGATCTCTACGCCCGGGTCGGGGAGGGCGCCCCTCTGGGTCCCGACGAGTACGTGATCTCCTCGGATGAGAAGACCTCCATCCAGGCCCGCTGCCGCTGCCACCCCACCCTGCGACCCGGCAAGGCCCGCCGGATGCGGGTCAACCACGACTACGACCGCGGCGGGGCGCTGGCCTACCTGGCCGCCTCCGACGTCCACCAGGCCACGGTCTTCGGCCACTGCGCCTCCTCGACCGGGATCGAGCCGTTCATGGCCCTGGTCGAGCAGGTCATGACCACCGAGCCCGACGCCTCGGCCAAGCGGGTGTTCTGGGTCCTCGACAATGGCTCCTCCCCTCGGGGTCAGGCCGCCATCGACCGACTGGCCACACGCTTCCCCAACGCCGTGATGGTGCACACTCCCGTGCACGCCTCCTGGCTCAACCAAGTCGAGATCTACTTCTCCATCCTCCAGCGCAAGGTCCTCTGCCCCAACGACTTCACCACCCTGGACCAGGTCGAACAACGCCTCGCTGCCTTCGAGCAGCGCTACAACGCCACCGCCCGGCCCTTCCAGCGGAAGTTCCCCCCAACCGATCTCGACGACCTGCTGGCCAGGATCGATCAACACCAGCAACAGACCGCCTCGCATACCACCCCTCAGGCCGCATAATCAACCCCCGACGGACTTCCGGTGCCGACCACTAAGGCCCAGGGCCGGGCCGCACGATCTCGGCCAACGCGTCGGCGGGCACACCCCTCGGTGCGGGCCTGCTCGGTCGTGATGCCGTGCACCGCCGTCGACGCGGCTGCTGAGCCGAGGCCAACCAAAGATCAGAAAAAGGGGCTCCCGGAAGACCAGAAACCCCGGCTGACCTGCGTGGGCGATACTGGGATCGAACCAGTGACCTCTTCGGTGTGAACGTTGATCGACCGTGCGTCTGCGTGCCTGGGAGTCTCGTTGTGTGTCGCTGGCCTGTGGCGACGCGCCGGTGTGGATCAACCCGTGTGAACTCGTCGCGTCGGTTTGAAGCGTCCCGGGTTTCGTGCACACCTCAGTTTGTGTGTGCGGCCGGGTTGGCCGTGTCGGTCGTAGCGTAGTAGTCGGCCTCGGCTTCGGCGGGTGGGCGTCGGCCGAGGCGGTGCATGAGCCGGTCGTGGTTGTA
>DASTLT010000155.1:0-3220 GCA_035714625.1 Pseudonocardiaceae bacterium | reverse complement strand
GGCGGGATGAGTGAGTTCCCGGCGCAGTTGTTCCGGCTGGAGGGTGATCCCGGGTCGGTGCGGGCCTCGGCGAGTCAGTGGTCGGCGTTCGGCACCGCGGCCTCGGAGGCGGCCGGGCAGATCACCGCGCTGGACACCAGCGGGTTCGTCGGCCCGGAAGGCGACCTGTTCCGCGACGGGCTCACCGAATCGATGCCCGAGCACCTGCAGATCACCGGGGAAGCATTCGGGCTGGTCGCCTCGGCGTTACACACCTTCGCCGGGAGGCTGGACGGGCTGCAGGAGCAGATGGCGCCGCTGGCCGCGCGGGCGCCGGGGCTGTGGCAGGCGGTGCAGGCCGCGCAGGGCCGGGTGGCCCAGGCCCAGGCCGACGACCAGACCCATGCCCGTGAGGTGGCGGCCCGACCACCGGATCAGGCCGCGGCGCCGGATGCCTACCAGTCGGACGCCGGGGCGGCGGGCAGCGCGCTCTCCACCGCGCAGCGGGCCTGGCAGGACTGTGTGGACGCGGCGAACGGGCTGCGCGCCCAGTTGGTCTCGGCAGTGGACACCTGTGTGCGGGTGGTCGACACCGCCAAAGACATGCGGTTCAAGGAGAACCCGAAGTGGTACGACGTGGGCGGGCAGTTCACCAACTTCGTCCGGGACAACAAGGACCTGCTCCAGCAACTCTCCGGTGCGCTCAAGGTCGTCGCCCTGGTCTCGGGGATCCTCGCGTTCGTCCCGGTGATCGGCCCGGTGTTCGGGGTGATCGCACTGACGGCCGGCGCGGGTGCGCTCGCGATCGACGCCTCGGTGCTGGCGGCCACCGGCGAGGGCAGCCTGACCAGCCTGCTGATCGACGGTGCGCTCATGCTGCCCGGTATCGGCGTGGTCGGCCGAGCGCTACGTGGTGCTCGTGTGCTCACCACGGCCGGGCGGGCCCGCATGCAGAGCCTCGGCTTCGTCAACCGCGTCGTGGTCCGCTCCGGCGGCAACAAGTTTACCCAGGTCCTCCCCCGCGGATCCCAGATCCACGGCGGCCCCGGCGGAGCAGCCCGGAACCTGGGGGAGGCGCCCAGCCTACGTGAGCCTTTACGCTCTCAGCATTCGACCGCCTACAATGGGGCCAAGGTCAGCTCGAGCCCCGGGCAGAACAAGCTCGCCCATAGCACGGTCGAGCGAATGCGCCGCGCGGATGTTGAGGACATTCGGGTCGATCAGGCTCAGGTCAACGCGGCGGGCACCGAGAAGGTGGGTACCAACCGTCCCGACGTGCAGGGCACCGTCGGTGATCAGCGGGTGCACGTGGAGTACGATCGCCGAATGCCCGACGGCAGCCAGGGCTCCCGGGTCGACGGGCACGTCAATGACATCTTGACCAATGATCCGAATAGCATCGTGATCACCGTGCCCAAGGGCTGAAGGAGATCCGGAAAATGGCGTTCCTGTGCTTCGGTGGAGACAGGTACTGGCCGATGACCAGTAAGGTGGGTTTGCTGCGTGCCCCACTCAGCAAAGTGGCCAGACGAATGGTGACCCTAGGTCGTGGGAGTCCGTGGTCACTACGAGAATTCGACAACCTGGACAATGCAATGGCCGGTTTGGCGCCGTTCCGATTCTGTGCCAAGCAGGCGCGATTCGCTGTCTCAACCGCCGGATCGGAATGGGTGGTCGTGCTCGACGCAAGCTTTCCGGGTGGAGATATCAAGGGTTTCATGAGTGATCGGGCTCAACTCGATCTCCGGTGTGAGTTCGTGGCTGTCGAGTGGATGCCGAAGTCGACCAAGAGCCTGGCGAGTGCCACGTTTGTGCACTACAAGCCGGGCGAGTCCGGACTGAAGTTGTTCAGCCGACCCCGCCACATCGATCGGCGCTGGGTGCAGACCAGTGACCAGGACGGCCGGTGGGAGTTCGACGCATCGGGTGATCCACAGCCTTACGAGGAGTTCGACAAGTACGAGGTTCGCCGGAAGGCCGAGCGGCTACCCTTGGATCTGCTGGGTCGCTACCTTGCCGCGGTGGGTATCCCGGTGGACAAGGATGGGTGGCTGAGCGGGCCGGTGATCGCCGCGATCCGGGAGCCGTTCGGTGGGAACGATCAGCAGTGGTCGTCGGTGGTGGAGTTGCGGCGGCTGTGCGGGTACCCCGAGGACCGTATCCCGACCGACCTGGTGAGGTTGTAGATCATGATGGTGGAGGGTGAGCTCGGAATCGGGGATGGCTGGTGGCTGACGCTGCGCGAACCCTATGACGGCGCCGTCGGCGAGGACAACCAGATCGTGCTGCAGCAGCCCACCCGGTTGATCATGCCGCAGACCATCTCCGCCGATCCGGCCTCGATGCGCCAGTCCCCCGCCGAGTTTCTCGCCGGCCTGGTCGAGGAGACCCGTAATGACCCGGACAGCAACCTTGCTGATCTGGGACCGATCAGCGGCCAGGGCTGGGTGGGGCACCTGTTCCGGGAACCGCTGTCCCCGCAGCGCGGTGAGTATCAACTGCTGGGGATCCTGTCCGCCCCGGCCGCGGTGCTCAACCTGGCGGTGCGGTTTCTCGGCGCCGAGGGCGAGGACGAGGCCCGCCAGATCATCGCCGACGTGGTGCACGACCCGGCGTCCCGCGATCAGATGAACGCCCAGATCCGCCGGCAGACGGGCATCGAGTAGCCCGGCGGCGACGCCGCTGCGAAGATCGACAGCACCGGACCGGAAAATGATGCTGAGCGCGCGCCCGCTCCGGAGTGGTAGGAGCGGTGAGGGAACGGCCAGGGCGCCGCGCAGCACGGCGAGCGCGACGGCCGGGAACAGCGCCCGCGCACCACGTGGGCCGCGTCCCGTGAGTGGCATTCCCCAGTGCGGAACTGCACCTACTGGTCCACAATCAGCCAACGCGAATCCCTCGGTCAAAGGGTTCGGCGGTGACCAACTCGTTTCGAAGCTTGGGTGTCACTGCACAGCAGCCGCGCACAGCTCTCGTCGGTTTCTTCCGGAAATGCTCGCCGTGCAGTGATCCCGCGGAACCAGGCCGCTGCCGCCCGGGCGGCAGCGCCTCGGCCGGGTAACGGGACGCAGGCCAGCATCGATAATCTGACTGGGTGTGGTGCGGGAAGCAGAGAGGGGCTGAGGCGGGATGAGTGAGTTCCCGGCGCAGTTGTTCCGGCTGGAGGGTGATCCCGGGTCGGTGCGGGCCTCGGCGAGTCAGTGGTCGGCGTTCGGCACCGCGGCCTCGGAGGCGGCCGGGC
>DASTLT010000154.1:0-34899 GCA_035714625.1 Pseudonocardiaceae bacterium | reverse complement strand
CGATGTCCTCCGAGGCCAGGATCACCAGGCGGCGGGCGATGAACCGGGGGTCCTCCCCCGCCGCCACCATCCGGGCCAGGTAGTGCAGCGCCGCCTGGACGTCAGAGCCGCGGACCGACTTGATGAACGCACTGATCACGTCGTAGTGCTGATCCCCGGCCCGGTCGTAACGCACCGCAGCCCGGTCCACGGCGGACTCCACCGCGGCCAGGTCCACCGCCGAGCCGCCGCTCGCGGCCACCGCGTCGGCGGCGGTCTCCAGCGCGGTGAGCGCGCGGCGGGCGTCACCGGCGGCCAGCCGCACCAGGTGCTGCTCGGCGGCGGGCTCCAGAGTGATCGCACCACCCAGGCCGCGCGGGTCGGTCAGGGCGCGACGAACCAGCGTTCGTACCTCGTCGTCGGACAACGGATGCAACTGCAGTACCAGCGAGCGGGACAGCAGCGGTGACACCACGGAGAAGAAGGGGTTCTCGGTGGTCGCGGCCACCAGCAGGATCACCCGGTCCTCCACCGCCCCGAGCAGCGCGTCCTGCTGGGTGCGGGAGAAGCGGTGCACCTCGTCGATGAACAGCACGGTGGCCTCGCCACCCTCCCGGCCCAGCCGCCGCCGCGCCCCCTCGATCACCGCGCGGACCTCCTTGACTCCGGCGGAGAGCGCCGAGAGCGCCTCGAAACGCCGTCCGGTGGCCTGGGAGACCAGCCTGGCCAGGGTGGTCTTCCCGGTTCCGGGCGGGCCATACAGGATCAGCGAGGCACCTCCACCGCCCTCGACCAGCCGACGCAGCGGGCTGCCCGGCCCCAGCAAGTGGTCCTGCCCGACGAACTCCTGCAGGGTGGCCGGCCGCATCCGCACCGCCAGCGGCGCCGCTGCGGCCAGCCGCTGCGTGGCACGGTCCTCGGCCTGCGCGGCAAACAGCCCTTCGTCGAACAGGGCCTCGTTATCGGACACTCCGCGAAGATACCGTCGCACCCTGACCAAACAGGTCATGCGGTACACCGCCGGCAACCTGCGGCAGAAATCCCATCGCCTATGTACCTACAAGCCCGACACACCGGGCCCGAAAGCCCGATGCGCGGGGGCGGTGTCAGCGGAAGACGGGGTAGTGCGGAAGGGCTTGGCCGGCCAGGTGGAATCGGCGGCGGAGGGCGCTGGCCACGGCCGCGGCGTGCTCGGCGGTGGCTGGGCTCCCGACCAGCTCAGCCTCGCCGGCCAGCCGTTCCCAGCGGTCGACCAGTACCACACTGCGGTCGGCCACGCTGGCATGGTCCGAGGTGGGGAGAACCACGGGGGCCGGGATCCGGGGGCGTGGCATCGGCAGCAGCCACCAGGTGCACAGCCAGGTCCACAGCAGTTGCGCAGCCAGCAACCGCCGGGCCAGCAGGGTACGGTCGGCGAGGTCTGGCCAGGCACCAATCACCTCGGCATGCCAGGCTGAGACCATCGCCTCCGCCATACCGGGCGGAAAGGCCAGGGCAGCCGGCGAGGGCGAGGGGCCGAGCGGTGCACGCAGTTGTGCGACATCGAGCAGTGCAGTGCGAAATGCCCCGCCCTCGAAGTCGATGAACCGCACGGTCTGGCCGATGACGGCATTATCAGGTCCGAGGTCACCCGGGCTGAACGCCCGATAGGGTCGACCCTCGAGCAGTTGGGCGGCCCGCTGCGCCTCGGCGACGGCCTCGGTCCGACTGGACACACCCAGCTCGACCGCCAGCAACTGGGGCAGACCGACCACGGCGGCCCGGCAGTCCACCGTGAACGAATCTGCCACCCGGGGTGCACCGAGCCGGCGCAGCAACGCAGCGAAGTCCGGCTCCCGGTGACGGGTGGTGGCGTGCAACCGGCCCAGCGCGTGCGCCCACTTCAGCAATGCCTGCTCGGCCCGGGAGGCAGCGCCGGAGTCAGTGGAGTGCAGCAGGGTGGCCACCGTGCCGGAGCGACCCAGGTCCTCCAGCACGAGCAGCCGTGCCACAGGGTCGCAGGCAATCAGCTCTGGTCCCGGGCGCTCCTCCCTTCGCAGTGCGGTGAACAGTCGGCAACTCGCCGCCTCCTGGGCGAACAACTCCACTCCGCCGACCGGCTCCCGGACCGGACTGTGCTTGACTACCAACGTTCTGGGCAGCGTGAACGGCGTGCGGGCGACCCGGACCCGCAGCACGGTGGACCGACCACTGCCCCCGAGATCCTCTGCGTCAGCAAGCCTGACCTGGGCCCCGAGCCGGGCGGTGAGCAACCGTTCGGCAGCGCGGACCGCATCGTCCACGGCCATCGCAGCCGCTGCGCTGGTAGCCGGAACCGGATCGACGGGATCCGCGAGCTCGGTGGTCATCGCCGCCCACCCTATCCATTCAGGTTGGCGTGTGCGGGCTGAACGAGCATCAACCCGCAGGCAGCGGGCGGCGCAGGCCCCGCCCGTGCCGACGGGTGCGCAGCACCAGCACCAGGACTGCGGCGATCACGATTCCGAGCAGGTTCACCAGCAGTTGCACCGACGATTCCGCAGCCGTGTGCCACGCCCCGATTGTGGCCGCGACCACCGCAAATGCCGCGGCGGGCACCGTGGTCACCGAGATGAACACCCCGACCAGGGCAGCCGACTTCGCCGAGGTCAGCGCCAGCATCCCGGCCGCGCCGGCCAGCAGCGCAAGGATCAAGGAGAACGGTCCGACGTGGTAAATGAAGTCCACCTGTTTGGCCGAGCTGACCGCGGTCCCGTCGATCAGCCCGACCCCTTCGCCGAGCAGTGCTCCCGCCGTCGCGATGAGCATGGCCAGCGGAAAGCCGACCGCCAGCGCCAGCACCGCCCGGCTCACCAGGTCCCACCGGCGCAGGACCAGGCCCACCGCGAAGGCCGCCAGCGGGCCGAACTCCGGGCCGACGACCATGGCCCCAACCACCGTGACCGGGGAGTCGGTGACCACTCCAACCACCGCGATCAGGCAGGCGAGGGTGAGGAAGGTGAGGAAGGTGACGGTCAGCCGAGAGTCGTCCCCGGTCCGCGCGAGAAGCTCATCCCATACCACCGCGTCGGCCGGGTCCCCCGGTGCCGCCCGCTGCGCGGTGTCGGCCGCATCGGAGAGCACGGTGTCCAGCGGTTCCAGGGTGATCCCACCGGTGTGGTCGATGCCCAGCTCGCACAGGTCCGAGAGCACCCCGTCGGCGGCCTCCCGGGCGACGTCAGCCTGCACCAGGTCGCCGGCCGGGTCGACGGCGGTACCCGGCAGCACGGTGAGGTGGGTGACGCCCCGGTTGCTGCACAACCGCTGGAGCACCACCTGGGTGGTGCCTGGCGGGCAGATCACCCGCAGATGCAGCAACGGGTCATCCCTTCGTGGGCGGTTTGGCGTCGACTCCGGCCTCGGCCCGCTGTTCGGGGGTGATCGGGGCGGGCGCCCCGGTCAGCGGGTCCAGACCGGCGCCGGACTTGGGGAATGCGATCACATCGCGCAGCGAGTCAGCCCCGGCGAGCAGCATGACGATCCGGTCCCACCCGAAGGCGATCCCCCCGTGCGGCGGGGCACCGTAGCGCAGGGCCTCAAGCAGGAAGCCGAACTTCTCCCGCGCCTCCTCATCAGTGATCCCGAGCACCCGGAAGGCCCGCTGCTGCACGTCGGGTTGATGGATACGGATCGAGCCGCCACCGATCTCGTGGCCGTTGCAGACGAGGTCGTAGGCGTAGGCCAGGGCGGCCCCGGGATCGTCCTCGAAGCGGTCGATCCATTCCGGTGTCGGCGCGGTGAACGGGTGGTGCAGCGCGGTCCACCGGCTGTGCCCCACGGCCACGTCCCCGGACCGGTCGACAGGCTCGAACATCGGCGCATCCACTACCCAGACGAACGACCACGCCGACTCGTCGATCAGCCCGCACCGCCGCCCGATCTCGACCCGGGCTGCGCCCAGCAACGCGCGCGCGTCCGCTGGGGCGTCGGCAGCGAAGAACACGCAGTCACCGGGGTTGGCACCGACCGCCTTGGCCAGCCCCTCCCGCTCGTGCTCGGCGAGGTTGCGGGCCACTGGGCCGGAAAGCTCGCCCTCCGCACCGACCAGCACGTAGGCCAGGCCCTTGGCGCCGCGCTGCTTGGCCCACTCCTGCCAGGCATCGAGCTGCCGGCGCGGCTGGTCCGCCCCGCCGGGCATGACAACCGCCCCGACGTAGGGCGCCTGGAACACCCGGAACGGGGTGCCGGCGAAGTAGCGGGTGAGCTCGATGAGCTCGAGCCCGAAGCGCAGGTCGGGTTTGTCGGTGCCGTAGCGGGCCATCGCCTCGGCGTAGGTCAGCCGGGGAATCGGCAGCTCGATCTCGTGGCGGGCCAGTTGCGACCACAGCGCGGTGATCACCCGCTCGCTCAACTCGATCACCTCGTCCTGCTCCACGAAGCTCATCTCGATGTCGAGCTGGGTGAACTCGGGCTGCCGGTCGGCGCGGAAGTCCTCGTCGCGGTAGCAACGGGCGATCTGGAAGTAGCGCTCAATGCCTCCGACCATGAGCAGTTGCTTGAACAACTGGGGTGACTGCGGCAGCGCATACCAGCAGCCAGGCTGCAGCCGGGCGGGCACCAGGAAGTCCCGCGCGCCCTCCGGAGTGGACCGGGTGAGCGTCGGGGTCTCCACCTCGATGAATCCCCACCGGTCCAGCACCTCGCGCGCGATCCGGCTGGCGTCGCTGCGCAGCCGCATCACCGCGGCCAGGCCAGGGCGACGCAGGTCAAGGTACCGGTACCGCAGCCGCACCTCCTCGCCGACCTCCAGATGCTCATCGAGCTGGAACGGCAACGGCGCCGACTCGCTGAACACCCTCAGATGCTCGGCGATGACTTCGATCTCGCCGCTGGGCAGCTCCGGGTTCTCGTTGCCCTCCGGACGTAACACCAGCGTGCCGGTGACCTGAAGGCAGAACTCGGCACGCAGCCGGTGCGCCCGCTGCGCCATCTCCCCCTCCCGGAACACCACCTGCACCACGCCGGTCTCGTCCCGCAGGTCGATGAAGATCACGCCCCCGTGGTCACGGCGGCGGGCGACCCACCCGGCCAGGGTGATAGTCCGCCCTGGGAACTCGTCGGCGGACAGCGTGCCGGCAAGATCGGTGCGCATCACGGGGCCGGACTCCTCAGTCTCTGACGACATGACCAGACACGGCAAAGGCTAACCGCGTCCCCCTACCCGCCCTGCTACCCGTCCCTATGCGGTCCGCCCCTGCGGCGGCGAGCCGATGCCGTAGTGGCGGGCAAGCTGGGCGACCCGCGCGGAGATGCTGCGCTGGTATGCCTTGGGCGCGTAGGCACCACTTCCGTACAGCTCGTGGTAACGGGGCACCAGCTCGGGATGCGCACGCTGCAGCCAGGCGAGGTACCACTCCCGAGCGCCGGGGCGCAGGTGCAACACGATGGGGGACACACTGCGCGCCCCGGCCTCCCCAATCGCCCGCACCGTCACCTCGAGCTGGCTGGGCGAGTCGGTGAGATACGGCAGGATCGGTGCCATCAGTACTCCGCACCCGATGCCCGCCTCGGTGAGGGTGCGGCAGACACCGAGCCGGGCCCGCGGTGCGGGAGCACCGGGCTCGACCTGCCGCCAGAACGTCTCGTCCACGAACCCCACCGAGACATTGACCGACACCTCAGTGACCTCCGCGGCCGCGCTGAGCAGGTCGAGGTCGCGCAGCACCAGGGTGCCCTTGGTGAGCACCGAGAACGGATTGTGGGCGTCGCGCAGGGCGGCCAGGATGCCGGGCATCAGGCGATAGCGCCCCTCAGCCCGCTGGTACGGATCGACATTGGTGCCCATCGCGATGCGCTCCCCCGCCCAGCGGGGCGCGGCGAGTTCCTTGCGCAGCAGCTCCGGCGCATTAACCTTCACCACGATCTTCGAGTCGAAGTCGGCGCCGGAGTCAAGATCGAGGTACTCGTGGGTCCGCCGGGCAAAGCAGTTGTGGGAAACTAGGCCGTTCGCGATGAAGTCCCCCGTCCCGGTGGTGATGTCATACATCGGCCGCGTCACCCCCAGGTCCTCGACCGAGACCACCCGCAGCCGATGGGAGATCACCCTGCCGTCGATTGCCCGCTTCCGGCTGATCGCCGGGTCCACGGTGTGGAAGAAGCGGAGCTGCTCGTCGATCCCACCCAGCAGCCGGACGGACCGGATCCGGTGCGGCCGGTCACCGATCTCCCAGACGCAGCCGAAGCCGAGAGCTGACAAGCACTCCAGCACCGACTCGATCACCCGGGAGTCAGTGCTGGCGATCCGGAGGGCATCACCGGCGCAGCTTCCCTCGGCGTCGAAGATCCCGGCGAGAAAGCCCTTGCGCCAGGTATCGTCCGGGCACTGCGGCCAGCGGATCATCTCGGCGATGATCTCGAATCCAGCCCGCGCCTGACCGCGAAGTGCCGCTCTGGCCTCCCAGGGACCGCCAGCGGGCTGGAGGGCCAACTCCCGGACGTGCGCTGCCGCGTCCATGAAATATCCGCCGACCCGGCGCAACGCCTCGCGGTCGAGCAGCCCCAGACCCCGTTGCGGGGCACCCCCGACGATGCCGCACAGGTATCCCCGCCGGTAATCCATGCAGTCCCCGGGCGTTGCGGCGAACTGCCCAGTTCCGACGATCTCGTCGCCGGGGGCCAGATGCGGCCGTCGGCCGGCGCCGTCCGTCACATACTTCCATCCTCGCTTGGTGAGGAAGCGGTGGTCGCCGCTGGCCACCAGCTCGGTACCGTCAGCCAGAGTGACGCGGTGCGCCGGCTTGACCGTTGACCAGTGGGCCAGCACCTCGGTGCGGGTATAGCGCCGAACGCAGCCTTCCTGGATAGTGCCGTAGATCGCGTCACCGACGCGGACCTCGGCCAGCGGCCTGGTTCGCCCGTCGGCCATCAGGATCGGGGTCTCGCCGGTCAGGCAGTACCTGCAGGCGTGCGTGCAGCCCCGGTAGGGATTGACGGTCCAGCCGAACGGCACCCGGGAGGCATCTGGCACCTTGTTGAGCACCGAACGGGCCCGTACCTCGTAAAACGTCATTCCGCGGAACTCAGGGGTATCAAAGGTACGTGCCACGACGTGGTCCGCCGCGAACAGCGCATCCTGGCCCGACACGGGCGACTGGCCAGGCAGGGTCAGGTTGTCCCATCGCACGTGCCCACTGTATCGAACATGTGTTCGATGCGCTAGGAACATCGCGGGACCGACCAGAGAGGGACCCCAAGCCGATGAGTGAGCCAGGTCGCAGGGCCGGACGGCACCGTCACCGCGGCGCCACGGGGCTATCCAGCGGCGCGCCCGGGCAGTCTGGGCAGGTGCCCGGGCGCGCCCAGCCCGGGCACGGACACGGACATGGACACGGGCCGGCGGTGCCCTCCTCGCGCCGGGTACAGCTCCTGCTGGTGGCGGTACTCATACCGGTCGCGCTGGCCACCCTGCTCGGGATATGGCTCACTTGGCCCGGTGGCCCAGCCCCCCGCAGCGGCGCTGACATCGGATTCGGGGAGCGGCCGGTGCAGGGCGAGGTGGTCGACGCAGCCACCGCGCCGTGCACCGAGGGTGGCGGCTCAGGCACCGCCGTCCGGGACAATGGCTGTATCGCGCTCACCGTGCGGCTCACCGACGGCAGCTCGGCCGGCACCACGATCCGCCAGGTGCTGCCCAACGAGCCGAGCACGCCACGGTTCACCGTGGGCGATGAGATCGTGCTGGCCTACAACGGGGGCGATCCCGGCGACGAGCTGTCCTACCAGGTCCGCGACTTCCAGCGGGGCGGGTCGATGCTGTGGCTGGCCGCGCTGTTCGCGGTCGCGGTGCTGCTGCTGGGCCGGGGGAAAGGCCTGGCGTCGCTGGCCGCACTGGGCTTCAGTTTCCTGGTGCTGGTGGTCTACCTGTTCCCGGCACTGCTGGCCGGCGAGAACCCGGTGATCGTTGGGGTGCTCGCCGCCGGTGTGATCATGTTCGGCGTGCTGTACCTGTCGCACGGGTTCTCCGCGCAGACCTCGACGGCGGTGCTGGGCACCCTGCTCAGCCTGGCCCTGATCGGCGTGCTGGGCACCGCCTTCTCCGCCGCCACTCAATTGACCGGCCTGGACTCCGAGACCGCCGACCTGATCCGGGTGCTCGGCCATGGCGTCGACGCCCGTGGGCTGCTGCTCGCCGGGGTGATCATCGGCGCGCTGGGTGTGCTGGACGACGTCACGGTGACCCAGACCAGCGCGGTGTGGGAGCTGCGCCGGGCCAATCCCGACCTGGGCGCGCGGGCGCTTTACAGTGCCGCCCTGCGGATCGGCCGCGACCACATCTCCTCCGCGGTGAACACCCTGGCGCTGGCCTATGCCGGTGCCGCGCTGCCGGTGCTGCTGATCTACAGCCTGTCCGGGCAGACCTTTGGCACTCTGGTCACCGCGCAGGACGTCGCCCAGGAGGTGGTACGCACCCTGGTCGGCAGCATCGGGCTGGTTGCCGCAGTCCCGATCACCACGGCGATCGCCGCCGTGGTCGCC
Organism: Pseudonocardiaceae bacterium; assembly: GCA_035714625.1. Classification (GTDB taxonomy): domain Bacteria; phylum Actinomycetota; class Actinomycetes; order Mycobacteriales; family Pseudonocardiaceae. The sequence continues at coordinate 26,427 of DASTLT010000154.1, read as the reverse complement.
CGCCGCGACGACCTCGGCCAAGACAGCACTCACCTCGCCTACCTGGCCCTCCATCCCTGATCCGCTGGCGCGGCGTCCCCTGCGCCAGTGCCAGCGGTCACGGGCGTTAGTCCAGGTTTCCAGGATGTGCCGACTCCAGGCTGGCCCGGACCCGCGCTGCGGTAGCCGAGTCACCGAGGTCCTCGAAGATCGGCAGCGCCTGGTGCCAGTAAGTGCTCGCCGCATCCATCAGGTTGAGGTTCTGCAGGATGTCCCCGATGTGACGCAGGGTGTGGGCCTCACTCCACCGGTCACTGATCTGACGGAAGGTGGTATAGGCCCGCTTGAAGTGCTCCAGGGCCGCCTCGAACCGGCGCAAGTGCCGGTAGGTGGTGCCGAGATCGTACAAGGCCATTGCCTGGCCCGCGTGGTCCTGCACCTGGCCCGCGACGGCCAGAGCCAGCTGGAAATAGTCGAGAGCTTCCTCAAAATGCTGCAACCTCCGATGGACGACACCGATGGTGAGCAGGGCGAGCGTGTGACCCCACGGATCGTCGATCTCCTGGAAGATGTTCAGCGCGCGCAGCGCCCCCTGGGCCGCACAGGCCAGCAATGCCGCTGCCACCAGTGGCAGGAAAGGGGTAGTCAGAGACCGCGAGGGGTGCGGGGGGTGGCCAGGCCGTGCAGGAAGGGGTTGCTGGCGCGTTCCTGGCCGATGGTGGTGGTGGGGCCGTGGCCGGGCAGCACGAGCGTGTCGTCGTCGAGCACCAGGATCTTGTCCCGTAGTGAGGCGAGCATCTGCTGATGGTCACCACCCGGGAAGTCGATACGCCCGATCGACCCGGCGAACAGGGTGTCCCCGGACACCAGCAAGCGCTGCCCGTTCTCATTGGCCGAGCGGAACGTCACCGATCCCCGGGTATGGCCCGGGGTGTGATCGACGGTGAAGGTCAGCCCGGCCAGCTCCAGACAGCCCCCGTCGTCGAGGCTGCGCACCTCACGTGGCTCACGCAGCACAACCCGGCCCCCGAAGAACTGCCGCGCCTCGGCGGACAGGGCACGCAGCGGGTCGGTCAGCAGCACCCGGTCCTCGGGATGGATCCAGGCCGGGACGTCGTGGCCGTCGCAGACCGGCGCCACCGCGAACATATGGTCGAAGTGCCCGTGGGTGAGCAGCACCGCCACCGGGGCAAGCCGGTGCTGACGCAGCAACTCGTTCAGGGGCTCTTGCGCGCCCTCCCCCGGGTCGACCACGACGCACGGCCCGCCCGCCGAGGGGGCCAGCACGAAGCAGTTGGCCTGGAACGAGCCCGTCGGAAAGCCTGCGACCAGCACGGCGATCCTCTCCGCTGGGGACCGGGAACACCGGCCAGCCTAGCCAGCGGCGGTCCGGGGAGGCTGACATCCAGCTCACGGCCCACCCCCCTAGACTGCGCAGCGATCACTGCCGAGCCACGGGGAGTTCCGGGTGCCCACCAACTGGCAGCGCCGTGAAGCCGCGAAGCGCAAACTCGAGCGCCAGCTTGCCCGCCGGGCAGCGCGGGCCAAGCGGCGCCGGACCTACGCGGTGGTGGGCAGCGCAGCGGCTGTCGTGCTCGTGGTCGGGCTCATCGCCCTGGTCAGCTTCGTCAGCGGCCGCAAGGACAGCGGCGCCACGGCTGAGCCTGAGCCGTCGGCCCTGCCGTTGCCAACCACCACCCTCGCGCCGCCCCCGGTCCGGCCCGAGCCGCTGCCCGCCACCGTGACCTGCCAGTACGCGTCCAGCCCGCCGCCCGCCAAGCCGGTCACCCCACCCCCGGGGGGTGCCGTCCCAGCCCAGGGCACCCAGCGAGCGATCCTGCAGACCTCTGCCGGCCCCATCGGCCTCACCCTGGAGCGGGCGCTGGCCCCCTGCACCGTGCACAGCTTCCTCAGCCTCGCCAAGCAGGGCTTCTACTCCGGCAGCCCGTGCCACCGGCTGGTCACCAATCCGGGGCTGCAGGTCCTGCAATGTGGCGACCCCACCGGAAAGGGCACCGGAGGGCCGGGTTACACCATCCCCGACGAGGTGTTCCCCGAGCTGACCTACAGCCGCGGTTATGTCGCGATGGCCAACACCGGCAAGCCGAACAGCGGTGGCAGCCAGTTCTTCCTCATCTTCGGGGACGCGCAGCTCCTACCCAGCTATACCGTCTTCGCCACCATCTCCCCGGAGGGCCTCAAAGTCATCGACCAGATAGCCCAGGCCGGTGACGACAGATCCTTCGAGCCTTCGCCCGGCGGCGGCAAGCCCAACAAGCCGGTCACGATTCAGGCTGTGCAAGTGGGATAGGCAGCCCGAAGCTTATCAGGGGAGAACATGCTTTAGACAGAGCGCCTCGAATCGGTAAGAGCTGTGCCATTCACCAACCGCTTTCACACACGGCTGCTGCCACACCAGTGCGAATTCCGCAGGCTTCGGTGCTGCCCAGACACGATGGATGTAGTTCAGCTTGAATAGCTGGCGCATCAGGGGGCCGGACTGTTGGGCGTGGCGGGTGATGAGCTGCTCGGTACGTCCCGGGTCGGAGATGAAGTCGACAATCTCACAGTTGCAGAAATAGGCCAAGGTGCCGACCTCGCTGGGACTCACCACCGTGGCCCCGGGCGCTATCTTGGAGATGTCCTCGGCGACGCGCTGGTACTCGGCGGGGGTGGCCCAGTTGGTATCGATCGGTGCCGTCTCCCATGGCACACCGCGCACCACGTCGTACCCAACTGCGGCCAGTACCACCAGGGTCATCGACCCGAGCGCGGCCAGCCCCAGCGGACTGGTAGCCCCCTTGGCCCGAACCACGGTCAGCGCTGTCACCACCGCGCACAGGCCAAGACCAGCGACGACGGGCCCGTAATACCAGTGCGACGGCGGGGTAGCCAAAACGGCGAAACCCACTGCATGGGCAATACCGCCGAGCCCGAACGCGACTGCTGCCTGACCCGCACCGGTAGGGACCATGCCTCGTTGCCACCTGGCGAGTGCTGCCCAGCCGACCAGCGCCACCAGCCCACACGCAGTGGCCAGCAAGGTCAGAGCGGCCGCCAGCGGCTGATGCATCAGATACCACTGCGGTCCACTGGCGAAGTGGAAGCCCACCCACCCGTGGCCGTAGGTCTTCAGGAAAAACGTGTCAGGCAGCGCCGAGCCCAGCATGAACCAACTGAACAGGTACCAGGGCGCTGCGACCGCCACCGCGATCAACCCGCTGCGCAGCGCTCGGCGGCGGGCCGCAGCCACGGTGAGCACGACGGCGACATCGACGACGACGAGGTCAGGTCGGCCCAGAACAAGCAGCCCACCAACGATTCCAGTGGCAAGCCACCGCCCCGCTAGCCCGTAGCGCACCAAGCCGATAAACAATGCAAGGCAAAGGTAGGTCTCCAGGCCAATCGTGGAAGCCAGCAGCGGGCTGGACAGCAGCAGCGCCACCCCGAGCACCGGTAGCAGCCGCCGCGACAACCCAGTCGTCTCCGCAATGCGCAGCAACCACACCGCAGCGGCCGCCGTAGTGGCCATCAACAGCAACCCCACGGCCAGCACCGGCGCGCGCACCAGCGCCGTAATCGCCGCCAGCAGGCCCACCGTCAGGGGTGAGGTGGCGGTGTTCGCCGTCAGTGAGGGGACGACCCCCCAATGCCCGTGGAATGCAAGGTTCCGTGCGTAGTCCACGGTGATGTAGGCATCATCGCTTAACCCGCGATGAGCAATCAGGAACAGCAGTCCCCCGGCCACGGCACCGGCAATGCCACAGACAGCCGCTACCTTCGCCCTGGAGGGTGGCGCGGGGCTCCTCCGAACCGGCACCAGATCCTGAGCTGTGGCCATCGCGCTATGGTGCCAGAGGCAGGCAACCCCCGGTGCACGGGCAGCAACGCTCGGGTCAGTTCGACGAGGTGACGCGGTAGACGTCGTACACGCCCTCGATGTTGCGGACCGCCCGCAGCACGTGTCCGAGGTGCTTGGGGTCGCCCATCTCAAAGGAGAACCGGCTCACGGCAACCCGGTCCCGGGAGGTGGTCACTGAGGCAGACAGGATGTTCACCCGCTCGTCGGCGAGCACCTTGGTGACGTCGGACAGCAGCCGGTGCCGGTCCAGCGCCTCCACCTGAATGGCGACCAGGAACACCGACGAGGATGAGGGCGCCCACTCCACATCGCACAGCCGCTCGGGCTCAGCACGCAGCGAGTCGGCGTTGGTGCAGTCGGTGCGGTGCACGCTGACCCCGCCGCCTCGGGTGACGAACCCCAGGATCTCGTCTCCGGGCACTGGGGTACAACAGCGGGCTAGCTTGGCGTACACATCCCCGGCGCCGCGAACCAGCACGCCGGAGTCGGCGACCGCCCGCCGGCGCTGCACGGTTGAGGGGGTGGCCCGCTCGGCCAGCACCTCATCAGCGCCGTCCTCCCCGCCGAGCAGCGCGATCAGGCGCTGCACCACGTGCCGGGCCGAGGCGTGGTGCTCGCCGACAGCAGCGTAGAGCGCGCTGACGTCGGGGTAGCGCAGCTCGCGGGACACCGCGACCATGGACTCGGCGGACACCAGCCGCTGCACCGGCAGGCCGGCCCGGCGCAGTTCCTTGGCGATGGCGTCCTTGCCGTGCTCGATGGCCTCTTCGCGGCGTTCCTTGGCGAACCACTGCTTGATCTTGGTGCGAGCCCGTGGTGACGCGACGAAGGACAGCCAGTCCCGGCTGGGTCCGGCGCCCTCGGCCTTCGAGGTGAAGATCTCGACGACCTCACCGTTCTCCAGTTGGCGTTCCAGCGCGACGAGCCGGCCGTTGACCCGCGCACCGATACATCGGTTGCCGACCTCGGTGTGCACCGCGTAGGCGAAGTCGACCGGGGTGGAACCGGCCGGGAGCGTGATCACGTCTCCCTTGGGAGTGAAGACGAAGATCTCGCGGGTGGCCAGGTCGTAGCGCAACTGGTCGAGGAACTCGCCGGGGTCGGCGGCCTCCCGCTGCCAGTCCAGTAGCTGGCGCATCCAGGCCATCTCATCGACGTCCACCGCGCCGTTGTGGGTACCGCGGGTCTCCTTGTACCGCCAGTGCGCGGCGATGCCGTACTCGGCGGTGCGGTGCATCTCGTGGGTCCGGATCTGCACTTCCAACGGCTTGCCGTCGGGCCCGATCACGGTGGTGTGCAGGGACTGGTAGACCCCGAACCGGGGCTGCGCCACGTAGTCTTTGAACCGGCCGGGCATCGGCTGCCACACCGAGTGCACCACCCCGACCGCGGCGTAGCAGTCCCGCACCTCTTCGACCAGGATCCGCACCCCGACCAGGTCGTGGATATCGTCGAAGTCGCGGCCTCGCACGATCATCTTCTGGTAGATTGAGTAGTAGTGCTTGGGTCTGCCCTCGACGGTGGCGGTGATCCGGGTGCCAGCGAGCTGGGCCGAGACCTCCTCGATCACGGTCCGCAGGTAAGTGTCCCGGGACGGTGCCCGGTTCGCCACCAGCCGCACGATCTCGTCGTACTTCTTCGGGTGCAGGATCGCGAAGGACAGGTCCTCCAGCTCCCACTTGATGGTGGCCATGCCGAGCCGGTGCGCCAGCGGGGCGAGGACCTCGAGAGTCTCCTTCGCCTTGCGGGCCTGCTTCTCCGGCGGCAGGAACCGCATGGTGCGCATGTTGTGCAACCGGTCCGCCAGCTTGATCACCAGCACCCTGGGGTCACGCGCCATCGCGATGACCATCTTGCGAATGGTCTCGGCCTCCGCAGCGGTGCCCAGCTTGACCTTGTCGAGCTTGGTGACCCCGTCGACGAGGTGCGCGACCTCCTCGCCGAAGTCCGCGGTGAGCCGGGGCAGGGAGTAGTCGGTGTCCTCGACGGTGTCGTGCAGCAGCGCTGCCACCAGGGTCGTGGTGTCCATGCCGAGCTCAGCGAGGATCGTCGAGACCGCCAGTGGATGGGTGATGTAAGGGTCCCCGGACTTGCGCTGCTGGTGGGCGTGCTTCTCCTCGGCGACGTCATAAGCGCGTTGCAGCAACGCGAGATCGGCCTTGGGATGCAACTGCCGGTGCACCACCGCGAGCGGTTCGAGTACCTGCTTGACCGGCCCTGGCCGTTGCGCAGTGATCCGCCGGGCCAGCCGGGCCCGGACCCGTCGGGTAGCCGACGGCTGCCGCTCTCGGACCACCGCCGGGTCAGGGCCGCCCGGCGGAGCAGCGGTGCGCTGCAGGTCCTGGGTCAACCGCGATCTCCTGACGTCATTGCTCGGCAAGTAGCCAGCCTACCGGCGGACCGCCCGGTGGACCGGCGGGCCTAGCGGTCGGTCGTTTCGATCGGGTAGGTGTCCTCGGTCGGCAGCACCTGCTCTTGAGCCGACGTTACCGGCGTGGGCTCCGCAGGCGGCTCGGATTGACTCATCGCGGGCGTCGGAGTGGGCGTCGGGGTCGGGGTCGGTGTGGGAGTCGAGGTGGGCGTGGGTGTCGGGGTCGGGGCAGGTGAGGGCGTCGGAGTTGGTGCCGGGGTTGTTGTCGGCATCGTCGGCGGGGCCGACAACGGCTTGGGTGGTGGCTTCGGTGCCGCCCCAGGTGTTGGCTGTGGAGTGGTTGAGGCATCGGTGGACGGCGGGGCTGTCGGCGTCGTCTTCTCAGGGGCTGCTGGGCCGCGCTCCGCAGGGATATTCTTGGCCGGGAACGTGATCTTAGGAGTTACCCGGGTGGCTTCCGGTCCCCACCGCCTGCCCCCCACCAGAGTCGGTCCGGCCGACTCAGCCATCGCTGCGGACCGGGGATTCGGCGCGCGATTCGGTACCGCATCCCTTGAGTCGGCCCAGCCCCCGTTGGGCAGACCAGGAAGGGCCTGCGCCGGTGACCTGCCCCCGGGGTCGGATAAGCCCGGGTAGTCGGGCAACAGCACGCGGGGCAGCGGTGGACTGGCCAGCCCAGCGGCCAGCACCAGTGCCCCACCCAGCACAATGCCCAGCCGCACCGGTGGCCTGCGCCCCCAGCCGAGATAGTCGCTCGGGCCAGCCGTGGTAACCGGCACGCTCGGCAGCCGCGAGGACCCGGCCAGCAGCCTGGTCAGCTCCCGGCGCCCCCGGCGTTCCCAGCCCCGGCCGAGATGGTTCGTCGCGTCCTCCAGGTAGGCGAGCAAGCGCGGTGCGCTGGGACGGCTCGCCAGATCCTTGGCCAGGCCGTGCTGCACCAACTCACGGACCGGCCCGGGCACCATGTCAAGGGGCGGAGCACTGTGTTGGTGCAGTGCCGAGAGCGCGGCCGGACCGTCGGCATGGAAGGGCGGTGCGCCGGCCAGGCATTCGAAGAACGTGATCGTGGCGGCGTACAGGTCCCCCGCTGGGGTGGCCGGTCCGCCGGCACCCTGTTCCGGGGCCAGGTAGAAGGGTGTTGACCGGGCCAGGGACAGCCGGCCCGCGCAGGTGGAGAGCCCGAAGTCGACGAGGCGGACGCGACCGCGACCGGTAAGCACCACATGCTCGGGCTTGACGTCGCCATGGGCCAGGCCCAGGGCATGCCCGGCCGCTAGCCCGCGCAAGACATCCTTGAACACCACCATCGCAGCCTCAGTGCCGAGGGCATCCGCCGCGAGGAGGACGGCCCGCAACGGAACACCCTCGACCCGATCCGCGATGACAGCCGCCCCTTCGCCACCCTCCACATACCGGTGAACCCGCGCTACTCGAAGGTCCCGCACCCGCGCGAGCCGTCCGGACTCGGCCCCGAACCGGTTGCGGAACTCGGTATCGGCGAGGAACTCCTGGGACAGGTAGGTGACCGACACGAGCCTGCGGCTCCTGCGGTGGCGGGCGACCATGCGCCTGCCCACCGGGTCCACGCGCACCTGCCGGACATGCACGAAACCCGGGACGGCCCACCCTGTCATCCCCGCTCCTCCCTGGTTCGACGGTCGCCACACCCGCAGTTGCCTCGCGGTGTTAACGGCCCTCGGCTACAGAGCGTGCTACTGAAGGGGGCAATAGGCAAGGATTTGGAGTAACGACTAGCCAAAGATGCTCCGAGCAGCACGCTAGAGTGACCGAGCGAGCACTTTCCGTTTACTGCAGGCTCAGCGTTGCTTGCGGCCAGCGGCTCGGCTGGCCTTGCCGGTCGGCTTGGCGCTCTTGCCCAGGGGGCGCGCTCGCGGACGCCCGGCCGGTGCGGTCTTACCGACCCGCACCGGCACGCCGGCCGCGGCGGCCAGCGACTCCTCGCGGCGAGTGCCTTCGGCCAGGCCCGGCTCGTCGGGTTCCCCAGCGCTCACCTTGCCGGGCAACCTCGCCCGGCGTTGCGCCACCCGCGCGGCCTGCTGCTGGTACGCCGGCTTGCGCATGGTCAGGTCCACCAGCAACGGAGTGGCCAGGAAGATCGACGAGACGGTGCCGGCCAACAGGCCGACCATCTGCACCAAGGCCAGGTCCTTGAGCGTGCCGACACCCAGCAGGCCAACGCCGACCACCAGCAGGCCGAGTACCGGCAACACCGCGATCAGTGAGGTGTTGATCGAGCGCATCAGGGTCTGGTTGACCGCGAGATTGGCCGCCTCGGCGTAGGTCCGCCGGGTCAGCCCGAGCAACCCGCGGGTGTTCTCCTGCACCTTGTCGAACACCACGACCGTGTCATAGAGCGAGAACCCCAGGATGGTGAGCAGACCGATCACCGAGGCAGGTGTCACCTCGAAGCCGACCAGCGAGTAGACGCCCGCGGTCACCAGCACGTCATGCATCAGCGCTATCAGTGCCGCCAGCGCCATCCGGAGCTCGAAGTACAGCGCGAGGAACAGGGTCACCAGGACGAGGAACACCAGCAGCGCGATCAGCGCCTTCTTGCTGATCTCACCACCCCAGGTGGCACTCACCGCACTGTCGCTGATCGCCTGCTCGCTGGGCTTCCCTTCGCGGCCGAGCGGTTGCAGTTGCTCATACAGGGCGTCCTTCAATCCGAACGTGTCACGGGCATCCAGCGCCTTGGAGCGAATCAGGATGCTCGCAGCGTCACCGGTGCCGACGATCTGCACCGACGCCGGCGGTTCCCCGACCTTCTCGGTGAAGACCTGCTCGACCTGCTCGGTGCTGATCGGGCCCTTGGCTCCCACCGCCGGCAACTGGACCCGAGTGCCGCCCTCGAAGTCGATACCGAGGTTGAACCCGCGCAGCACCATCGACGCGATGCAGACCACGACCAGCACCCCGCTGAGCACATACCACCAGCGCCGGCGCCCGACGATGTCGAAGGCACCCGCTCCGCTGTAGAGCCGCTGCAGCGTTCCCGTCATCTCGCCGCACCCCTCCCCGCGGTCGCCAGACCGGATCGACTGGCCGCCCCGATCCGCTGTGCGGCTCCCAGGCCCGACCACCCGGGCCGGGACAGCAGCCGCGACTTCGATGCCATCGCCACCAGCGGGTGCGTCACGAGGAAGACCACCACCAGATCCAGCACGGTCGACATGCCGAGGGTGAACGCGAAGCCCTTCACCTGCCCGACCGCCAGGAGGTAGAGCACCGCGGCCGCGAGGAAGCTCACCGCGTCGGCGGACAGGATGGTGCGCCGGGCCCGCACCCAGGAGCGGGGCACCGCAGAGCGGAAGGTCCGGCCATCCCGGATCTCGTCCTTGAGGCGCTCGAAGAAGATCACGAATGAGTCGGCGGTGATGCCGATGGCCACGATGAATCCGGCGACCCCGGCCAGGTCGAGGGTGAACCCGATCCAGCGCCCGAGCAGCACCAGCACGGCGTAGACGATCACCCCGGACAGCGCCAGCGACAGGATCGTGAGGATCCCGAGCACCCGGTAGTAGAACAGGCAGTAGACGAACACCACAGCCAGCCCGAGCCCCCCGGCGAGCAATCCGGCGCGCAGCGAGGCCAGCCCCAAGGTAGCCGAGACCGTCTCCGACTCCGATGACTCGAACGAAAGCGGCAGCGCGCCGTACTTGAGGACATTGGCCAGATTCTGGGCTTCGACCTGGCTGAACTGGCCGGTGATGCTGGTCCGCTGCCCGGGCGGAATGACCCCTTCGATCCGGGGAGCCGACACCACTTCGCTGTCCAGCACGATCGCGGCCTGCTTGCCGATGTTCTGCGCGGTGTAGCGCGCCCAGACGTCCTCGCCCTGGCGGTCGAGGTCCAGGCTCACCTCGTAGCCCACACCTTGCCGGCTCGGCCCCGCCGCGGCGTCGGCGATCCGTTCGCCGGACATGAAGGCGGGCCCGAGAATGAACTTGTAGGCACCATCCTGGTCACAGGTGACCAGCGGCAGGTTCGGGTCGTCATTGCCGCGTAGCGGGTGGGCGGTGGCGCAGTTCAGCCCCGCCAGCGCCCGCTGCTGCACCGCCGGGTCCTGGCTCTGCAGCAGCGCACGAGCCTGCCGGATCTGCTCGGCGACCTTCGGATCGGCCGGAGCAGCCGGGGCGTCCCCCACCCGAGGCGGAGCGCCGGGCGCGGGTGGGGTGGTGGACGGCGGCTGAGCCTGCTGCGGGGCAACCGGCACCGGCGCGTCCTCGGGGACCGGCGGCGATCCGGAGGCCGGGGCCGGGACGCCCCCGCTCGGGGTCGGCGTCGCCGGGGCCAGGGCCGGTGGCCCGGCAGCCTGCTGGTCGAGCACGGGCCGGAAGTACAGCTTCGCGGTCTGGCCGAGCGTGCGGGCCTGGTCGCCGTTCTCACCGGGCACCGTAATGATCAGGTTCGTGCCGTCGAGGACGACCTCCGCGCCGCTCACACCGATGCCGTTGACCCGCTCCTCGATGATCTGGCGGGCCTGGTCCAGCGCTTCCGGGGTCGGTGGCCGGCCATCAACCGTGCGGGCGGTCAGCGTCACCCGGGTGCCACCCTGCAGGTCGATACCCAGCTTGGGGACCGCCTCCCCACTCCCGGTGAAGAAGACCAGGGAGTACAGAACAGCAACGACCCCAGCGAAAATCGCCAGGTTGCGCCAGGGGCGGACATGCCCGGCCGGTGGTGCCACGGTGGGTGGTTCTCCTCATGCAGGCGACTGCGCGCCACGGTCGGTGACCGCGGACGGTCCCCACTGTGCCAGGGCTGTCGCCAGCACCGACTGCGGGGACCGGGTGCGGAGCGTACCCGGGTCAAGGCTTGTCGGTACCCGCCCGGTCTTCGGAGGCAGGCGCCAGCCCCGCACCGGCATCCGCGGACCGGAGGTCATCTTCAGTGGTCGAGTCATCGCTGATCTTCTCCCGGATCGCCGCCCGCAGCCAGGTGGCGCGGACCCCCGGGGCGATCTCGAGATCGACGGTGCGCTCGTCCGAGATGTCCACCACGGTGGCGTACAGCCCCGACGTGGTCATCACCTCGTCACCCTCGATCAGCGAGTCTTGGAGCCGCTGGGCCTCGGCCATCGCCCGCTTCTGCCGACGCGATCCGAGGACCAGCGGCAGCGCGAGCACAGCAATCAGCAGCAGTGGCAGGAGCAGGGGTTCCATGTTTCTCCGATCACCTCAGCGTCGCCCGCTGGCGTCGCTCATTCGAGTGTGCCAGCAAGCAGGTCTCACGGGTCGAACAGCGCCGGGGTCGAGCCAGCGGCCGCCGCGGGAGGTGGCTCCAGCGCGAGGTGCCGCCATGCCGCCGCGGTCGCCACCCGCCCCCGCGGGGTGCGGGCGAGCATGCCGGCGCGAACCAGAAAAGGCTCGCACACCTCCTCCACGGTGGCCGGCTCCTCCCCTACCGCGACCGCGATGGTGGACACCCCGACCGGCCCGCCACCGAACGTCCGCACCAGAGCGTGCAGCACCGCGCGATCCAGCCGGTCCAGTCCAAGGTCGTCCACGTCGTAGACGGCCAGCCCCGCTCGGGCGACATCGAGAGTGATCGCGCCATCCGCCCGGACCTCGGCATAGTCGCGGACCCGGCGCAACAGCCGGTTGGCGATCCGCGGTGTGCCCCGGGAGCGGGCGGCAATCTCCGCGCCGCCGTCGGGACGCAGGTCCACTCCGAGAATGCCGGCCGACCGGCGCAGCACCAGCTCCAGTTCCCCGGGCTCGTAGAACTCCATGTGGGCGGTGAATCCGAACCGGTCCCGGAGCGGGCCGGTCAGTGCGCCGGACCTGGTCGTCGCCCCGACCAGGGTGAAAGGGGCGATCTCCAGCGGGATCGAGGTGGCCCCCGGTCCCTTGCCGACCACGACGTCGACCCGGAAGTCCTCCATCGCCAGATAAAGCATCTCCTCAGCCGCTCGGGCCACCCGGTGGATCTCGTCGATGAACAGCACGTCCCCCTCGACGAGGTTCGACAGCATTGCGGCAAGGTCCCCGGCGCGCTCCAGCGCGGGTCCCGAAGTGACCCGGATCGCACAGCCCAGCTCCGCGGCTATGATCATCGCGAGGCTGGTCTTACCCAGCCCCGGCGGACCGGACAGCAGCACGTGATCCGGCGGGGCGCCACGGCGCCGGGCCCCCTCCAGGACCAGCTCCAGTTGTTCACGGACCCGCGCCTGGCCGATGAACTCGGTCAGCCGGCGCGGCCGGAGGGTGGTTTCGAGCTCGACATCGGCGGGGTCCGCCTCGGCCGAGAGCCGCGACTGCGGGGTCACCGGTTGCGCCCCAGCCGGGTCAGCGCCCTGCGCAGCAACTGCGAGGTGTCGGCCCCCTCGGATTCGGCGAGCACGGCATCGATGGCCTGCTCGGCCTGCCGTACCGCGAACCCGAGCCCGACCAGCGCCTCGGTCACCTGGGTGCGTACCGCTGCGCTGCCCGCAGGTCCGGACGGGGCCGCAGCGAGTGCTCCGACCTTGTCCCGCAACTCGACGACCAGCCGCTCCGCACCCTTGCGGCCGATACCGGGCACCTGGGTGAGCACGGCCAGGTCACCCTCGGCGAGCGCGGTGCGCAACGCATCGGGCTCGAGCACGGCCAGCATCGCCAACGCGAGCCGCGGTCCCACCCCGGACACGGTCTGCAGCAGCACGAACAGCTCACAGGCGTCGGTGTCGGCGAACCCGTACAGGGTCAGCGAGTCCTCGCGGACCACCAGCGATGTCGCGAGCCGGGCCTGCTCGCCACGGCGCAGAGTGGCCAGCGTCGCGGGCGCGGCACGCACGGCCAGCCCGACCCCACCGACCTCGACAACGGCACGGTCCAGCCCCACCCAGAGCACCTCGCCACGGACCGAGGAGATCACGGCGGCCCGCCGGCTCTCCGGGCCGCCGCGGCCAGCCGGGCCCGATGGCTGCGGGCCAACTGTGCCGAACGGGTCTGCGCCTGGGCCAGCCGGGCCAGCATCGGGGCCCGCCACAGGTGACAGACAGCCAGCGCCAGCGCATCCGCCGCATCGGCCGGGCGGGGCTTGGCCGGCAACGCCAGCAATCGGGTGATCATGATGGTTACCTGCTCCTTGCCGGCTCGGCCAGAACCGGTGACCGCGGCCTTGATCTCGCTGGGGGTGTGGAAGGCGACTGCCGTCCCCTGGCGGGCCGCGATCAGCGCCACCACCCCGCCGACCTGCGCGGTGCCCATCGCGGTGCGCACGTTGTGCTGGCTGAACACCCGCTCCACCGCCACCACGTCGGGACGGTGCTCAGCCAGCCACGCCTCCACGACCTCGGCCACCGCGATCAGACGGGTGCCCAGGTCGACATTGGGCGGGGTGCGGACGACATCAACCGCCACGCAACTGACTGCACGCCCCGCGCCGCCGTCCACCACGCCGAGCCCGCAGCGGGTGAGCCCGGGGTCCACACCCAGCACCCGCACCAGCACCTCCTCGCCGTCCCACGAACATCCGTTCGAAGCCTAGTGCCGCGCTCGTCGTGGACCATGCACCGACACTCAGCCGACCTCAGTCAATACGTCGGCTCAGCCGACCTCAGTCAATACGTCGGCTCAGCCGACCTCGGCCAGCACGTCGTCTGGGACGTCGAAGTTGGCGTAGACGTTCTGCACGTCGTCGCAGTCCTCCAACGCATCGATCAACTTGAACACCTTGCGGGCGGCGTCGGCATCGAGAGGGGTGCTCGCCGAGGGCAGGAAGCTCGCGTCGGCGGAGTCGTAGTCGATCCCGGCGCGTTGCAGCGCGGTACGGACCTCTACCAGGTCGGTGGGCTCACAGACCACCTCGAAGGACTCGCCCAGGTCGTTGACCTCTTCGGCGCCGGCATCGAGCACCGCGGCCAGCACGTCGTCCTCCGACAGGTTCTCCCGCGGCACGAGCACCACCCCCTTGCGGCTGAACAGGAAGGACACCGAGCCGGGGTCGGCCATCGTGCCGCCATTGCGGGTCATCGCGGTGCGGACCTCGGAGGCTGCCCGGTTGCGGTTGTCGGTGAGACACTCGACGAGCAGCGCCACCCCACCTGGGCCATATCCCTCATACATGATCGTCTGGTAGTCGGCGCCGCCGGCGTCGGCACCGGAGCCGCGCTTGACCGCGCGCTCGATGTTGTCGACCGGCACCGAGTTCTTGCGCGCCTTCTGGATCGCGTCGTATAGGGTCGGGTTACCCTCCGGATCACCACCGCCGGTGCGGACCGCCACCTCGATATTCTTGATCAGCTTCGCGAAGAGCTTGCCGCGCTTGGCGTCGACCACGGCCTTCTTGTGCTTTGTGGTCGCCCATTTCGAGTGGCCGCTCATGCCTGCCCAGCTCCTCTTGCTCGCTCGCCAGTCTCACCACCGGCCCGGCCCCACGCGCTCCCCCACAGTCCCAACGCGGTTCCGGACCATCTCGCAGAACATCTGGTGGATGCGCCGGTCGCCGGTCAGCTCAGGATGGAACGCGGTGGCCAGCACCGACCCCTGCCGGACCGCAACGATCCTACCTGCGGCGCCGCCCGACGCTGCCACATCGGGCACGGTGGCCAGCACCTCGACCCCCGGTCCGGCCCGCTCCACCCAGGGAGCGCGGATGAACACCGCCCGCACCGGGTCGCCGACCACCCCGTCGAAGTCCAGGTCGGTCTCGAAGGAGTCGAGCTGCCTACCGAAGGCATTGCGGCGCACCACCGTGTCCAACGCGCCGAGTTGCTGCTGGTCGGACCGGCCGTCCAGGACCTCCCGGCTGAGCAGGATCATCCCGGCGCACGAGCCGTAGGCCGGCATGCCGCCGGCCAGCCGGGCCCGCAGCGGTTCCAGCAGGCCGAAGGCGCCCAGCAGCCGGCTCATCGTGGTGGACTCGCCGCCGGGCAGGATCAGCGCGTCCACCTCGGCCAGCTCCTCGGCCCGGCGGACCAGCGTGCTGCGCAGCCCGCAACCGGCAACCGCGCGCAGATGCTCGCGGACATCGCCCTGCAACCCCAGCACCCCAACCAGCGGCCCGGCCTCAGACACCCACCCAGCGTAGACCGCAGTCCTCCGCTCCCCAGCCGAGCGCCATTACGGATCCGAATCGCCGCCCACGGGCGTCAGGAACAACAATTCGGAGCCAAATCGCACTTTTCGGCCTCGTTTGCATGCCATTCGGATCCCAATCGCGCCGCTGAGGCTGGTGGATCACCAGCCGCGTTGCGCGAGGCGCTGCTCCTGCGGCAGGTCATCGAGGTTGATCCCGACCATTGCCAGGCCCAGCCCCCGGGAGACCTTCGCGACCATCTCCGGGTCGTCGTAGAAGGTGGTGGCCTTCACGATCGCCTCCGCCCGCTTGGCCGGGTCACCCGACTTGAAGATGCCCGAGCCGACGAACACCCCCTCGGCGCCGAGCTGCATCATCATCGCCGCATCAGCCGGTGTGGCGAGACCACCCGCGGTGAACAGCACGACGGGCAGCGCACCCGCCGCGGCAACCTCGCGGACCAGCTCCACCGGAGCACGCAGCTCCTTGGCGGCCGCGTAGAGCTCCTCGGCGTCCATCGCGGCCAGCGAGCGAAGGCCGGCCCGGATCGCGCGCATGTGCCGGGTCGCCTCGACCACGTTGCCGGTCCCGGCCTCACCCTTGGACCGGATCATTGCGGCGCCCTCGGAGATCCGGCGCAACGCCTCGCCCAGATTGGTGGCTCCGCAGACGAACGGCACGGTGAAGGCGAACTTGTCGATGTGGTGGGCCTCGTCGGCCGGGGTCAGCACCTCGGACTCGTCGATGTAGTCCACGCCGATCGCCTGCAGCACCTGGGCCTCGACGAAATGCCCGATCCGGACTTTGGCCATCACCGGGATGGAGACCGCCTCGATGATCGCTGCGATCATGTCCGGGTCACTCATCCGGGCGACCCCACCCTGGGCCCGGATGTCGGCCGGGACTCGTTCCAGCGCCATCACCGCGACGGCGCCGGCGTCCTCGGCGATCCTGGCCTGTTCCGGCGTGACCACATCCATGATCACACCGCCCTTGAGCATCTCGGCCATCCCGCGCTTGACCCGCGCGGTGCCGGTCTGGTGCTCGAGGGCCGGGATGGGCGTGTTCTCGACGGGCACCGTGGTTCGCTCCTTAGAGGCCAGCGGCAGGGACACGGCGGCAGGGGGCCACTCGATAAATCGATCGTACGTGGCCGCCTGCCGATGACGTCGCAGGCAAGGGCTCGGGGGGGTTGCCTCCACCGGCGCACCGGTGTGAGATCGACCACACGATCCGCACAGGCCAAGGGTGGTGCCATGGGCACGAAAGGCAATGGTGAGCGTCCCGATCCGGCCGGGGCGGGGCAAGACCCGTCCCGGATCCGCAACGTGGCCCTGGTAGGGCCGTCCGGGGCGGGGAAGACGACGCTGGCGGAAGCGTTGCTGGCGGCAACGGGCGTGATCAGTCGGACCGGAACGATCGCTGATGGTACGACAGTGTGCGATCACGACCCAGCGGCGGTGCGTCAGCAGCGGTCAGTGACGCTGGCGATCGCGCCACTGCAGCACAACGGCATCAAGATCAATCTTGTCGACACCCCTGGCTACGCCGATTTCGTGGGCGAGTTGCGCGCCGGGCTGCGGGCTGCGGACGCGGCGCTGTTCGTGGTGTCCGCCGCTGAGGGGGTCGACCCGGCCACCGTCACGCTGTGGCAGGAGTGCGCCATGGTCGGGATGCCCAGGGCGGTGGTGGTGAGCCGGCTGGACCACCCCAGGGCCGATCTGGAGGCCGAGATCGCCGCCTGCCGGGCCGCCTTCGGCGAGGGCGTGCTGCCGCTCTATCTCCCGGTGCGGGACGGCGAGGGTGCGGTGACCGGGTTGGTCGGCCTGCTCTCGCAGCGGCTCTTCGACTACCGCGACGGGTACCCGCCGACCGAGGGTGAGCGCAGCGGGGTGGACGACGACGAGTTCACCGTCGCCCGCAACGAGCTGATCGAGGGGATCATCGCCGAGAGCGAGGACGAGTCGCTCATGGAGCGCTACCTCGGTGGCGAGGACCTCGATCTCGCTCTGCTGGTTGACGACTTGGAGACGGCGGTGTCCCGCGGGTCGTTCCACCCGGTGATCCCGGCCTGCGCCAGCACCGGGGTGGGGCTCGCCGAGTTGCTGGAAGTGCTCACCGGTGCCTTCCCCGCTCCCGGCGAGCGCCCCCCGCCCCCGGTGACCCGTCCTGACGGATCAGCGCACCCCGGGGTGCAGGTGGACCCGACCGCCCCGCTGGCCGCGGAGGTGGTCCGCACCACCGTCGACCCCTACCAGGGCCGGGTGTCACTGGTGCGGGTGTTCTCCGGGATCCTGCAACCGGATCGTGCGGTGCACGTCTCGGGACACGGGCTGGCCGATCGCGGGCATGCCGACCATGACGTGGACGAGCGAGTGGCGCACGTCTACACCCCGCTGGGCGGCACCCTGACCGAAGTGCCGCACTGCGTGGCCGGTGACCTCTGCGCAGTGACCAAGGTGACCTCCGCAGAGACCGGTGACACCCTCTCGGCACCGGACGACCCGTTGCTCATGGCGCCGTGGTCGATGCCGGAGCCGCTGTTGCCGGTGGCGGTGGTCGGTCGCAGCCGCAGTGACGAGGACGCACTGGCCCGCGGGCTGGGGCGGCTGGTGGCCGCGGACCCGACGCTGCGGCTGGAGCGCAACTCCGAGACCCACCAGATGGTGTTGTGGTGCATGGGCGAGGCCCATGCCGACGTGGTGCTCTCCCGGCTGCGCGCGGGCGGCGCCGAGGTGGACACCGAACCGGTCGTGGTACCGCTGCGGGAGACCTTCGGCGGCCCTGCCAAGGGGCATGGGCGGCATGTCAAACAGTCCGGGGGGCACGGTCAGTACGCGGTGTGCGACATCGAGGTGGAACCGCTGCCCCGGGGGTCGGGGTTCGAGTTCGTCGACAAAGTGGTGGGCGGAGCGGTTCCACACCAGTTCATCCCGAGCGTGGAGAAAGGGGTCCGGGCGCAGATGGAGCGCGGCTTGGGAGCGGGGTTCCCGGTGATGGACATCCGGGTGACGCTGGTCGACGGGAAGGCGCACAGCGTCGACTCCTCCGATGCGGCCTTCCAGATGGCCGGGGCGCTGGCGCTCAAGGATGCCGCCGAGAAGGGCCAGGTGATCTCCCTGGAACCGGTGGACGAGGTGGTGGTGCAGATGCCCGAGGAGCATCTGGGCACCGTGCTGGGTGACCTCTCCAGCCGCCGCGGCCGGGTGCTGGGCACCGAGACCGACGAGGCCGGTCGGATGCTGGTACGCGCCGAGGTACCGGCCGCCGAGCTGCTGCGCTACGCCGTGGACCTGCGCGGCCTGACCTCGGGCACGGCCACGTTCACCCGGCGCTTCATCCGCTACGCGCCAGCGCCGTCCTGAGGCTCGGCGATCTCGAAGTACTGCGGCAGCGCAGCGGTGCCGGCCAACCGCAGCCAGCGCACCATCCGGCGTGAGCGCAAGGCCAGCGTGTCGCGCACCGCGTCGTTGTAGACCCGCCGGGCGATCATCACGCGCTGCTCCGCATCAGCCAGCCGGGCCGCGCAGGCCGGGTCGAGATCGGCCCGATCCAGCACTGCGATGGCCCGACCCAACTCGTTCTCGACATCCTCACGGATCACCGGCTCGGCCCGCAGCGCGGCCTCGGCGGCGGTCAGGCAGGCATCCAACGCGCGGACCGCGTGCGCGCGGCGCCCGAGCGCGTCATCCAACGCCGCCCACGCCGCATCGGTGCGCACATGCAACCGGTCCAGCCGCACCGCCGCGCGCACCACGCCCAGCACACCGACCGCGGTGCCGGCCAGCCCGGCGACCAAGAGCACCCCGCTCCCCCTCATCGCGGCGTCCTGGTCAGCAGGGAGCGGATCGGCACAGCGGATCCCGGGGCGAGCCGACGGGGATCGGCGGCTATCGCCGTCTCGTAGACCTGCAGCACCCGGCGGGCGATCACCGGCCAGTCCCATATCGCGGCGCGGCGCCGTCCCGCGGTGGCCAGCTCGGCGCGCCGTGCCGGATCGTCGAGCAGATCACCGAGTACCCCGGCCAATGCCGTGGGCGCGGCAGGCGAAACGAGCACACCGGCCCGGCCCCCGTCCAGCACCCGGCGGAAGGCGTCGAGGTCGCTGGCCACCACCGGGGTACCCGCGGCCAGCGCCTCGGTGAGCACGACGCCGAAGCTCTCCCCTCCGGTAGCAGGCACCCCCAACACGTCCACGCTGCGCAGCATCGCCGCCTTGCCCTGCTCCCCCACTGCACCCAGTACCCGGATTCGGGACGTCAGCGCCGGGCCGGCGGCCCGGCGCAGCGTTGCGGTATCCCCGTGGCCGACCACCAGCAGTTGCAGCTCCGGGCGCGTGCGGGCGAGCGTGCGCAGCGCCGCCAGCAGCACCGGCATGCCCTTGCGTGGCTCGTCGAACCGGCCTACGAAGCCGACCGTGCCACCGCGCCGCGGATACCCGGGCAGTGGCGAAGCGGTGGCGAACAACGCCACGTCGAGCCCGTTAGGGATCTCCACGGCGTCCCCGCCGAGGTACTCCACCTGCACCCGCCGGGCCAGCGGGGAGACCGCGATCCGGGCGGTGATCTTCTCCATCGGGGGCTGCAGCAGGCCGTGCGCCGCGGCCAGCGCCCAGGACCGGGTGGTGGCCATGTGGAAGGTCGCCACGACCGGCAGGTCAGCCAGCGCGAGGGCGATCAGTGACACGCTCGGCGCGGTCGGCTCATGCAGGTGCAGCAGGTCGAAGTCATGCGCGCGCAGCCACCGCCGGACCCGGGTGACCGCGACCGGACCGAAGGCGAGCTGGGCCACCGAGCCGTTGTAGGGCACTCGCACAGCCCGGCCGGCCGCAGTGACGAACTCTGGCAGGGCGGCGCCAGCGACCGCCGGTGCCAGCACCTGCACCTGGTGGCCGAGGTCACGCAGGCCCTGCGCCAGGCCCAGCACATGCGCCTGCACTCCACCCCGGGCTGCCAGGGAGTATGGACAGACCATTCCGATCCGCACAGGCCCCCTATCCAGCGTCGCACAGCGGCGCGCTCGGGCCCGGATCCGCCAGGTCAGCCGTCCATAGCGGCTGCAGCATGTGCCAGTCCTGGGGATGTGCCGCGATGTCGGCGGCGAAGCAGTTCGCCACCGTCTGGGTCGCCGCTGCCACGCCGCGGCGGCCCGGCACCGGCACGGGTGGATGCAGCCGGATACCCCAGCCATCGGGGGTGAACCAGCAGCCGACCACCAGCAGGGTGGCCCCGGTGGCCGCAGCCAATCGGGCCGGTCCGGCCGGCATCCGGGCGGTGTCGCCGAAGAACTCCACCTCGACACCCCCGCCGGTGAGGTCCCGATCGGCGAGCAGGCAGACCAGCCCGCCCGCATGCAGCCGGCGGACCAGCCGCGGCGTCGGACTGCCCGACCCGGTCAGCGGGATGATGTCGAAACCCAGCGAGGCACGGTAGTCGACAAAGCGCCGGTAGAGCGTCTCTGGCTGCAACCGCTCGGCCACCGTGCTGAAGGGGCCGTGGCGGCCGACGAACCACATCCCAGCCATGTCCCAGTTCCCGCTGTGTGGCAGCACGGCCACCACCCCACGGCCGACCGCCAGCGCTGCGTCCAGATACTCGACTCCCTCCATCGCGGTGTCCAGCCGGTCCCGCAGCCTACGGTGGTCGGCTGAGGGCAGCGTGAAAGCCTCCCGCCAGTACCGGGCATAGGAGCGCAACCCGTCGCGAACCAGCGCGTCGAGCTCGGTGGTGGTGGCCTCGGGAACGACCCGGGCGAGGTTGCGGCGCAACTGGCGGACCCCGGGGCCGTCGCGACGGGCGGCCAGATCCGCACCGGCCCGGAACACCCGGATAACCAGTCTCTCGGGGGCAGCTCGCACCAGCCGCCACCCGGCCGCATATCCGAGATCCATGAGCCGGCCGGCCACCCGGTTGCTCACCCCACCCTCTGTCCCTGTTCCCGGGCGCTGCGGCGCACCGCCAGCATCCGCTGAATCACGGTGACCACCTGCAATGCGGCGAGCAGCCACAGGGCCACATCGACCGCATGCGGCAGACCGATCCCGGTCAGCCCGGTACCGCACAGCGCGATGATGTACCGCTCGGCCCGTTCCACCATCCCACCGTCAGCGGCCAGGCCGGTAGCCGCCGCGCGGGCTTTGATGTAAGAGATCACCTGGGCCGTGACCAGACAGATCAGCGCCGCCATCGCCAACGTCGGGTTGTTCCCGATCCCGAAACACCACCAGGTCAGCCCGGCGAACAGCGCGCCATCGGCGATGCGGTCACACGTGGCGTCCAGCACAGCGCCGAACGGGCTGGCGGACCCGCGGGCCCGGGCCACCGCGCCGTCCAGCACGTCGAACAGCACGAACAGGGTCACCGTGATGGTGCCGACCAGCATCTGTCCACGGGGAAAGAACCACAGTGCCGAGCCGACCGTGCCCGCCGTGCCGGCCAGGGTGATGGCATCGGCGCCGACACCGGCCCGCAGCAACCAGGCACCCACCGGCTCCAAGAACCGGGAGACCGAGGCGCGAGCGAAAATGTTCAGCATCATCGGGCCTTAACCGGGAATCGGCTGGATCTGATCAGGACAGCTCCGTCCACGCCTGCGCCAAGAGCGCGCGGGTCTCGGCCAGTAGTTGGGGTAACACCTTGGTCCCTCCCACGACCGGCATGAAGTTCGCGTCACCGCCCCATCGGGGCACCACATGCTGGTGCAGGTGCGCGGCGATGCCTGCGCCAGCGATAGAGCCCTGGTTGATCCCGATGTTGAAACCGTGCGGGGCCGCGGCGCGGCGGGCGGCGCGCATGGCCTGCTGGGTGAAGGTGGCCAGCTCGACAGTCTCCTGAGCGGTCAGGTCAGGGTAGTCGGCGACGTGCCGGAAAGGCACCACCATCAGGTGTCCCGGATTGTAGGGATAGAGGTTGAGCACCGCGTACACGGTCTCGCCGCGGGCGACCACCAAGCCCTCGGCGTCGTCCATCTCGACGATCCGGCAAAACGGGCACCGCCCCGCAGTGGGTCCGTGTCCGGGCTTGCCCTCGCCCTTGATGTAGGCCATCCGGTGCGGTGTCCAGAGTCGCTGCAGGGCGTCCGGCGCCCCGACCCCGTGCTGGACCTCGAACTCCGCTGCCTCGAACTCCGCTGCCTCGAACTCCGCTGACCCGGATGGGGTCACGACTCCCCCACCGGGAACTCCACGGCATGGGGCGAGGAGTTCTCCCGGCGCGCCACCCAGCCGGTGATGGCGGTGACGGCGTCCTCCACCGGTACCTCGTTGAGCTGGCTGCCATCCCGGAACCGGAAGGACACCGCGCCCGCTGCCACGTCAGCGCTCCCGGCAAGCAACAGGAACGGCACCTTCTGCGTGGTGTGGGTCCGGATCTTCTTCTGCATCCGCTCGTCGGAGGTGTCCACCTCGACCCGGATCCCCCGGGCCCGCAGCCCCTTGGCGACCTGCTGCAGATGCTCGACGTGCTCGTCAGCGATCGGGATGCCCACCACTTGCACCGGGGTCAGCCAGGCCGGGAAGGCCCCGCCGTAGTGCTCGGTGAGCACTCCGAAGAACCGCTCGACCGAGCCGAAGAGCGCGCGGTGGATCATATGCGGGCGCTGCCGGGAGCCGTCTGGTGCGGTGTACTCCAGCCCGAAGAGCTCCGGTAGCTGCATATCGACCTGGATGGTGGACATCTGCCAGGTCCGGCCTAGGGCATCCCGCGCCTGCACGGAGATCTTGGGTGCGTAGAAGGCCGCTCCACCCGGGTCGAGCACCAGCTCCAGGCCGCTGGCCTCGGCCGCCTGGGCCAGCGCCTCGGTCGCCTCCTGCCATTGCTCCACGGTGCCGACGTACTTGTCCTCATTGCGGGTGGACAGCTCCAGGTAGAAATTGTCCAGCCCGTAGTCGCGGAGCAGGTCGAGCACGAAGCCGAGCAACGAGCGGATCTCGCCCTGCAACTGATCGTGGGTGCAGTAGATGTGCGCGTCGTCCTGAGTCATCCCGCGGACCCGGGTCAGGCCATGCACGACGCCGGACTTCTCGTACCGGTACACCGAGCCGAACTCGAACAACCGCAGCGGGAGTTCCCGGTAGGACCGCCCGCGGGAGCGGTAGACAAGGTTGTGGAACGGGCAGTTCATCGGCTTGAGGTAGTAGTCCTGCCCGGGTTTGCGCACCGTGCCGTCCTCGGCCAGCTCCGCATCGAGGTGCATGGGGGGGAACATGGCGTCGGCGTACCACTGCAGGTGTCCCGAGGTCTCGAAGAGCTGCGCCTTGGTGATGTGCGGCGAGTACACGAACTCGTAGCCAGCCTCCTCGTGGCGGCGCCGCGAGTAGTCCTCCATCACCCGGCGCACGGTGCCCCCGCGGGGGTGGAACACCGCCAGCCCGGAGCCGATCTCGTCGGGGAAGCTGAACAGGTCCAGCTCGGCACCGAGCCTGCGGTGGTCCCGGCGCTGCGCCTCGGCCAGCAGCTCCAGGTGCCGGTCGAGTGCCTCGGCCGACTCCCATGCGGTGCCGTAGATGCGCTGTAGCTGCGGGTTGCGCTCGTTGCCCCGCCAGTAGGCCGCAGCCGTGCGCATCAGCTTGAACGCCGGGATGTGCTTGGTGGTGGGCACGTGCGGGCCCCGGCACAGGTCGCCCCAGACGGTCTCGCCGGTGTGCGGATGCACGTTGTCGTAGACCGTCAGCTCCGCGTCGTCGGCACTGCCGACCTCCATCACCTCGGCGGGATCGACCTCGCTCTTGAGATCCACCAGCTCGAGCTTGTAGGGCTCCGCCGCGAGTTCGGCCTTTGCGGCGTCCACCGAGCCGAGTACCCGGCGGGAGAACCGCTGCCCCGCCTTGATGATCTTCTTCATGGTCTTCTCGAGGGTGGCGAGATCCTCCGGGGTGAACGGACGGTCGACGTCGAAGTCGTAGTAGAAGCCATCTGTGACCGGCGGGCCGATGCCGAGCTTGGCCTCGGGGAAGTGCTGCTGCACGGCCTGGGCGAGCACATGAGCGCAGGAGTGCCGGAGGACGTTGCGCCCGTCCGGGCTGCCGGCGGCCACCGCCTCGACCTCGGTGTCAGTCTGCGGCGTCCACGCCAGGTCGCGCAGCCTGCCCTCGGCGTCCCGGGCGACGATAACGGCATCGGGGCCGCTGGTCGCCACCCCGGCCGCGCGCAGCGCCTGCCCCGCGGTGATCCCAGCCGGCACCGTCACGCGCTGAGCGGGCCGGACGGGCGAGGGCGACGCGGGCACGGGAACTCCTCGAAACTCGGCGATTCGGATCGACCTCGATGCTATCGAGGGACCCGGCTCGACCTCCTGCGGGTTCGAGCACCGCCCGTGGCCCTGCTGCAGCCTGCCGAAAGCCGCCCTACGACTGAGCCAGCGGCAGCGAGGACAGCGCCAGCGGCAGCGAGGACAGCATCGTGGCCGCCGGGTGGGCCACCGGTTGGACCGCCGCCTCGAGCGGCGCGACCACCTCGCCGACCGACTCCAGCACCTCCCCGACCGGGGCCACCACCTCGTGCACCGGTGCGGTGGCCGGGGCGGCTACCGGGGTCGCCGGGGTGAGCGCCTGATCCGCCGGAGCGACCAGCTTGTCCGCCTGGCCTGCCGCCGCCCCAGCAGCGTCCGGCACCGGCGCTTGCGACAGGACCGCGCGCTCGAGCGGTCCGTTCTGCTCCAGTTGGCCTCGATCCGGCACCGGCAGGGCCAGCGGGGCGGGCAACTCCGCTTCGGGCTGCGCTGCCCCCGGCACGGGCACCGCGAGCGGGACGTTGCGGTGTACCGGCTGCGACCGCAGCGGGGTTCCGGTGAACGCCTGCGCACTGGTGGCGGCGGGGGCAGCGGTCGTGCGCCTGCTGGCGAGCGACGTCGCCCCATCCCCCCCGGACGTCGCGCCCGGACCGATCGTGACCAGACCGGAAGTCGCGCTGTCCCGCGGGGCAGAGGAGTCAGTCGCATGCACCGTGATAGCCAGCACCGAGCCACAGGCAAGCAGGGTGCCGGCAGCGAGGCCACGAGCCCGGGTAGCTACGAATGAGTGGCCCTCGTCGGCAACCGCGGTCGGCGTGCAGTACGCGGCCACGGAGGGGGAACCCGTCGCTGAACCGGAGCCGACCCCGGTGCCTCCGATCCAGGCGATCAACGCGGTGGCGGAGGGCCCGGACCCGGACTTCCTACGACGGCGCGCTGTCATAGCAGATCACTCTGGATCTCCCTCGAGCCGGGGGGCGGTCCGGACTGCCGAAGACTACACGTTCACGGGCGCAAATACAGCCTTGTCACTCATCCGGGCCAACAATCAGGCCGGGCATCCGGTCGCTCTCGGGCATCGCGGCATCGGGTCGCTACCGCCAACCCCCTCGGGTTAGGTAGGGGACCATGGGCCGTTTCTCCGAGATCGAGCGCAAGTTCGACGCCGACGCCGGGACTGCGTTGCCGGATCTGTGCACTGTGGACAGGGTGGCTGCGGTCACCGAGCCCATCGAGACCAGGCTGGAGGCCACCTACTTCGACACCCGAGACCTGCGACTGGCCGCGCACCGCAGCACGCTGCGGTGTCGCCTCGGTGGTGCGGACGAGGGCTGGCACCTCAAGCTCCCCGCCGGTGGCGAGCAACGCACCGAGCTGCGGCTGCCGTTGGATGCTGCCGACCGGGCCCCCCGCACCGTGCCCGAGGAACTGGTCAAGGAGGTACGCGGGCTGATCCGCGGGCACGAGCTGATCCCGGTAGCGGTACTGCACACCACTCGGCTGGAGCGGCGCCTGCTCGACGCCGATGGCAACGATCTGGCCCACGTCGCCGACGACGCGGTGCACGCCGCACGTCTCGGGGCAGGCTCGGCCGACCTGTCCGGGTGGCGGGAGGTGGAGGTCGAGCTGGCGGGCGGCGACCAGGAACTGCTGGAGGCGGTGAGTGCGGCCCTGGAGGCGGCGGGGCTCACCCGCTCGCCGGCGGCGTCGAAGCTGGCCCGCACCCTCGGCGAGCTGGTTCCCGAGCAGGCAGTGCGCCCAAAGCTGACGCCGCGGTCGCGGGCGGCCCAGGTCGTCGTCGCCCACCTCCGCGAACAGGTCGATGAGCTGATCTCGCACGATCCCGGGGCCCGGGCCGACAAGCCAGACGCGGTGCACAAGATGCGGGTTGCCACCCGACGGCTGCGCAGCGCTCTGGCGACCTACCGGCCGCTGCTGGACCGGGCCCGCACCGATCCGATTC
>DASTLT010000153.1:0-25609 GCA_035714625.1 Pseudonocardiaceae bacterium | reverse complement strand
GGCAGGCTGCCGGACCGCGGTAGCCCAGCAACTGGTCGGTCACCGCGGACGGGCCGGTCAGCGCGGAATCTGGGAACAGGGTGCCCTGATCGGCGGTGTGGTCCCTCGCCACGCGCTGGACCTCGTGCTTCGGGGTGTCCGTTCCGCCGTTCGGTCGGTCCGCCACCCGTGCCTCCCCTCGCCGTGGTCCGGCTGGTCCGTCCGGCCAGCGGGCCTGTGGCGGAACTCATCCGGTCGTCCGGGCGAATCACACGCGCACGATTCGCTGTCGGGATTGACGGTAGGCCGCCGGCGAGCAACCGGTCAACGCGACGCGCGGAGAGCCTCGACCTTCACTTCAACTCGAGGGTTGCCGCGCGTGATCAGGTGTCGGCACCGCGGAAGTCCTCCGGGGACACCGAGTCCAGGAACTCCCGGAACCTCTCGACCTCATTCTCCTGCTCATCAGGGATGATCAGGCCCGCCTCGGAGAGCACCGCCTCCTCGGCGTGGATCGGCACCCCGGCCCGCAGCGCCAGGGCAACCGAGTCACTCGGCCGGGCCGAGACCCGCACCCCCCCGTCGAAGACAAGCTCGGCGAAGAAGGTACCCTCCTGCAACTCTGTGATCCGGACCTGCTGCAGTTCCCGCCCGAGCGCCCGGATGACATCCCGGAGCAGGTCGTGGGTCATCGGCCGGGCCGGCTGCACCCCCTGCTGCTCCAGGGCGATGGCGGTCGCCTCCCCGGAGCCGATCCAGATCGGCAGGTAACGCTCACCCTCGGTCTCCCGCAGCAGCAGAATCGGCTGGTTCGCCGGCAGTTCCACTCGAACCCCGACGACACGCATCTCGCTCATCGCGTTGCGCCCTCCCTCCTGCCACACCCCGCGCTGCGGGTGCCTCGAGGATCGTCGTGCTTACCGAAGACGCTACACGCGGCATGGTCCCGGTGCCGAGTCCAGCAGGGCCAATTCTTGCCGTGCTCTCAGTTCCCGATGACCCCCCGCAACCCGGTCTTCACCAGCAGGGCATGCAGCCGCACGGAGAGCGCGGCCAGCTCCCGCACCACCTCGTCGGCCCTGGCTCGGGCAGCGGGGTCGCGCTGCCGGGTCATCGGCGTGACGATCTGGGCCAGCAGGCCCACCTCTCGGTCCGCGGAAGCCCGAAACGCCCGCAAATGCCGGGGTTCGAGCCCGAAGTCGGTCATCACCTGGACGGTCCGGGCCACCAGCACGGCATCGGTGTCGTAGAAGCCGGCCGGGCCGGGTCGGATCAGGCCGAACTGCTCGAACTCAGCCAGCGCGGCGGCACTGATACCGGCTGCGGCGAGCAGCTCCTCCTGGGTGATCCGCACGGTAGCAGCGGCGGTGAAGTCCGCCGGGGCGGCCGGGCCGTCCTCTCCGGCGGGATCTGCGACTCCGACCAGCGAGCGCGGCAGCCGCGGTCGGGGTCCGTCGAGCGGTCCCCCGTGCTCACCCCGGTCCATCGCATCCAACTGCTCCTTGATCACCTTGAGGGGGAGGTAGTGGTCGCGCTGGGCGGCCAGCACGTAGCGCAACCGCGCCACGTCCGCCGGGGAGAACTGGCGGTAACCCGCAGCCGTGCGCTCCGGCTGGACCAGCCCCTCGGACTCCAGAAACCGGATCTTGGAGATGGTGACGTCCGGGAAATCCGCCCGCAGTTGGGCGAGCACCGAGCCGATGCTCGCCCCCGATCCATTCGGGGAGCGGCCCGCCGCGGCCGTCACCGCGACCCCTGGTCAGCTCCTCGGTTCCCGGTACGAACACCGGTCAAGAACACCAGGCGGAACTTGCCGATCTGCACTTCGTCGCCGTTGGCCAGCACCGCAGTGTCCACCGGTTCGCGATTGACGTAGGTGCCGTTGAGGCTGCCCACGTCCACCACCACGAACTCACCACCCTCACGACGGAACTCAGCGTGCCGTCGGGAAACGGTCACGTCATCGAGGAAGATGTCGCTCTCCGGGTGACGGCCCGCGCTCGTGGTGCTCTGGTCGAGCAGGAACCGGGACCCGGCGTTGGGGCCACGCTTGACTACCAGCAGCGCAGAACCCGCGGGCAACGCGTCGATGCCGCTGACGGCTGGCTCCGGGGTCTCGACGCTCTCCGGCTCGGCAAGGAAGTCAGCCCGGAACGTCGAAGTCTGCTCCGGGCCCCGCTCCGGTGGGATGCGGGGCCCGTCGTTCATGCTCACCTGGGCTCTCCTTCGGAGGGTGGTCGCTGCTGATCGGACCACAACCTACCTTGCCGCCGACAGTTGTCCCGGGCGGGCAGCCAGGTGGCGGCAGCCGGGCTCGGTTCCGGGGTGCTGCGAACCTAGCCGATGAGGTTGCGGTAGTCCTGGGCAACCAGCAGCGAGTCCAGCGCTGCCGCGTCGACCAGCTTGATCTCGATCATCCAGCCCGCACCGTAGGGATCGGAGTTGACCAGCTCGGGATTGTCTGCCAAAGCAGTGTTGCAGGCCACCACCTCCCCGGCGACCGGTGCGTACACGTCTGAGACGCTCTTGGTCGACTCCACCTCCCCGACCGGGTTGCCCGGTGTCACCGATTCCCCGATCTGCGGCAGTTGCACATGGACCACATCACCGAGCTGGGACTGCGCGTAGTCGGTGATGCCCATCCGCACCGTGTCCGCTCCGCTGGGCGAGACCCATTCGTGCTCCTGGGTGTACCTCAGCTCCTCAGGTACCACCGCGCTCCCTCCCGGCCCCGGACGTTCCTGGGGTGCCATTCTCGCGCCTATGGGCCGGGCGAGCGTATTCGGGCTTGGCAACCGCTCGCAAGGCGGTGATCTCCACCTGGTCGGTCTGGCGCAGGGTGATCTGCCCACCACCGCTGCGCAACCAGTCGAAGAACACCGGGCGCAACGACGGACCGTCGGGGCTCAGGTGGTGATGGTCAACCAGAGCGCACCTCCCGAGCCACGCGCACCGTGAGTGCCACCTGCAGCAGGTAGAGCAGTCCCGACCAGAGGTACAGCGCGCCGCCCCAAACGGTGAAGGCCACCGCAAACGGCTGGGCCACCGCCTGCCACCGGCCCTGCACGTTGTCGGCCAGCAGCAGCAGCGGGAAGGCGTAGAGCAGGCAGAGGGTGGCTGCCTTGCCCAGATAGTGCACTGGCGGCGGACCGTAGCCGTAGCGACGCAGAACCGGCAGGGTCAGCCCGAGCACCACGTCCCGGCCTATCAGCACTGCCACCACCCACCACGGCACAATCTCGCGCAGCCCGAACGCGAGCAAGGTACTCAGCGTGTAGAGCCGGTCGACTGCGGGGTCGAGCAGCTCCCCCAGTCGGCTGGACTGGTCCAGCCAGCGAGCGAGCTTGCCGTCCAGCCAGTCAGTGATACCGGACAGCGCCAGCACGAGCACGGCGAGCAGGTCGTGCTGCGCTCCCAGCAGCAACCAGAGAAACAGCGGCACCCCGGCCAGTCGCAGCAGGCTCAGCACGTTGGGCACGGTCAGCCAGCGATCGGCCGGCTGACGGGTCTCCGGCCGCGGGTGACTCGGCTGCACAGGCCCTCCTGATCGCACCCCGGCCCGCAGGGTGGTGAGGGGGCGGTCCGGAACGCCCAGCCTCCCACACCGCGTCGTTGCTCCAGGACAGCCTCGCCATCCCGGGCCTTCGGCGTCCGTCTCGGACAGGTCCGGCAAGAAGTTGGGTAGGGTGACTACGCCCCCTGTCTCGGCACTGACTGGCCCGCCACCCGCCCCCCGGACCACCCCCCGGAGTTCCCCCGGATCGGGCACCCGATGCAGAATTCAGGGCTTGCGCATCGGCCTCGGGCACATCGGCCGAGCCCAGGGCTGCGGCGGCCAGCAGTGTCCCTCCGATTCGGTAGACATCCCGAACCACGCCAATGCTGAACAGCGAACGCGTCTCGTGCGTTACTTCACCACGCCCTGTCCGCAGGATCGTACGAAGGTCTTCATGCATACCCAGCGCGGCCACGACGACTGAGATGTTCTCCACAGCAGTCGTTGGCTGCGACGTGCACCAGACGCCTCGATATCAACAAGCCGCGGCTGACCGTGGTCGGCCCGCACCTGGCGGATGTCGGTATCACTCGGATCTGACAGGCGGATCACCCGCGCCGCAGCGGAATGCAGAGTGCGCTGCGTCGCGTCGGCCAACTCGCCCGATGAGAAGAACACTCCGGCTGGCGGAGCCATCGACTGAATATCGGTTGTCCATTTCACCACAGTATTCTCACTACTATAGATTCTCACTACTACAGTCGCAGACTGTGATGTTGGACTGTCGTCATGACCGTCAGAATCCGGTATGGGCCAGCCAGTGCGCCAGCACCGCCGGGTCGCCGAGCACCTGGACCGGTGCCTCGTCCGGCGGGACCCGGCGCAGCATCACCAGCAGCAGGTCCACCGCCGTGCCCCGGACCGCCACGTCGCCCTTGGCGTGGCCGTGCTCCCAGACCGGGCCGGACGGGGTGCGGCGCACGATCCACTCTCCCGCCTCCCCGAGGCCGGGGTCGAGGGAGTGCAGGTGCAGCAGTTGACCGTCCCCGCATAGCTCGGCGAGCTCAGGCCGGGCGGCCCGGGCCTGCGCCGAGCAGATGATCTGCAACCATTCCGAGATCGCATCAGCGGCCAGATCGGGCTCCAGGGTGAAGGGGCGGCCTTGGGCCAGCTCGGCGTCGGCCCGGTGCACCGCGGTCTCGTGGGTCATCCGGCGCGCCCAGAAGCCCGCCCGCTGGTCGTCGGTCCAGCTCCACACGTGGGTCTGCGGGCCGGTGGCGCGCACCGCTTCGGCCAGCTCGCGGGCGCCGTCACGTACCCAGGACAGCAGCGTCGCTGAATCGTCTGGCGGGGGGGCGGCGGCCAGCTCACGGGGGTCGGGTGGGGCGGTGGACCGCTGGCTGACGATCGCGCAGGCCCACCGGTGGGCCTTTCCGAGATGCTCGGTGAGCTGGTACAATGTCCATTCTGGACAGGTCGGCACCACTTGCTGCAGGTCGGCGCCCTCCAGCGCCTCGGCGAACAGCACGGCCTGTGCGGGCAGCGCTTCGAGGTAACGGCCATCGGCCAACGGGGCCATCAGGTGTCCTTCCGCCAGAGTCATCGGCAACTCACAACCTAAGCAGCGGCCACCAGGTGATGCAGTCAGGCACCGGGTGGTGTGCACTATCGGTATGGCTCCTCCGTACAACTCACGCCCCGTCAACTCGTCTCGTCAGGGCACCGCACAGCGGCCGCCGGGCAGAGGTCTGGGATTTATCGCAGCAGCGGTTCGCTCCCCACGCGAGGTCGGCACCCTGCTGCCGTCCGGTCCCGAACTGGCCCGCCGGCTCGCCGCGGTGGTGCCCCGCGACGGCCCGCGCGGGCGGCCCATGGTTGTCGTCGAGATCGGTGCCGGGGACGGCGCAGTGACCGGGGCGCTCGCTGAGCGGGCCGGTCCGGATGCGGTGGTGATCGCAGTGGAGAAGGACCCGGAGCTGGCCCAGCGGCTGCGGGCCCGTGGACTGGCCGGAGTGCAGGTGGTCACTGCGGATGCGGCTACATTACCGGCCATCCTCGCCGAGCGCGGCGTGGCGTTGGCCGACGTGATCGTCTCCGTGCTGCCGTGGACGTTCATCGGACCGCGCCAGCAGCGCGAGTTCCTGGCCACCTTCTCCGCGGCACTGCGGCCCGACGGGGTGTTCACTGCCGCTGCCTACAGCTCGGGCTACTGGACATCCGCAGCCCGCCGGTTCCGCGATGAGCTGGGCCGTACCTTCGGGGAGGTGCTACCCACCCGTACGATGTGGCGCCACGTTCCGCCCGCGATGACCTATGTCTGCCGGCACCCGGTGCAACCCGCACCGGAGGTTAGCGGGGATCGGAGTCGATGAGCAGCCGCCCGTCGAGCCGGATCACCCGCAGCTTGCGCTTCTCGACCTGCTCCCCACCGTCGGTGTGGTAGGTCACGTCCACCGGCACGGTCACCGAACCGTCACCATTGTCGCTGACGCCGTGCGCGTTGCGGGCACTGACCGTGGCGTACTGGTTCCAGTGCGCAGCGAACCTCGCCTCATCGCCGAAAGTTGCCTGAGCGGCGGGTGAGAGCAGTTGCCAGGCCGAGGACGGGTCGTCCAGGCCATTGTAGTAGTCGATCACGAGCTGTCCGGCGTCGCTCCAGCCGATCGACCCCTCGGACCGGTACCTGGGCTGAGGCTCTGGGGACGGGGACGCCGGGGGTGGCGCGGCGGCGGAGGAGGGACTTGGCAGGGGCGGCGAGCCGCCCGGCGCCGCCCGGTCAGTGGACCAGTTGTTCAGCAGCATTCCGCCGACCCCGGCCACGGCGAGCACGGCAAGAACAGCCAGGGCCAGCACGACTGCTCTGCGCCGAAGCTCCTGGTCCCGGCAGCGGGTACCGGCAGTGGTGGCAGGGCGGGCAGTGGGCGGTGGTGCTGGCGGCCGGGGAGCCGGGAGCGGCGGCGCGGAGACCGGGCTGGACGCGGGGGTGGGGGGTGGTGGAGGTGCCGGGTCCGCCGGGGGATGGGCTGCCGGTAGTGGGGTGCGGGCCGGTCGGATGATCTGCACCGGCCGGGGGTCCAGCGCCGTGGCGAGATCCCGGCTCACCTGACACATGTCCGGACGCTCCGCCGGGTCCTTGGCCAGCAGGTTCATCAGGGTGGGGGTCAGCGGGCCAGCCTGGCGGGGTGGCTGCACCTCCCCGATCGCCACCGCATGCAGCAACGCGAGCTGGTTCTCACTGTCCCCGAAGGGGGCCTGGCCCTCAATCGCGGCATAGAGGGTGGCGCCGAGGGAGAACACATCCGACGCCGGGGTGGGGAGCTGCCCCCGAGCGACCTCCGGGGCGAGGTAGGCCGGGGTACCTGCCATCATGCCGGTCTGCGTCACGGTGACGTCCCCCGCGGCGCGGGAGACACCAAAGTCAGTGATCTTCGCAGTGCCCCCCTCGGCGATCAGGATGTTCCCCGGCTTGACGTCCCGGTGCACGATCTGCGCGGCATGGGCCGCCGCCAGCGCCGAGGCCACCTGTCGGCCGATCGAGGCGACCTCGGTGACCGGCAGCGTGCCCCGCTCGGCCAGCACCTCGCCCAGGGTGCGCGAGGGCAGGTACTCCATCACCAGGCAGGGTTCGCCATCGTGCTCGGCGACGTCGTAGACGACGATGGCGTTGGGGTGTTGCAGGCGCGCCGCGATGCGCGCCTCGCGCAGCGCCCGCTGCCGGGCAATCTCGGTCTCCTGGGGACTCAGGTCCGGCTGCAAGAGCAGTTGTTTCACCGCAACCAGGCGATGCAGCCGCTCGTCTCTGGCCTGCCAGACGACGCCCATCCCACCACTGCCAACCCGATCAAGCACCCGGTAATGGCCCGCGATGATCTGACCCGTGTCGATGAGCGGTCACTCCTGTCTGCTTCGCCGATCCCGGCCTCCGTGGGACACGAGGCCGTCCCCGACCGAAGGTCAGATTACCGCGCCGCCCCCGCGCTCCCGGTGCACCGGTAGCCCCCCCTCGACCTGCACGACCAGTCGGGGGCACCATCGGGGTCACCATGACGCTCACCGCGGCGCTGCCCGGCGGTTCCGGGCCCGACGAGCTGTTCGACACCTTCGCCACCTGGGTGTCCGGGCAGGGACTGACGCTGTACCCGGCCCAGGAGGAGGCGTTGATCGAGATCGTCTCCGGCTCCAATGTGATCCTGGCCACTCCCACCGGCTCCGGCAAGAGCCTGGTCGCGACCGGGGCCCACGCCACCGCCCTGGCCCAGGGCCAGCGCAGCGTCTACACCGCCCCGATCAAGGCACTGGTCTCGGAGAAGTTCTTCGCGCTGTGCGAGGTCTTCGGTGCCGATCAGGTCGGGATGATGACCGGCGATTCCAGCGTCAACGCCGAGGCACCGCTCATCTGCTGCACCGCCGAGGTGCTGGCCAACATGGCGCTGCGCAGCGGACCCGACACCGACGTCGGCCTGGTCGTGATGGACGAGTTCCACTTCTACGCCGACCCCGACCGGGGCTGGGCCTGGCAGGTACCGCTGCTGGAGCTGCCCCATGCCCAGTTTCTGCTGATGTCGGCGACGCTGGGTGACGTCAGCCGTTTCGAGCAGGATCTGACTCGGCGCACCGGGCGCCCGACGGCGGTAGTCCGCTCCGGCGAGCGGCCGGTTCCGCTGCACTTCCGCTATGTGACGACACCGCTGCACGAGACACTCGAGGAGTTGCTGGCCACCGACCAGGCACCGGTTTACGTGGTGCACTTCACCCAGGCGTCCGCTGTCGAGCGAGCGCAGGCGCTGACCAGCATCAACGTTTGCAGCCGGGCCGAGAAGGACGCGATCGCCGAGCTGATCGGCGGGTTCCGGTTCACCGCCGGCTTCGGCCGGACCCTGTCCCGGCTGGTCCGCCACGGGATCGGGGTGCACCACGCCGGGATGCTGCCCCGGTATCGCCGGCTCGTGGAACGGCTCGCCCAAGCCGGCCTACTGAAGATCATTTGCGGGACGGACACCCTCGGGGTGGGGATCAACGTGCCGATCCGCACCGTGCTGCTCACCGCGCTGGGCAAGTACGACGGGACCCGTACCCGCCACCTCACCGCCCGGGAGTTCCATCAGATCGCCGGGCGCGCGGGCCGGGCTGGTTTCGACACCGCAGGCACGGTCGTGGTGCAGGCCCCCGAACACGTCGTGGAGAACACCAAGGCCCTCGCCAAGGCGGGCGACGATCCCCGCAAGCGGCGCAAGGTGGTGCGCAAGAGACCGCCCGAGGGGTCGGTGTCCTGGAGCAAACGCACCTTCGACCGGCTGGTCGCAGCCGAGCCGGAACCGCTCACGTCCAGCTTCACGGTGAGCCACGCGATGCTGCTCAACGTCGCCAACCGGCCCGGCGACGCGTTCGCGGCGATGCGCCGCCTGCTCACCGACAACCACGAGGACCGCGCGGCGCAGCGCCGCCATATCCGCCACGCCATCGCGATCTACCGGGCGTTGCTCGCCGCAGGGGTCGTGCAGCGGCTGGCCGTCCCGGACGCTGAGGGCCGCACCGTGCGGCTCACCGGCGACCTGCAACTCGACTTCGCGCTCAACCAGGCACTCTCCCCTTTCGCGCTGGCCGCCATCGAGCTGCTCGACCCGGACTCGCCCGACTACCCGCTGGACGTGCTCTCGGTGCTCGAAGCCACCTTGGATGACCCGCGGCAGGTGCTGAGCGCGCAATTGTCCAAGGCCAAGGCGGAGGCGGTGGCGGCGATGAAGGCCGAGGGCATCGAGTACGAGGAGCGGATGCGCCGGCTCGAGGACATCAGCTACCCGATGCCGTTGGCCGAGTTGCTGGGTGCGGCGTTCGAGATCTACCGGCAGAGCCACCCATGGGTGGCCGACCACCGGCTGTCCCCCAAATCGGTGGCCCGCGACCTGGCCGAGCGGTCGATGACCTTCACCGAGTACGTCGGCTACTACGGGCTGGCGCGCTCCGAGGGCCTGGTGTTGCGCTACCTCGCCGACGCCTACCAGGCGTTGCGCCGGACGGTGCCCGACGAGGCCAAGACCGATGCGCTGCGCGACCTGGAGGCGTGGCTCGGCGAGTTGGTCCGGCAGGTCGACTCCAGCCTGCTGGATGAGTGGGAGAAACTGCGTGACCCCGAGATGGTGGACGCGACACCGAGGCCCCTTGATGAGCGCCCGCCCCCGCTGACCACCAATTCGCGTGCCTTCCGGGTGCTGGTCCGCAACGCACTGTTTCGCCGGGTCGAGCTTGCCGCCCGGCGGCACTGGGAGGAACTCGGGGAACTGGACACCGACAGCGGATGGGACGCGGAGGCCTGGCGCCGCGCCCTGGAACCGTACTTCGAGGCGCACGACGAGATCGGTACCGGCGCCAACGCGCGGGGCCCCCAGATGCTGATCATCGAGGCGCAACCCGGCCGGTGGGCGGTGCGGCAGATCCTCGACGATCCGGCCGGGCACCACGACTGGGGCATCAGCGCCGAGGTCGACCTGGCCGCCTCCGACGAGGCCGGCACAGCGGTCCTCCGGGTAACCGCGGTCAACCAGCTCTAAGACAAAGCCGGTCGGCCCTTCGGTCGCTGCAGGCTCAGCCTTACAGACGTTGCAGGCAACTAAGCACCCGCTGCATCAGGGCGAGGTCCGGTGCCCCGTCAGCGGAGCTCGCCGTGCGGTGCACGACGACACTGCCTGCTGCGGCCATGTCCCCGAGCACCACTCGAGCCACTCCGAGTGGAACCGACAACAACGCGGCCAGTTCCGCGACCGAACGGGGTGTCCCGCACAGTCGGAGAATCGCATGATGCTCCGGATTGACTGTGGTGTCGGGCACCTGCCCGGTGGCCGAGATGAGGGCCTCCAGCGCCAAGTCCTGAGCGGAGCTGGTCCGTCCTCCCGTCCAGGAGTAGGGCCGCACCAAGTCGTAAGTCTCCTCAAGACCCTCCCAGTCAGTCTCATCGCCAACCGCTGGGCACTCATCGGCGAGTTCCTCGTATCCCGGCTCAGATACCCCCCGGAGCGGCTGGCGGTCGGGAGGGGACTGGTGGTCGGGATCGGGCCGGGCGTCATGCGGCTGGCTCGGATCGACTTCTGGTTCGGCCTGCCGCAGACGGCGTCCGGTCGCCCCGCCGAACCGAGCGCCGGTCAACCCCACCACAGGACCCTCGGCGTGCCGACGGTCCGTCCGGTGCTGCCCCTCGCTCATCGGGAAGCAGACTAGGCCGTCTGGGACGTAATCGAAAAACCCGGTAGGTGAACTTTGCGTTACTTTGTCGGCAGGCGGTGCAGGCAGCGGAAGTTCAGTACGGCTCATTTCCCGGCTTCCACTTGATGTTGCACCCGATGCTGGGTACCTGGGGTTCGGGCACCGGCTGCCCGGCCAGCACCAGGTCCAGTGCCACGCGCAGCTCCTGCCCGGTCACCGGGAGGTCATTGCCTGGCCGAGAGGCGTCGAACTCGCCCCGGTAGGCCAGCCGGTGCTCGACGTCGTAGAGGAAGAAGTCCGGGGTGCACGCGGCACGGTACGCCTTCGCCACCTCCTGGCTGCTGTCGAGCAGGTAAGGAAAGGTGAACCCGGCCCGGTCGACCTGCTCCGCCAGCCCGGCGGGACCGTCGTCCGGATGCGTCTCGACGTTGTTGCTGGAGATCGCGACCGCAGCCAGCTCTCGATCGGCGTACTCGGCGATCAGCTTGCCGAGTTCCCGCTCGATGTGCCGCACGTACGGGCAATGGTTGGACAGGAACATCACCAACAACGGCTGGCCTGGTGCGTAGTCGGCCGGACTGATGGTCTGCCCGGTGAGCGACGGCAGGGCGAACGGCGGGGCCGGCGTGCCAAGCGGGACCATGAAGGAACTCACTGCCACCATGGCTGCCAGTCTTCCAGGCTTCGCGCGGTCGCGCTGCCTTGGGCGGCGCCCGGTAGGGTTGGCTGCCCGTGGAACTCTACGAGGTCATGCGCACCACCCCGGCTACCCGGGCCTTCACCGACGAGGCCGTGCCGGATGCGGTACTGCACCGGATTCTCGACCATGCCCGGTTTGCGCCCAGCGGGGGAAACCGGCAGGGCTGGCACGTCGTGGTGCTGCGGGATCCGGAGATTCGGCACCGGATCCAGGAACTCTACGTCCTCGGCTGGCGGGAGTACCTGGCCCAGGTCGACGCCGGGTTGGTGCCGTTCGCACCGCGCGAGCAGGGCCGCTGGACCGGCCCGGCAGTCGATCTGGCCGCGGCCCGGGAGGTGCCGCGGCCCAACCAGTTCGCCGACACCCTGGCCACCGTCCCGGTGCTGCTGCTGCTGCTCGCCGACCTCGGGGCGCTGGCCTGCGTGGATAACGGGCTGGACCGGCAAAGCATCGTCGGCGGCGGCTCGATCTACCCGTTCGGGCACAACATCCTGTTGGCTGCCCGCAACGAGGGCCTGGGTGGGGTGTTGACCTCGGTGCTGGCCCGGCAGGAGCCAGCCGTGCGGGAGCTGATCGCCATCCCCAACGGCCACGCGGTCGCCGGACTGATCGCACTCGGCCATCCCGAGCGAGTGGTCCGCAAGCTGCGCCGTCGACCGGTCGAGGAGTTCACCACCATCGACCGGTTCGACGGCCCCGCCTTCGAGCCGCCCCCCGACCTCCCGTCTCCAGCGAGCTGAGCAAGTTTCCCAGCAGCCAGCAGCCAGGGATAACCCGGCTCAGCTCGCTGAATGGGCCTCAGGCGCGGCCGGTGGCGTCCTTGACCTTGCGTACCGCCCCGCCGATCTGGCTGTGGTACTTGCCTTTGGTGCGCTGGTCAACGAAGCGGCCGGCTTGCTCGACGAACCTGTCGACCTTGTCGGGATTCTCTCTGAGGAACTTGCGAGCGGCCGCGCCTGCTCCGGCCAACGCGGCGAGCTTTCCGAGCTTTCCCATCACGGGTACGGCCCCTCCTGGTCGGGTTGCTGGTAGGCCCATCCTCCAGCATCGCCGCCTACCGTGCCAGACCACCCCGCCCTCGCCGACGGGGGGTTCTTCGACCGGACGGCCTGGAAGGTGGATGGTGGAGCGCTCTCGTCGAGAATGCGACCTAGCGTCATCACGAATCGAAGCCCGCTGTCACCCACGCCGGCGATGAAGGTCCGCAAGGTCGGTTGGAGTCCGAACACGACGTAGATCAACCCGCCCAGGATGGCACCGGTGGTGAGCCCCCGACCGACCAGCCATGGGCCTGCGAACAGCACGATCAGCAACGGTAGCCAACCGCCGACGGCGAAGCAGAGCGTACGCAACGAAGCGACGCTGGAAAGCGACCGTTCGGCAGTGGCATGCTCCGCTATCGGCCCAGTCACCGTTGTCGCGGCATATTCCTCGGCGCCGCTGGCCACCATGTCCCTGATCGCGGCCAGCACCGAGCCCGCGGCGCTAGCCAGCCGATCTTCGGCGAGGGCAACAGCCCGTTGCCGGGGCGCGAACACTCCGAGGGTGGCCAGAAACATGCCGATGGCCAGCAAGAACGGTGGCACAATCAGCAGCACGACGGCCGGCGCGATCGCCACCAGGCCAGCCACGACACTGCCAACGGTGACGACGAAGCCAAGGATCACCACGAGCAGTCTGGAGTAGGTATCTCGGACGATTTCGACTTGGTGGGTCAGGCGCGTCAGTGCGCCGTCGTCGGTGTGACCCGCGACGCTCCTTTGCAACGAGTCGTCCACCACCCGGCTAATAAGGTCGTCACGGAACGGCTCCGTCAGGTCACCGAGGTGCTGGAGCACCTTTCGGGATCCGACTGCGCCGATGGCGGCCGCCAGCAACATTGCAGCCAGCCAGGACATGCCCACCATCGGCCGGCCGGCCAGGAAGCCATCGTCGAGGGCGCGCGCAACCGCGAGGCCGGAGATCGCCGAGGGCAACGCCTCCGGGAGTAGCCAGACGGCGAGCGCGAGCAGGGGCCGACGACGCAGTGCGGCGAGACCGAAACGCACCTCCCGCTTCATTCGAAGACCTTCCGGTACGCTGACTCATTCCACAGTCGCTGGTGCGGCCCGACTGCGCGTACTCGTCCGTCCTCCAGCCACACCACAAGATCGGCACGAGCCGCAGCACTCATGCGGCGGGTGGCTATCAGCCGGGTACGCCCACGATGATCATCGACCAAGGTTTGGCTGATTTGCATATCGGTCACCACATCGAGACGGGAGGTAGCGTTGTCGAACACGAGCAGTCGCCCAGCACCCCAGGCGCGGGCCAAGCTCAGCCGCTGCACCTCACCCCTGGACATTGGAGCCTCCGCCAGCAGTGTGTCGTACCCCTGCGGAAGCCGGCTGATGAAGTCGTGCGCGTGGGTAACCTGAGCAGCCGCCTGTACCCAGTCTCGGTTGCGCCCCAGCCCGATCGCATCAGCAACGGTTTCGCCGACCAGCACCGGGCATTCGAAGGCGCCACTGACGGCCGCGCGCAACGTCTGGTGGCTGAGCTCGGTGAGCGGTACCCCGTCAAGCATCACCTGCCCTTCGTCCGGATCGCGCAACCGAGCGGCGATCGCGACGAACGTCGACCCGCCCGCGTCGGAGCGGCCGACCAGGGCCACTGCCGCGCCACCGGGCAGTACTAAATCCACGCCGTCCAGCAATATCGCGTCTCCTGCACGGACGGTCACTTTCCGAAATTCCAGCGATCCCGGCCCGTCCGGCAGCGTGCGCTGCCCGTAGGCAACCGGGTCTACGGCCAGCACCTCCCTGATCCGGCTTGCGCCGACGCGAGCCTGCGCCAACTGCCCGAACACATCGGCAAGACCCCCGAATCCGGCGCCGATCATCGCGTACTGGATTGCCGCAAACAGCTCGCCTGCGCTGATCCGGCCATCCAGCAGGGCCAGCCCGCCCGCGGCGAGCACCACAACCATGATCAGCGGTCCGACCACTGCAACCTGGGCAGCGGTGCGGGAGAGCACCAGCCACCGCCGTTTACCTTGCTCGTGCAGATCGTGTAACTGTTCTAGGACACGCTGCTTCTCTCGCTGCACGGTGCCGGCGGCGGCGATCGTCCGCGCGCCTGCCAACGACTCCACGAGCCGGGCGGCGATGCGACCCTGCGTCTGTAGGTAGCCGATGTTGACCTCGGTGGCCTGTCCGGCGAAGGTCCGTAGCATCAGGGCGACGAGTGCGACGCTGACAATAAACGCCACCGCCACCCAGATATCAATGTAGAAGAGTAATACCAGGCTGCCGATGGGTGGCAACATGGCGGTACCAATCGTCACCACGATCGGGCCTTCCTGCGCGGCGTCGACGGCATTTCCGCAGACCCGACTTACCAGGTCATCGGTGTTGAAGCGGTGGGAGCCCACCGGACCGATCACGAGTAGGTGCCGGATCAGCCGGTTGCGCAACCAGGCCGTGGTCTCAGCGACACTGATGGTTTCCGCGAACCCGTCGACCAGCTCAACGACGAGACCAAGGAGAATCAGCCCAGCCGCCACCTCGAGCCAACCGTCGTAATCCTTGCCAGCCACGATCGCGTCGACGGTACGACCCAGCACAGTTGGCAAGACCAACGTGCTCAGCGCGCCGACAAAGGTGGCAACGCCGATCAGCAGGAGCCAGCCACCCCCCCGTCGGGCCACCGCGCTGAAGGTTGTCATGGGGACAGACTCCTTCCCCGAGAATACCGGTCAAGGTCGAAGCTCGGGATGCAACGGGGCGATAAAGCGCTGGTAGCCGAACCCATGTCAGATGGCCTCCTCGGTTGTTCGGCAGAGCACTCCTGGGAGGGAGCAACGGCCCGCCGCGCGTCAGGTTCGATCGTGATGATCAAGGCGGTGTCAGCGAACGCCCTGCTCAACCCTACGCCCGTCGGGCCCCAGCTCCACAGCCTCGATCCAGCACCGCACTTGCTTGACGAGGTACTTTCCGCTATCGCCTGGATCACCGTCTCATTGCCCACGTAGCTCTAATGTGCAGCACTTGACGCCGCCACCGGCCTTCAACAGTTCGGAGACGTCGACTCCGACAGGTTCAAAGCCTCGCTCCCGCAAGGTATTGATCAGGTGAGTGGCCGCCTGCGGCAGCACTACGTTCAGACCATCAGATACCGCATTAATTCCAAACACCTCGGCGTCGAGGTCAGCGGCCAAAATTGCCTTGGGGTATAATTTACGCAGCACCTTCCGACTATCGGGTGAGAACGCTGGTGGATAATACATGACCTCATCGTCATCGAGCACGGCCAGAGCCGTATCGAGATGATAAAAACGAGGATCTATCAACTCCAGACTTATGACGGGGCGGCCAAATAGCTCCTGCGCCTCGTCATGCGAATTCCGGTCGGTTCGAAATCCAGTGCCCGCCAATATTCGCCGGCCTGCCACCAGGTAGTCGCCCTCACCTTCATTGATAAACTCGGGCTCCTGGACATTCCGATATCCCTGCTCCCCGAACCACTGCCGGTAAGCCGCCACCTCGTCGGCTCGCTCATCGTGACGGAACTTGGCGAGTAGCACTAAATCATCGACAACGGTCGCACCGTTGGCGGAAAAGACCATATCCGGCAGACCCTCGACCGGTACAATGAACTCGACATCGTGTCCAAACT
Organism: Pseudonocardiaceae bacterium; assembly: GCA_035714625.1. Classification (GTDB taxonomy): domain Bacteria; phylum Actinomycetota; class Actinomycetes; order Mycobacteriales; family Pseudonocardiaceae. The sequence goes on along the minus strand of DASTLT010000153.1, from coordinate 9,581 downwards.
CTAGATAAACCTCGTACAGCCGCTCCCACTGCGCCCGCGCCAGGGCAGTATCGATGGGCTTGTTCGGGTCCATCCACGGGTTGATGGAGTAGGTCACATCGAAGAAGGTGGGCGGACACATCAGGTACCGCCGGAGCCGGGCCGTACGCCCAGCCGTCGATTGCGGCTCCATCCTAGCGCCGATGAATTCATTGTACACAGCTATTTATCCATCCTTGTCGTATCCTCAGCCGAATTCGCACCCCAGTCACTCGTTGACGTCGTGCCACTCTTCGAGTTGATCAGAACGAAAGGACCGACCGGCTGTAACTCATTAAGGTTGTTCGCGACCTGACCTTCCATAGGCAGAAACGAAGTTTCGGCATCCAGAGACCATGGCTGCTGGGCGCTACGGCCCTGTACTCTGGAGGACTGATCAACTCATCACCTCGCGCCCGTGTAGCAGGCGCGCCATACGAGTACAGGGCCGGACCCAAACGTGTGGAACCCGGGGGTTGCTGTAGTTGGTGAAATGTGGAAGCTGTCTCGCCATCCCGGTACGGGCGGAGTGCCTCGTCTTGTGGACCCGTGACGAGGCACTCCGCATTATCGACGCGCTTATGAAGATTGTGTTGGGGCGTCCATCCGCTCCCGCAAACTACGGGGTCGCATGTCCGTCCACACCTCGTCGACGTAGGCGGAGCACTCCTCCCTGCTGCCCTCCTTGCCCACCTGGTGCCAGCCCGCTGGTACTTCGTGGCCTGCCGGCCACAGCGAGTATTGATCCTCGTCGTTGCGCAGGACCACATACACTGCGTCGTCGTCCATTCTACTGTCTCCTTCCTCAAGAGGTTGGTATTGCACTGGCATACTCGCGAGTTCGTACTATGTTGGACTCGCTGTTCCTGCTCCGCACCGCCGCACGGTCACCTCGACGGCCACGTGTGCGGATGATCATATCATCTGTAAGGGGACCAAGCCGCAGGTCACCTCGCTGAGCGGGCGTACCACTCCGCGTTGTCGTACTCCTTGATTCGCAGACCGGCTTCCCCGTTTGGGCTTGCCCTCTCGGCTGCTTCTGTGACCACACTTGCCGGCGCAGCGTGGCAGCGATGAGAATACTCACAGCTTTCTCCGGTAGGTTTTTCCGAGAGACATCGATGTGTCATCCTGCACCCAGGAAGAAATTGATAAGGTAGCGGCCGAGCTAAATGGAAGGCCACGCATCACACTGAACTGGCGGAAGCCGATTGAGGTCTTCGAGTGCCTAACCGCGGAAGGTGTATCGCCGTCATCGATAGAAACCACCCGGGGAAACGCGCGCAGGGTGGAGCTGGTGGTAGCAAACAACGTGATCGTCCCGACGCCGGCCGCGCATAGCAGGATCGCGTGGTTGCCGGAGACCATCTCCAGGAGCAGACCACCCAACGCCGGCCCCGCCGAGCCGGCGATACCAGTGACCACGCCCAACGCTCCGCTCATCCTGCCGCGCAACTCATCAGGAGTAAGGAGAAGTTGGTAGGTCTCGATTGTCGTGTTCGCGGTCGGAACCAGAAACGCCATGCCGGCAAACAACGCGCCCATAAGGTAGCCATTGCTGATGAACAGCGCAACCGGAGTCAGAGCCGTCAGGACCCAAAACACCGCCGTAATCGACAGGTACGGACTCATCCTCTGATGCAGATACGGTGCGATCAGAGCGCCCATGATTCCACCTACACCCAACATCGCCGCCATGATGCCGATCTCCCCTGCCGACACCCCTCTGGCCTGGGCCACCACGATGATGATGACGAAATAGGCGGCCAAGAAGAGATTGAGGGCGACCGCCAACGCTCCAATGGTCCGAACCGGGCGCTGCTGCCATATCCACCGCAAACCAGCCACCATTTCTCGGCCGAGATTACCTGCGGGTTTCAGCACCTCCTTACGTGGCGGTATACGAAGAAATACCAAGAAAAAGAACGCCACGGTGTGGGTCAGCACGTCCACCGCGAACGGCACGAATCGGCCGACAGCGAACAGGAAGCCACCTGCCGCGGTGCCCGACAACTGGGCCAGGTGACCACGTGCCGAGTTCATCGCCACAGCGGTCGAAAGCTGCTCGTCCGGCACCAGGTTCGGCAGACACGCGTCCTCCGCCGGCTCGAACAAGGCGGCGCAGACACCCATCACGGCGACCACTACCACGAGGTACGCCAGACTCGCTACACCCCATAACAGTGCGACGACCAGGCTGCCGGCAGCAATGGCCTGCACAGCCTCGCAACTGAGCATGATCTTCTTGCGATTCCAGCGATCCGCGAGTACTCCCGCGGGTAACCCGGCGAGGAGTTGTGCAGCGGCGCTCGTCCCCAGCACAAGTCCGGTTGCCGCCGGTGATCCGGTCATCGCCAGCACCAACAGGGGTAACGCGATCGTCGAGGCATTGATACCGAACGCTGACAGCGCCTGGCTCCCCCACAACAGTTGGTAGTTGCGGTTGCGGGCCAGCGAAGCAGTCATCGACTCTGCCCTCGACAGTCCCGCGCGATATGCCGCAGAGCGTCAACGAAGTCCCCGGCAACGGATTCCACGGTGGCCTGATCGTGCAGGCCGGCCTGGTAGTACCAGAAGAAGCCTAACTGACCGTTCTGAACTTCGCCCACGACCTCCAGCATGTGCGAACTTCGATCGGCGGGGTCGTACTCCTGACCAAGTGAGCCATGCATGGACCGGTAGAGGCCACCTCCCGTTTCGTCCGACCGGGCATCCCACTGACCGAGGTAATTGAACGAGATCTGCGAGCCGCTGCCGTATGCTGACAGCCGTTCCCGCGCTTCCGGAGAACCCAGGTAACGCAGTGCTCCATAGCCAAACCCATTGCCGGGGATGGTCCGAAGCTGCCTCCGTACCGACTTCACGAGATCCCGCCAGTTCGGCTCATCGCTGGCCGCTATATCGAGAGCAACCGGGAAGATGGTGGTAAACCATCCTACAGTGTGGGAAAGATCGACACCCTCAAGGATCTCCTCACGGCCGTGGCCCTCCAGGTCGATTGACACCCTGCCTCGGCCGGTCCACCGGGACAACGCCCAGGCGAGAGCGGTGAGCAGGACGTCGTTGATCCGCGTGCGGTAGGCGGCGGGTGCCCCGCGCAGTAACGCGTCGGTCTCCTCCACGTTCAGCAGCACTGGCACAACGCGGGCCGGAGTCCCTCGTTGCGGCTGCGCGCCGTCCAGCGGGAGTTCGCTGCCGTCCAGGGCCGATGCCCAGTGATCCAACTCGTGATCAAGCCCCCCGTTAGCCAGGTAGTCGCACAACTGCACCGCCCAGTCCCGGAATGAGGTGGTCTTACGGCCGAGATCGATCGCCTCGCCGCGCGCTGCCTGCTGATATGCCGTCTCCAGGTCGTCGAGCAGGATGCGCCAGGAGACACCGTCGACCACCAGGTGGTGGGCCACCAGGCAGAGATATGGTCGCTGACCTGCGCCCAGGTTAAACAGCACCACCTTCAGCAGTGCAGGACGCTCCAGGTCGAAACTCGCGTGGACCTCGTCGGCGATCTTTTCCATCATCGTGGGCTGTTGCGCTGCGTCCACACCGGAAAGATCACACCGTTGGAGCCCTGGCCCGGGCTGGACCGGCGCGTTGTGCTGGTGCCATTGCCCTTCGACCTGCTCGAACCGCATGCGCAGCGCGTCATGGTGTACCACCAGCGCCTGCAGCGCGCGCTCCAGGCATCGTTCATCGAGCTCGTCGGTCAGCTCCACGAGAACGGACTGGTTGAAGTGGTGCGGGTTGACCGGGTGGGTCTGGAAGAACCAGTGCTGGATGGGGATGAGCGGAACCGGGCCGACGACCGGTTCCCGCCCGGCATCCCCCAACTCCCCCGCGGTGACGACCGGCGCGAGCGCGGCGATGGTCTGGGACCGGAAGAGGTCCTTGGTCGTGAAGAGCAAGCCCGCCTTCCGCGCTCGGGATACCACCTGGATGCTCAGGATGGAGTCACCACCGAGCTCGAAGAAGTTGTCCTGCACGCCAACCCGGTCCAGCCCGAGGACGTCCCCCCAGATCTCGACGAGGACCTGCTCAACCGGGCTGCTCGGCTCCACATGGCGCGACTGCGGCGCTGACCGGGTGTCCGGGGCGGGCAGCGCCCGCCGGTCAACCTTTCCGTTCGGACTCAACGGCAGCTCGTCGAGCGTGACGAACGCGGATGGCACCATGTAGTCCGGCAGCGTCTGGAGGAGGAACTCCCGCAAGTCAGTAGGGTGCGGGACGGCGCATTCCGGTGCTGCTATCAGGTAGGCCACGAGATGGTGCTGCCCTGCTTCCTTCCGGGCGAGGACGACACTCTCGGCAATCTGCGGGTGCTGGCGCAGGACGGCCTCGATCTCACCCGGCTCGATGCGGAAGCCGCGGATCTTGACCTGCTCATCGGCCCGGCCGAGGAACTCCACGGCCCCATCGCGCTTCCAGCGCACCACGTCGCCGGTGCGGTACATCCGCGACCCCGGCTCTCCGAACGGGTTGGCCACGAAGCGCTCCGCGGTCAGCCCGGGCTGACCGAGGTAGCCGCGGGCGAGCCCGGCGCCGGCGATGTGCAGCTCTCCCCGCACCCCCACCGGCGCTGGGCGCAGGTGGGTGTCGAGCACGTAGACCTGCATGTTGTCCAGCGGGCGCCCGATGGGAACCGTCTCCGGCACGGACTCGGCTGCCGACATCGGGTAGGAGGTGGCGAAGGTGGTGGTCTCGGTCGGGCCGTAGCCGTCGACGACCACGAGGTGGGGGCAGGCCTGCAGGGTTCGGCGCACCGCTGTGGCGGCCACAACGTCCCCGCCGGTCCACACCTCGCGCACCCCTGCCAGGCATTCCGGGGCTTCCTGGGCGATCAGCCGGAACAGCCCGGCGGTGAGCCAGAGCCCGGTCACGCCGTGGTCGGTGATCACCTGCCGCAGCGACACCGGGTCCAGGTCACCCGGCCGGGCCACCACCACCTGTCCGCCGCGCAGCAGCGGCACCCACAGCTCGTAGGTCGAGGCGTCGAACGCCATGGGGGAATGCAGCAACACCCGCTGGTGGGCACTGCTCTGGAAACGCCGGTCGAACGCCAGTGCCACCACGTCCCGGTGGCGCACCGTCACACCCTTCGGCGTGCCGGTCGAGCCGGACGTGTACATGACGTAAGCCAGTTGTTCCGGGTCCACCGCCACATCGGGTTCGATGTGCGGGCCGGCTTGCCGCGACTCGCCGCCCACCACGATGTGCCCACGGTGCACATCCCGGGCCATCGCCTCCCATACCTGGTCTGTCACCAGCACCGATGCCCCAGCCTCGGCCAGTACCAGTCCCATCCGGTCGGCAGGGGCGCGGACATCCAAGGGCAGGTACGCCCCGCCTGCCTTGACGATCGCCAGCACGGTCACCACGAGATCGATCGACCGGTCCATCAGCACCCCGACCCGGTCCTCTGGTCGGACGCCGAGCCCGATCAGCTCACCCGCCAAACGATTCGCCTGCTCGTCCAACTCCTGATAGCTCAACGAGATATCACCGCACACTACGGCGGTAACTGATGGCGTCCGACGCACCTGGGCGGCGAAAAGGCTCGGCACCGCTGCCTGGGGAACCTGATGGTCGGTCTCGTTCCAGGCGGTCAGCACCTGGTGGCATTCACCGTCGAGCAGCATGGGCAGCTCGGCCACACTGCGGCTGGGATCTGCGGCGATCCCGTCGAGCAGCACCTGCAGATGCGCCGTCATGTGCTCGATAGTCGCCGCGTCGAACAGGTCGGTGTTGTAGGTCATCACACCATGCAGGCCGCCGTCGAACTCCTGAAACTCGATCATGAGATCGAAGCTTGCGGTCACTCCCGACAATTCCAGCTCCTCGACCTCGATGCCGGGCAGGCCGTGAGGATTCTGGGTGGGGGTGTTCTGGAGCACGACCATCACCTGGAACAGCGGCGTGCGGCTGGGGTCGCGCTCTGGTTGGAGTTCGTCCACCAGCCGTTCGAATGGCACGTCCTGATGGGCGAACCCGTCCAGGACAGTGCCACGCACCTCGTCGAGGAACTGCGTGAAGGGGTCGCTGCCGCGCACGGTGCAGCGCAGTACGAGAGTATTGACGAAGAACCCGATCAGATGCTCCAACTCGGCCCGCTCGCGGCCGGAGGTGACGGTGCCCACGGCGACGTCGTCCTGGCCGGACCACCGCCCGAGCAGCACCTGGCAGGCTGCGACCAGGGTCGTGAACAAAGTGCTGCCCCGCTGCTGACCCAGCACCCTCAGCCGGGCCGTCACCTCAGGCGGCACCACGAACTCGTGCGCGGCGCCGGCAGTGGTCCGCACCGCCGGGCGCGGCCGATCCGTCGGCAACTCCAACGGCGCGAGGGCCGAAAGCTGCCGCCGCCAGTAGCCGAGCTGCTCGGCGACCACCGCATCCGACAACCGGTCTCGTTGCCAGGCCGCGAAATCCGCATACTGCACCGGCAGCGCAGGCAGCTCCGCCGCCTCACCCCGCAGCGCTGCCTCGTACCGCACCGTCAGCTCGCTGCTGAGCACGCCGGTCGACCAGCCGTCGGTGACGATGTGATGCATCATCAGGGTCAGGGCGTGCTCCTCGGCGGCCAACCGCACCAGCCGCACCCGCAGCAACGGCCCCTCACGCAGAGCGAATGGAGTCCCGTACTCCTGTTGGAGCACCCGATCCAGTTCGACCGCACGCTCCGCCTCCGGCAGGTCCGACAGGTCCAGCACCGGCACCAGCACCTCGTACGGTGGGTGCACGATCTGGACACCACGCCCGTCCACCGTGTCGAACGTGGTGCGCAACGACTCATGCCGCGCCACCAAGCCGGTCAAGGCCGTGTTCAGCGCGTCGACGTCCAGCACACCACGCAACCGCACCGCCATGGGGGTGAGGTATTCGGTGCTGTCGGGCTCGAACTGGTCGAGGAACCACAACCGCTGCTGGGCGAACGACAACGGCAGCGCGCCGTCGCGCGGCACCACCGGGATGGACGAGAGCGTCCCGGCATCGGATCCGGCGTCCGAGGTGATCGCGGTGGCCAGCCCGGCGACCGTCGGGTGGGTGAACAGCGCCCGCGGAGACACTTCCACCCCGAGCGCCGCGCGCACCCGTGAAATCACCCGGATGCTCAGGATGGAGTCGCCGCCGAGCTCGAAGAAGTTGTCCTCGACCCCGACCCGCTGCACGCCCAAGACCTCGGCCCAGACCTGAGCCACGACCCGCTCAACCTCGGTGCGGGGTGGCAGGTAACCGGGTCGGGTCACCGCGTCGAAGTCCGGCGCCGGCAACGCCCTACGGTCCAGCTTCCCGTTCGGCGTCAGCGGCAGCCGGTCCAGCCCGACGAAGGCCGACGGCACCATGTACGCCGGCAACGACCGGCCGAGCAGCTCCCGCAGCTCACCGGCAGCCGGTACCGTCGCGCCGACCGCCGGTACCAGATAGGCGACCAGCCGTTGGTGCCCGTCGTCGCCGTCCCGTGCGACGACCACGGTGTCGGTGATCTCCGGTCGCTCGAGCAGCGCGGCTTCGATCTCGCCGGGTTCGATGCGGAACCCGCGGATCTTGACCTGCTCGTCGGCCCGACCCAGGAACTCCAATACCCCCTGAGCCGTCCAGCGCATCCGGTCCCCGGTGCGATACATCCGGCTGCCCGCCAGCCCGAAGGGGTCGGCCACGAACCGCTGCGCGGTCAGCCCCGGCCGGTTCAGGTATCCGCGGGCCAGTTGGTCACCGGCCAGGTACAGCTCTCCAGCGACTCCGACCGGCACCGGCTGCCGGACGTCATCGAGCACGTACGCCCGTAGGTTGCCCAGCGGGCGCCCCACCGCTGGGCGTAGGCCCTCGACCACCCGGCACGACAACGCGTCGACCGTGCACTCGGTGGGGCCGTAGAAGTTGTAGCTCGCCGTGCCCGGGATGGCCGCCAGCTCCTGCCACAACGACTCACCGAGCGCCTCCCCACCCAGCATGAGGATCTTCGGACGGTGCCGCTGGTCGCTCAGCAGCCCTGCCGGAAGCAACTGCTGCACATAGGACGGCGTGAGGTCGAGGAAATCAATCCGGTGCTCAGCGACGTAGTCGACCAGCGCCACCGGGTCCAGTCGCACCGCATCGTCGAGCAGGTGCAGCTCGTGGCCGTCGGCCATCAGCAGCGGCCCCTCCCATGACGTATCGAAGGAGAACGCCGCACTCAACGCCACCCGCAGCCGTCCACCACCAGCCGCAGCCAAGAAACCATGGCGGTGGTTGACCAGTAGATTGACCAGACTGCGCTGCTCGACGACCACACCCTTCGGCCGGCCCGTCGACCCCGACGTGTAGATCACATAGGCCGAACTGGTGGTCTGCAGGGGACTGACTCGGTCGACATCCGTCGGATCGGTATCCGGGCATGCCGCCAACATGGCAGCGGTGTCTGCCTGGTCCAGCAGCAGGCAACGAATGTCCTCGGTCACCGCGCTGCGAACGTTCCCGCTGTCCGCGGTCGTCACGACCAGGGTCGGCGCGGCGTCAGCCACCACGAACTCCAGCCGGTCGACGGGCAGGTCCCGATCGAGCGGCAGGTACACCCCACCGGCCTTGAACACCGCCAGCAGCGCCACCACCATGTCCACCGACCGCGGCAGTGCCAGGGCCACCACCCGCTCGGGCCCCACCCCCAGACCGATCAGGAAGTGCGCGAGCCGGTTCGCCTGCGCGTTCAGTTCCGCGAAACTCACCGCGGTCTCCCCGCACATCAGCGCGGTTTCGCCCGGGGTACGCACCACCTGGGCTTCGAACACCTCCGGGAACGTCACACCGGGAACCTCCAGGGCGGTGTCGTTCCACTCCACCAGCACCCGGTGCCGCTCGTCGGCGGACATCCACGGCAGCTCGACCACCGGCCGATGAGGGTTCTCGGCGATACCGGCCAGCAGCATGCGCAGCCGCTCGACCATGCGCTCGATCGTGACCGGGTCGAACAGCTTCGGGTCGTAGTCGAGATGGAAGTAGAACCGGTTATCGAGATAGGCGCTCAAGGTGAGCGGGAAGTTGGTGGTATCCACCATCTGCACATCGGTTACCCGCGAGCCGTCCTCGCCCGAGGTGTCCTGGATGGGGTAATTCTCGAACACCACCACGCTGTCGAACAGATTGGTCCCAGTTGACAGCGGGCTGCACGCCTGCAGCCGACCCAGCGAGACGAAGTCGAAGCGCCGGGACTCGACCTGCTCGTCCTGCAGCCCACGCAGCCAGGACACGACGTCTTGTCCATGCTGGATCTCGACGCGGGTCGGTACGGTGTTGATGAACATGCCGATCATCTCTTCGACGCCGGGCAGTTCGGCCGGCCGACCGGACACGGTGGTGCCGAAGACCACGTCACGCACGCCGCTGTAGCGCGACAACAGCAGCGCCCAGGCACCCTGCACCACCGTGTTCAGCGTCAGACCGCTGCGCTTGGCTACCTCGTGCAGCCGGTGGGACTCGTCGACGGGCAGCACGAGACTGACCGACTCCGAGGACTCGGCTCGATGCGCTTCCACGGCCTGCCGGTCGTAGGGCAATGGGGTGGGCGAGTCGAAGCCTGACAGCACCCCCCGCCAGTG
>DASTLT010000152.1:0-13359 GCA_035714625.1 Pseudonocardiaceae bacterium | reverse complement strand
CGCCCACTCCGACTCGTAGTCCCCCACGTGATCCCGGACCAGCCGAACCGCCTTCGCCCTGGTCTCCTTGTCGAACCTGCGTGGCATCGCGCCATCCTTCCCAACTTGGGAGGTGTGCACGAAACCCGGGATGGTTCACTCATGCCGCGACGAGGGCGTTGGTGGCGCGGCAGGGAAGCCGGTTGGTGGCTGGCAGGCTCCTGGTGGGAGAGACTGTTTTGACCTGTGGCCTGCGTGTGGCAGCGAAGGTCAAGCACGGTCTGTTCGTGCTTGGCGCGGGTGGTGTCAGGACGTGGTGGTCACTGAGCCGGAGACCTACCCGGCCGGGCTTCACCCGCGTGGGAGATCATCTTCAGCACTGGTCGCGGCGGGGCCGACAGCAGCGCGGTCAGTTCGGGCCGCGGGATTCGAGCAGGCCCGCGCCGATGTTGGAGAACATCGAGACCGCGTGGAACACCTGATATGGCGCAAGCCCACTGGCGGTCAGCGCTTCGCGCGCCTGGGCCAGCGGCATCGGCTGGTAGCGCACCGGGCGTCGGAGTGTCGCGGCGATGCCCCGCCCGCCGATGGCGGTCTGGCCCTGCAGTTCGTAGCTTCAGTGACCCCGAGGTAGCGCCCGCCAGCGTCGAGCTCGCCTCTGATGACCTGGCCGAAGTCGGATGCAACAGACGGATGATGATCTCATACGCCACCACCGAGGAGACTGTAACCCCCGGTTACGGACCAGTCACATTAAGTGAGAGTAACTGGGAGTCTGGGGAGTTTCGTGTCTCTGACCTGCGGAAATGTCTTCGACCATGGTATACTGGGTGCCGTCCGAGGGTGCATAGACGAACCGTCGCGTACCCCGTCGACCTCAGTAGTGAGGTCCGAGAAGATCGTCTACCGCGACGTTTACAAGATCTATATGACCGCGGTGGTCTTAATTCTGGCCTGGACACTCAGCACAAGGGGCAGCCGCTGAGCGCGCAGCCCGTCGTGGGCGCTGCTCATGCTCGATTCGGACGATCATACCAATGTGGGAGTGTTCGGATGATCGCCTCGCGGTACCGAAACGCCGGGATCAGGTTCAACAACGCCTCCCGTAGCGTCCGCTGTGGCCGACGCGCTGACCGGATCAGGTGTGAACACCAGCCACGAGCGCCCCGGCGACCAGTGAAGACGAGCGCCGAGGAAGGCGGCTCCCCGCGTGGTCGGGGCGCGCGGCCGGGGCGGCAGCGCGGTGACCCCATCGGTGTGCGGTCACGATGCTGACTGGGCAGGATGGGGTGGGTGCGTTTCCGGCCGGTGTCCCCCGACAAGCTCGTCGCGGAATTGGCCGACACGATTGTCAGCTGTGGTCCGGACCGGCGACTGGCCGTGATCATCGATGGGGCGCCGCCCGCGGCGCCGGGCCAGTTCGCCGATACGTTGGTCGACCCCGTGCGGGTGCGTGGTCGGCCGGTCCTGCGAGTGTCCACCACAGACTTCTTGCGGCCGGCGTCGCTGCGCTACGAACGTGGCCGCATCGACCCGGATGCCCGATACGAGGACTGGCTAGATCTGTCCGGCCTAGCCCGGGAGGTCTTCGCGCCCGTGGCGCCCGGTGGGAGTGGACAGGTGCTGCCCAGCCTCTGGGATGAGCGGACCGACCGAGCCAGCCGCGCCCGCTACGTCAAGGTACCGGCCAACGGAGTGGTCTTGGTGGACGGCTCGCTGCTACTGGGCCGGGTACCGCGTCCGGACCTCGCCGTGCACCTGCTGCTGAGTGCGGGCGCACTGGAACGGGGCACCCCCACCGCGGATCGCTGGACACTGCCGGCCTTCACCCGCTACTACCGTGAGATCGACCCGCCCGCCCTCGCCGACGTCGTGATCCGAACGGACGATCCCCGCCATCCGGCGATATGGGTGGCGGGCAAACGACCACGCGGACGCTGAAGCCGGCCGACCACGGTCACCACAAGGACGACTCGCCCGCCTGCACACCGCCGATCGGCACCCACAGCGCACCGCACCGATCCAGCGGCGGATCAGCTGGGTCGGCTTGGTGTGCTCGATGCGGGCCTGCGTGGGCACCCAGTCCAGCAGCGACTTCGGCAACCGCAGCGACAGCGACACCATCGGATCCGGGTCCACCGGCTCATCGACCCGTTCGGCTTGCTCGAGCTCTCCAGCGCCTGGGCCACGTCGGGCCGCAGGGCGGGGACCGCCGGCGGCGCCTGATCGCGCGGCCTCACCTCGACGGGAACCACGGTGCGGGGCACGGCTGTGTGGAACGTCCAGCGGTGGCCGTCCCAGTAGCGGACCAGCGCGTTGTCGAGCGGATCGGGCAGCCACGCAGCCGGGCGCGCGGGTTGGGCCGGGGGCAACGGAGTTCCCTGTCGGTAGGTCCTCGGTCACTCAACGCCGTCATCGGACAGGTCCCCGTCCACGTCGGCATTGGGGTGCGTCACGACGGCCGACAGCACGGCCTCGGAGTACGGCTGCATGCGCGGTTCCGCCGTGCGGTCGCACGGTGTCGACCAAGATCAGAGGCTCGCCACTCGACAGCCTCGGCGGTGTCGTTGTACTCCACGACGTGGTCGTCCCCCAACGCGACCAGGAGATCCTTGACCTCTGCCGGGGCGGCGTAGAAGAACTCACGTCGAGGATTGACGAGATTGACCCGTTTGCGGCTCAGCCGCTGGTGCAGGGCGGTCTCCAGCGCGACCGCGTTCTCGGAGAAGAACAGGGCGTGGGGAGACGCCGGGTCCCGAAGAGCGCAGCCACACGCGTCCACATACGCCTCCAGCGGCGGCGAGGACCACGCCGCCAAGTTCGCGGCGGCCAGTAACAGCAGGCGACGGCGAAGCCGCCGACGAGGCCGGTGGCGACGAGAGGCGCGATAGGGAACGTCGACATGAGCTGCGCGGTACTCGGCGCCGCCGCTGCACCATGCTCGGGTTTCGAGAGCGGCTGCGCGTTTGGTTGCAGACGGCGATCAGCTGCGACATGTTGATTGGCGCTGCTGCACGTTCTCCAGTGTGCCGTACGGGTGCGTCGATCGTGGGGTTTGGCAGGGTGGTAGGCGTGAGCATTCGTTACCCGGCCCGGTTGCGACCCGGCGACCGGATTGCGGTCACCTCGCCCTCCGCTGGGGTGGGCAGCGAGATGCAGCCCCGGCTGGACTTCTGCATCAAGCACCTGCGCGGCCTGGGCTACGACGTGGTGGTCGGTGACTGCATGGATGGCTCCGGTCTCACGAGCGCCCCCGCGCCGGCCCGGGCCGCCGAGCTCACCGCGATGCTCGTTGACCCTGCGATCCGCGCCGTTGTGCCGCCCTGGGGCGGGGAGCTGGCCATCGACTTGCTGCCGCTGCTCGATCTCGAGGCAATCAGGGGGCGGAGCCGACGTGGCTGGTGGGTTATTCCGATCTCACGACGGTGATGGTAGCCCTGACACTGCGCACCGGCATCGCGACCCTGCACGGCAGTAACCTCATGGAGACCCCGTATGCGGTCCCCGAGCCACTGCTGTCGTGGCTCGCAGCGGTCACCGCGCCCGCCGGAAGCGAGCTGTGGCAGGGCGCCGCGGCGGCCTATCGCAGCGGCCGGCACAAACACTTCGCCTTCCACCCGGAGGTGCGGGAGATGACGCTCAACACCCCGGGCCGGTGGAAGCTGCTCGGCGCGCAGGACGGCGCGGCGGCGCAGGTATCCGCGACGGGACGGATGATCGGCGGTTGCTTGGAGACGGTCTCGATGCTGCCCGGCTCGCCGTATGGCGACGTTGCGGACTTCGCCGCGCGACACGCGCCGGAGGGACTGCTCGTCTACGTCGAGGTCGCCGAGGCTGACGCCGTCATGGCGGCGCGGATGCTGCACCACCTGCGCCTCGCCGGCTGGTTCGACCGCGCCAACGCCGTGCTCATCGGCCGCGCGGCCGGCCCGCCCTCCGGTAATTTCAGTCAGCGGGATGCGCTCGTGCACGCCCTGGGTGATCTGTCGGTGCCCGTGCTCTACGACGTCGACCTCGGACACATCCCACCGCAGCTAGCGATCGTCAACGGTGCGTTAGCCACCGTCGAGCTCACGCCAGCGACCGCCACCCTCGTCCAACACCTCATCTAAGGATAAGGAGTCACATCAGGACGGGGGCGTGCACCACGTCCTCCAGCTTTCCTCAGCTAACGAGTCCACCTGGGGCGTAGACGGAGGGAATGCGCCGCCCAGCGCTGACCGGGCGCGTCGGCACATGGAAGCTATCCGCTCGTTGACGATCTCCATCGGCTGCGACTCCGCGCCCCGTCAACGAAAGAGTCCCAAGGCACTCATCTGCCGAAGAGCGGATGATCCGTTTCACCCGCTGGCGAGGAGCCATCGAGGCTTTCCTCACTGCCTCCCTGATGGTCACATCGATCCGAGCGTGTTACGAAACTGACAGGGCGCTCACCGCTCTCGGACTGGCTCCGTAGGTGAGCAGCATGCGGAGTAAGTCTTTGCCTCGCTCGTGTGACTCTGCTGAGGCAACATCGCCGCCATGGTTGCACCCATGATCAACCGGGGTCGGCCACAGCCAGCCCGGAGGTGATATGAGGAGTTGAGAGGGCTGCCAGGAGCTGCTCGGCGGTTTTCAGCTCGTTCGCGAAAATGTTCGGCTCCTGGTTGGTCAACTCGCGGTAGTACTGGACGGCTTCTGTGGCTGGGTGCAGGGCCTGTTGCAGCTGGCCCGCCGCTGCCCGAAGAGTGGCCAGGGTGCGCAGTGAATTGGCCAGGGCGGGTAGGTAGGCATCCCGGTTCCTCTCGGCCAACCGGTGGCGGATCTGGACGGCTTCTTCGGCCCGGCGCAGGGCCTGCGGCAGCTGGCGTGCCTCTGCCAGATGAGTGGCCAAGTTATTCAAGGCAGCGGCCAGTTGGGGCCGATGGGTATCCTGATCCTTCTTGGTCAACTCGCGGTAGTGCTGGACGGCTTTTGTGGCTGGGTCTAGGGCCTGCGGCAGCTGGCCCACCTCCCTCAGATGAAAGGCTAGGTTGCTCAGGGCAGCGGCCAGCTGCGGCCGATGGGTATCCGGATCCTTCTCGGTCAACTCGTGGTAGTACCCGATGGCTTCCCATGCGGTGGTGTGGGCCTGCTCGGGCTGGCCCACCTTCCCCGCATAGTTGGCCAGGTTGTTCAGGGCGCTGGCCAGGGCGGGCAGGTATTCATCCCGATCCATCTCGACCAACCGGCGGCGGATCGTGACGGCTTTCTGGGCGGCGGCGTGGGCCTGTGGCCACTGGCCCACCTCGCTCAGCCGGTTGGCCAGGTGGTTCAGGGCGCTGGCCAACTTGGGTTGAGTGTCTTGCTGGTCGAGCTTTTCGACGAGAGCTGAGTAGATGGTCACGGCGAGCTGTGCCAGTACCAGGCTGCTCGGTGGCAGGTGATCGCTCAGATCTTGCAGTGTGTCCTGGTTGACCCGAGCTAGGGCGCACCGTCCCAGCTGGCGGAGGTCGCGGCCGGTGGCGCTGCGGCCGAGGACGACTAGGAAACGGCCCCGTTGCGTCCGGGAGACGGCGTCGAGCGCGCCGCCCAGCCGCTCGTCGTTGAGGGTGCTGGCGATGAGGGTTTCTGCAAGTAGATCAGGTTCTAACGGAGTGATGTGGTCACCGGATGCGTCGGTCGGGCCGTAGAGGCGAGCCAGCCAGCGCCGCACGGCCAGCGTGCGCTCGCCGGAGGCCGCGGCCAGACCAGGCAGCAGCCGGACCAGCTGGTTGGCGTCCTCGGCGGTCTCGGCACCGAACAGCGCGGCGAGCGCGACCGCGAGTTTCTGGTCGTCCTGGTCGAGTCCGAGCTGTCGGCGGGTGTTCCAGCGCTCCCAGTAGCTGGCCTCGTGCTCGAGGATCTCCTCGAGCAGTTCGTCGTCGCTAAGCACGGTCAGGTCCAGCCCTGGATCGCGGACCGCGAGCAGAGCTGCGATCAGCACGAACAGGGGGCGGTCGAAGTACCCGGCCTGCAGATCCACCCGGGTCGTCGGTGTCGTGCGCCGCAGACGCTCGGCGAAGGCCGCCACCGCGGTGTCGAACAGTGTCCGCCGGTCCAGTTCCCACTTCCCGCCGCCGAGGTGGACGATCATGGCGCGTCGGATCAGCCAGCCCAGCTCCTCAGATGTGTCGGTCTGCGAGGCGAACAGGCCCCTCAGGGCTTTGTGGGTCGCCGCCGCCGCCTGTCGGACGATCAGGATCACCCGGGTGGGGGGTCGGTCGGGGTGGCGGTGCAGCCGCCATAACACCTTGGCCACCATCCGTGGGCGAGTTTCGGCGTAGTCGATGGCCACCAGCAGCCGGCCCGGCCACCCCGCCAATACGTCCAATCCCTGCTCGACATCGTCACTGCTAGCGAACAGGCCGGCGGTCCAGCCGGCTCGCTCGGCGGCTGCGCACACCTCCACCGCAGTGCGGGTCTTGCCGACCCCTCCGCCGCCGGTCAGTACCAGCACCCGCAGCCCTTCATCGGCTTCCCGCCAGCGTACTACCTCAGCCAGCAGCTCATCCCGCCCGGTAAAAGGCACCACGCCATACCGGGGACGCAGCAGCTCACTCGGCGAAGCCTCATCGGACTGCCAGGCCAGCTCAGGGTGGGCCGGCATCATTGGCAGCTTCGTGCGCCGCCCCTCTCGCTCCGCCGCCTGTACCCGCTCCTGCTCCACCGCCCAGCGCCAGCGCTTGTCAGTGGCATGAAAGGCCACGTTGCGCTGAGCCAAGTCCGGCAGCACCTCCAGCACCGCCGCCATGGGCACGGCGAAGCCGCCCAGGTCAGTGCGCCCACCGCGGCTGGTTTCCAGGACCGCGCACACTCCCTTGGTGCGGTCATTGAGCAACGGGCCGCCGCTGAACCCGCCCACCACCTGCCCACCCCGCAGTTTGAACAGCCGCCACCCGCCCTCCACCGCTG
This sequence comes from Pseudonocardiaceae bacterium, assembly GCA_035714625.1. Classification (GTDB taxonomy): domain Bacteria; phylum Actinomycetota; class Actinomycetes; order Mycobacteriales; family Pseudonocardiaceae. The sequence continues at coordinate 6,468 of DASTLT010000152.1, read as the reverse complement.
TCAGTTCGTACTTCAAGATCACGCCGCTGTGCCCCACGGCGTCGGCGGCATGCTCACCACAGGTGTAGGCACCCAGGCGCAGCGCATCCTGGCTCACCGGCTCGCTGTCATCCAGCTGCACACACGGATGGGCCGCCGGGGCCCCCGTCAGGCGCAGCAGGGCGATGTCAGGCAGCGGATAGAACTTCTTCGCGGCGGGGTCATCGTCGGCCAGCAGCGGCGAGTTCACCTCCGCAGCGCAACAGGTCCCATCCACCAGGGTCGCCGTGATCGACCGACAGGCATGGACCACATGGGCGCAGGTCAGCACCTCGCCCGGTGCCACCAGAAAACCCGTCCCCCGAAACCCACTGCCAGACCCCCTGTCAGCGTCAATGCGCACCACGCAAGAGGCGAACAACGCCAGCAGCGGCTCCGCCGTCAGCCGATCAACCGCCGCCGATGCCGCCACCCTCGCGTCCCCACTCCAGCGTGACCCGGATTGATCCAGTGGCCTCCCCGTCCACCAACAATCCCACCAGCTTGCCCGACTTCAACGCCAGATCGAAGCCCAGCTCCACACTGACCGCATCCGGGGCTACGTGCGCCACCGCCGTGCGCACCGCCTGACTGAGCCCCTCAATCGCCGCAGCCACCTCGTCGAAGTCCAGCCGTTCCCGGAAACCGGCCTTCGTGGCCCCACCACCATCGTCGAGCCGGCGGGCCCGGACCATCGCCGTCGCCCCGTTAGGCAACGCCACCTCAACAACCTCATCCATCCAGTCCATCACATCCGAAGACAACCACACGGGGCAACCCACCGAAACCGTGAAGAGACTCCGAGTGCCCTCATTTTCGGGGGGCAGGCGAGGCGCGCCAGCTCACTCATGGTGCTCGCAGGTAGGCGAGCGCGAAGGTCGCGTCGGCCGGCTGGCCAGCGGCGCCAAAGCAGTAGACCTCGATGAGCACCTGTGGGGGGCGGGAGTAGGAGTTCCATACCTGGTTGCGGCAGAACCGGGTCTGGGGGCCGATCGCGGTGACCGACACGGCATCCGCAGGATAGACTTGTGGTTTACCAAGCTGCTGGTAGTACACACGGTAGACCCCGACCTGAGGCTGGTGCGTGATGGTCGGCATCTCCCCGTTGCTGCTCCAGGTGCGCTCCGGTTCGATCCTCGGATTGGCTGGATCACCAGTAGTGGCCAGATACGCCGCAGGCACGGAAGGGTCGTGATGCATCCCGACCTGTTCGGTGTAGGAAATCGTCCAGCCGGTGTCCACTGCAGCACCGCTCGGCGCGTCGCATTCCACGCGGATGCGCAGGCTCGCATTGGTCACAGCAGTCTCAGCCGGTCGGCATCGCGCCGGGGTGGTGCCGACCGGTGTGATGCGCGCGAAACCGCGACCATCGAACCCGCCACCACTGGTCAGTGTGTAGCGGCCGACGCTGCTCCGGGACACCGAGACGGGACTGCCGCCGGCGTTTTCAACGCCCGCGCCGGTGTAGCGCGCCGCTAGCATGGGGGTCGGTCCGGAGCTCGCGCCGACATAGATCACGACAAACGGCAGATTCTGCGCATCGCCAGCAGGGTTGAAGCAGGCGACCCTGACCATCTGGTCGGCGCCGTCGCGCCATGTCTGGGCGATCTGGCACGCGGTCGCCTGAAGATAACCCCAGCCAGCGCTCAACTCCGCATGTGCCACCCCGTCGACCGGGCCCAGCCCCGGCATGCGCACCTCGTAGAGGCCGGTATCAGTCCGAGTCATCGTCGCGTAGCGACCCGCCAGTACGGGATCGTTGCTACGCCGCCACGTGCCCCACTGCCACTGCCGGTGAAGCTCGATCGTTCTTCCGACATCCTCCCTGTACTGAAACTCCCGGGTCGAGGCATAACCCCACCCCAGCAAGTCCGTGCCACCGGAGTCCCCGCCACCGGAGTCCCCGCCACCGGAGTCCCCGCCACCGGAGTCCCCGCCACCGGAGTCCCCGCCACCGGGATCCCCGCCACCGGAGTCCCCGCCACCGGGATCCCCGCCACCGGAGTCCGCGCCACCAGAGGTTGGAGCACCACCACCGGCGGGGGTGGTGAGAGTACTGGCAGGACCCTCCCCGGAAGTGGTGGGGAAATTGGGAGTGCTGCTATTGCCGGGGGACTGAGCGATAGGTCGTTGGGCATCTGGGGGAGTCACCGCATACACGATGGCGCCAACGATCGTGGCCGCGATGATTCCGGTGGCGACGGGTACGGCCAGCGGGGCCTGCTGGATTAGCCGCGCCCCGGCACTAGGTAGCTGGCTGATCCGGCCCACGGTGGTGGCGATCAGCTCGTAACCTTGCCTGATCAGCCCAGGGAGAAAGCTCAGCGGCTGGGCCGCAGGAGCTGGGTCTTGTCGTTCGGCTTCGGAACCAGGGAGGTCTGCTCGGCTTGGCTGGCCGGTCAGGTCCTTGTTGTCATCAGTCATCAGGGTCCCCCTGGTGGGCTGTAGTCAGTGCCGATGCTGAACCCCATGCAGCGGACCGGCAGGTGGGTCTTGGTTCGTTTGTAGCGGACGGGAGCTGCTGTCGGTTCCGCGCCAGCGGAGGCGAGAAGCGTGGAAGCCTCCTGCTGATGCGCGCTGAGGAGCCGGGTCAGCAGTAATGAGGTGCCAAGGGGGCGGAATCGTTCCGCCTTCCCCAAGATTTTTCCCTGGTTGTCGTGCCCCGGCCTCCCTTTACAGCGCCGACTGACCCATCCCCCCGAAGCAGGGCGTTCGGCAAAGTCGTGGGCTGTGGCTGGAGCAGGTCCAGGGGTTGCCGAGGCGGGTGATCACGGTCAGGTAGCGGCTGGATGTTGGGGGATGTCAACGCAACGAAGCGCCTGACGGCGAGAACTCGCTCTCATGCCGCCGGTCGTGCGGCAGGGCGCGCTTGCCCGCTGCTGGATCGAGCGCGAGGGGTCACGGCAGGGTGAGCCTGGCCTTGAGCCGCAGGTACTCGCCGTACCGTCTGGCGGCCTGGTCGAGGGCTTCGATCTGTGGGGGTGTCAGGGCTCGGTAAGGCCGCAGGTCGAGCTGCACGTGGTCGTGGGCTATGGTGCGCCGCATGGCGGCGAGCAGTTGTGCGTCGACCAGGGCCATCCCGGCCGCGGTCGCCCGGGCGCGCGGCACGTCGCCGGCGGCATCGAGCAACCAGCGGGAGTCCTGGTAGCCACGGTATGTCTCGTCGAGGATCTGGAGAAGGTGGCCTGCGGGCTCCTGTGGTCCGCCGGGGGCATCGGCGGGAGCGTGCCAGAAGGTGCGCCCGTCGTGGTGGAACGAGTCGAGCCGATCACACACCTGCTGCAGGCCGGCGCGCACGTCGGTGAGGGTGAGCGTCGCCCAGTAGGCGAGGTCGCGTTCGGTCGCCGGGCCGTGCCCGGTGAAGTAGCGCCGGGCGAGCTCGGCCAGGGCCTCAGTCCGCCCGAGCCGGCGTGGTGTCGGCACGCGTTCGCCCATGAGTCACCCATGGCCTTCGGCCACCACGAGGGATGAAAATCGGGCTGGGTCTGGCTGAGCTCGGTTCGCACTGGTGCAGCGAGCCCGTCCGTGAGTCTGATGCCTGGGGCCTTCCCGGCACCACGAAGTGGTGCTACGAGCACGCCTGACAGCGTCGTCAGTCGGTAGGCCCTGCCGGACCCGCTGGTGGAGGTGGAGGTGATCAGGGTGGATCTGAGGGTGGAGCGCTGTGCGGGGCTGGATGTGGGCAAGCGGGAGGTGGTGGTCTGTGTGCGGGTTGCGGGGCAGGCGGGGCAACGGCAGGCGATGACCCGTACCTTCTCGACGTTCACCTCGAGTCTGGAGGCGATGGCGAGCTGGCTGGCCAGCCAGCGGGTGACCCATGGGGTGATGGAGGCCACCGGGCAGTACTGGAAGCCGGTCTGGTATGTGCTGGAGGAGCGTGGGTTCGAGCTGATGCTGGTCAACGCCCGGCACGTGAGGATCCTGCCGGGCCGCAAGACCGACGGGTCCGACGCGGCCTGGCTGGCGGAGCTGCTGGAACATGGCCTGCTGCGGGGCAGCTTCGTGCCGCCACCGGCGATTCGCCAGCTGCGGGATCTGACCCGGTACCGCAAGAAGCTGACCGAGCAGCACACCGCGGAGACCCAGCGGATCATCAAGACTCTCGAAGACGCCGGGGATCACGCTGGACTCGGTGGCCTCCGACGTGCTCGGGGTCTCCGGGCGGGCGATGCTGGAAGCGCTGCTCGGCGGGGAACGCGATCCCCGGGTGCTGGCCCAGCTGGCGAAGGGGCGGCTGCGCCGTAAGATTCCCGCGCTGACCCAGGCCCTGCACGGACGCTTCGGGGCCCATCACACGCTGCTGATCCGGGTGAGCCTGGGCCACCTGACCCATCTGGAGACCGCGATCGCCACCCTGGACGAGCAGGTCGACACGCTGATGGCCCCTTTCGCCGCAGCACGAGACCATCTCGACACGATCACCGGGGTGGGTAAGCGGGCGGCGGAGTGTGTGCTCGCCGAGATCGGCGTGGACATGACCGTGTTCCCCACCGCGGCCCATCTGGCCTCGTGGGGCTGGCTGTGCCCGGGCAACAACATCACCGGGGGCAAGCGCCGCTCCGGCACCACCCGGCAGGGAAACCCGTTCCTGCGCGCCACGCTCACCGAGTGCGCCTGGGCGGCCGCCCGGACCAGCAACACCTACCTGGGCGCCCAGTACTGGCGACTGGCCCGGCGCATCGGCAAGAAGAAAGCCGCGATCGCCGTCGCGCACAGCCTCTTGACCATCTGCTGGCACCTGCTGGCCGGTGACTGCGACTACAACGACCTCGGCGGGGACTACTTCCTGCGCCGCCACGACAGCAACCAGCACCGCCAAGACCGGCTCATCCGGCAACTTCAGGAGATGGGCTACCACGTCACACTCACCAAGGCCGCCTAGCTCCGGTCGATTTTCCTGACAGCGCGTAGGTGTGCTCGCCGTCGACGATTCCACCGCTGCAGATCAGCCCGCCCAGCTCGGCGTGCGCCAGCAAGATCATCAGCAGCTGCCCGCTGCCCCGGATACCGCGCTCACGCAGCTCGTCAGCCAGCTGCGCGCGGGTAAGCTGTCCTCGGCCCGCCAACGCCTGCGTCAATGCGGCGACCGCATGGTCGATGCAACGCTCGTCCAGGCCGTGAGCGGTGCGCAGCTGCTGGCCGGTGACCCGCCGTACCCGGGGACCGGTCAGCTCGAGCAGCCAGCCGATGTCCTCGGCCCGCACGAAGTGCCACGTCGGCCGCAGCACGTGCATGCGCAGCACGGCGCCGTCGTCGAGGAGAGTCGCCAGATCGGCCTGGTCCGGGTGCTGGGTGCGCGAGGCCACTGCCCAAGCCGCCTGACTAGGGTTCTCCGCCTGGACGGCCAGCAGCGAACCGACAGCCTCGCCCGCCGACACGGCGTAGGGCGAGACTAGGCCGAACTTACGTGATCTTTGACTGCTGATCATGGTGTTGAAATGGGGTAACGTCGCCTGGCATGGCGTGTGATGTAGTCACAGAAAACCCTGGATCTAGGGGGTGAGGTGTGGTGAGATGGGCGGGTGAGACGCAGGCAAGGCTCGATGCATGTAGACACCCGACCGCGGACGTATCAGGCGGTGGACGGCTCGGTGCGTCACTACCGGCAGGCGCTGTTGCGTCGGTCCTACCGCAACGCGGAGGGCAAGCCAGCGAAGGAGACGTTGGCGAATCTGTCCATGCTTCCTGATGAGGCCATCGAGGCGTTGCGTCAGGTCCTAGCGGGCAAGACGCTGGTGGATGCCGCTGAGGCATTCCGGATCGAACGTGCTGTGGCGCATGGTCATGTTGCCGCGGTCGGGGTGGTGGCCGCTCGGTTGGGTGTGCCGGAGTTGCTCGGGCCCCCGTGCCGGCACCGTGATCTGGCGTATGCGTTGATCCTTTCGCGGGTGGTGGCGCCGGCCTCGAAGCTGGCGACGATCCGGTGGTGGAATGACACCAGTCTGGGTGCGGATTTCGGTATCGCGGGGGTCCATACCGATGAGGTGTATGCGGCGATGGACTGGTTGGTCGCCCGGCAGGACGCGATCGAGAACACCCTCGCCGGGCGTCATCTGGTCCCGGGTGGGATGGCGTTGTTCGATCTGTCCAGCATATGGATGGAAGGCACCCACTGCGAGCTGGCCAGGTTCGGGTACTCTCGTGATGGCAAGCGTGGCCTGCCGCAGATCGAGTTCGGGTTACTGGGAGACACCGAGGGTCGGCCGGTCGCGGTGCGGGTGTTTGCGGGCAATACCAGCGATTCGCAGTCATTCACCGAAGCGATCACCACGGTGCGGGATCGGTTCGGCCTGCAGAATCTGACCATGGTCGGTGATCGTGGGATGATCACAAGTGCGCGGATCAAGGATCTGCGTTCGCTGCCGGGCATGGACTGGATCACTGCCCTGCGGGCGCCGGCGGTGGCGGCGCTGGCCGCCGACGAGGGGCCCCTGCAGATGTCGTTGTTCG
>DASTLT010000151.1:0-14726 GCA_035714625.1 Pseudonocardiaceae bacterium | reverse complement strand
CAGGGCTTGAGGGTGCGCCGCAGGTCCAGGAAGGAGCGCACGATGCTGCGCGCCGCCTCGAGGTTGGTGCGCAGCGACATCCCGGGCTTGGCCAGCCGCCGGGCGTCCGCGGCCAGCATGTTGCCACCACAGCCGCGCCGTCCGCTGCTGGGCGCCCCGTCACCCGGGCTGCTCGAGTGGCACATCCCTCTGCCCTCCTCCACCGGAAAATATCCGGTTTACCGAATTGATTAGATGGTAGGAGCCAGCGCTGGCCGGCGTCAACCGCCGGGTGCCCGGGCAGCGGCTACTTGGTCACCTCGAAGCATTCCAGCATGAGCACATCGAGACCGGAGGTGTAGAACGTCCGCAGCGCGTCGTGCGGCGAGTCGACAATGGGCTCGCCCCTGAGGTTGAACGAGGTGTTCAGCAGCATCGGCACGCCGGTGCGCCGCTGAAAGCCGCGCAGCACCTGCCACAGCTCGGGGTCGTCACGGCGGGCGACGCTCTGCACCCGCGCGGTTCCGTCGGCGTGGACCACCGCGGGCGCGTGCTCCCGCGCCGCTGGGAGCGCCGGGAAGGTGCGGGTCATGAACGGGCAGGCGCAGAAATCAGCGAAGTAGCGGGCGCCCTCCTCGGCCAAGACGACCGGCGCGAAGGGCCGCCACGGCTCGCGGTACTTGACGGCGGCATTGAGCCGATCCCGCATCGCCGGGTCACCGGGGTGGGCCAGGATGGAACGCGCGCCGAGGGCCCGCGCGCCGAACTCGGACCGGCCGCTGAATCGCGCGACCACCCGCCCTTCGGCCAGGTGCGCGGCCGTGACCTCGGCCGGCTCGGCCACCCGCCGGAAGCGCAGCCCGCAGGTGTGCAGCAACGCCTCGATCCTTTCCAGCGGCCAGCGCCGGCCCAGCCGCGCATCCCGCAACGGCCCGTCGCGCAGCAACCGGCCGCGGTGGTACGGCAGGGCCAGCGCGGCGCCGGCGGCCGAGCCGTCGTCGCCCGCCGCCGGCGGCACGTACACCCGGCTGAACTGCCCCTGCGCCGCGACCCGCCCGTTGGCCCTGCAGTTGAGCGCCACCCCGCCCACCACGCACAGCGCAGCGCTGCCGGTGAGCCGGTGCGCCGCCCGGGCCAGCGCCAGCATCGCCCGCTCGGTGGCGTCCTGCACCGCGAACGCGATGTCGCGGTGCCGGTCGGTGATCTGCTGATCCGGCCGCCGGGGCGGACCCAGTACCGCGGCCACCCCGCTCAGGTCCCCGGGGTAGCGCCCGTGCAGCACCCGGCCGTTCGCGGTGTAGCCGTGCTGGTGCACCCGCAGCAGCGGGGAGACGTCCACCCCGGGCGAACCGTAGGCGGCCAGGCCCATCACCTTCCACTCGTCAGACAGCGGCTGGAAGCCAAGATGCTGAGTGCAGGCGGCGTAGAACAGCCCGAGCGAGTTCGGGTAGTCCACCCGGTGCCGCAGCCGCAGCCGGCCCCGCCGGAAGTGCCAGATCGTGGTGGCCGACCGGGCGCCCTTCTCGTCCGCCACCAGCACCGCGCAGTCGTCCTGACCGGTGGTCGCCGCGCCCCACAGGGCATGGCACTCATGGTGACTCCACCACGCCACCGGCCGCCCGAGGCCCCGGGTGGCCAACCGGACCGGGCGGCGGTAGCCGAGGCCGATGACCGGGTCCCGGAGGTTGAACCACGAGAAGGGCACCTTGCCACCGAGCACCAGCCGCAGCCGGTTCAGCATGACCAGGCTGTCGAACGGGCAGGACATGCCGACCGCGTCCACGTCGTCCAGGGTGGCTCCGGCGAAGTCGAGTGCCGCCGCCACCGCGTCGGCCGGGAAGTCCGGGTCGTGCTTGCGCCGGCTCAGCCGTTCCTCGGCCACGGCGAACTGCAGGCAGCCGTCCGCGACGAGGGCAACCGAGCTGTCGTGCCCGGACACGTTGATGCCGAGGGTCAGCATGAGACCTCCCGGGCCGGTGGCGCCATGCCGCCCGGCCTAAGCTGCACTGCGCAACAGTATCCTCTATACCGGATATTTTGATGGCCCGAACGATGGGCGGTGCGCAGCGATGAGCGACTTCGGGACCCTGGTCGACCTGCTGTGCCACCGCGCCGCCCAAGATCCGGGGGGTACGGCGTACACGTTCCTGCGAGATGGGGACCAGGACGAGACCACCCTCAGCTACGGCGCCCTGCACCGCCAGGCCCGCACCCTGGCGGTGCGGCTTCGCGAGCTGGCCGCCCCCGGCTCCCGAGTACTGCTGCTGCTGCCGCCCGGCCTGGCCTACATCACCTCGTTCTTCGGGTGCCTCTACGCCGGGATGATCGCGGTGCCAGGCTACCTGCCGCGCGGGCCGGAACAGCGGCGCAGGCTGCGCACGATCGGCCGCGACGCCGGGACCGCGGTGGTGATCGCGGAGAGCCACCCCGCGGTGGCCGCCGTGTTCGGCCACCGCAGGCAGTTGGCCTGCCTGGAGCTGGCTGCGCTGCCCGAGGCGGCCCCAGGGCACGACAGGTGGCGGGCGCCGGAGCTGACCGCGGACCGGGTCTGCCATCTGCAGTACACGTCCGGCTCCACCCGCGCGCCCCGCGGCGTCGTCCTCACCCACCGCGCGGCACTCGGGCAGTTGCGGACGCTGGCCGAGCTCGGCATCGGCCCGCGCCAGCGAATCGTGAGCTGGTTGCCGCCGAACCACGACATGGGGCTGTTCGTCGGGATCCTGATGCCGCTGTACCACGGCCGCCCAGCCATCCTGATGTCGCCACTGGCGTTCGTCGAATGCCCGGCCCGCTGGCCGGCGGCCATCGCCCGCTACCGGGCCAACCTCAGCGTGGCGCCCAATTTCGGGTACGAGCTGGCCGCCGCCAAGACCACGGCGGCGCAGCGGGCGCACTGGGACCTGTCGTGCTGGGCCCTGGCCGTCAACGGGGCCGAGCCCGTGCAGCCGGAAACGCTGCACCGCTTCGCGGAGGCCTTCGCGCCAGCCGGCTTTCGCCGCGAGGCGCTGGTGGTCGCGTACGGCTTGGCGGAAGCGACGCTGATGGTCAGCCTGACCCGGCCCAGCGACCGCCTGCCGGTGCACACCTTCGAGGCGGCGGCGCTGCGCGCCGGCCGCGCCGTTCCAGCCGTTCCGGCCGTTGCGGAGCGGGGCTGCCGGCCGGCCCGGGTGCACGTCCTGGCAAGCTGCGGCCCGCCCGCGCCGGGGTTGGCGGTCCGCATCGCCGACCCGGTGAGCCGCCGACCATGCCCGACGGGCACGGTCGGGGAGATCTGGCTGCGCGGGCCGGGCCTCGCCGCGGGGTACTGGGGACGGCCCCAACTCAGCGCCCGCACCTTCCACGCTCGGCTTGCCGGCACCCGGGAAACCGGCTTCCTGCGCACCGGTGACCTGGGGTTCTGGCACGACGGTGAGCTGTTTGTGGTAGGCCGCTGCAAGGACGTGATCATCGTGCACGGGGAGAACCACCACCCACACGACCTGGAGCGGCTGGCCGAACGCGCGCACCCCACCTGCCGTCGCGGCGGGTGCGCCGCGTTTTCTTCCCCGGTGCACGGCCGGGAACACGTCGTGGTGGTGCAGGAGGTACGCCACGACGTGGCCCTGCTGGAGCGGCCGCTGGAGGTGGTCGGGCAGATCCGGCGCGCCCTGGTGGCCGGCTGCGGTCTGGATGTCGACACGGTCGCGCTGGTCCGCCCCGGCACGGTGCCGAAGACCACCAGCGGCAAGACCCGGCGGGCCGCCTGCCGGGCCGCCTTCGAGACCGGCGCGTTGCCGATGCTCGCCCGAGACGACCGGGACCAGCCACCCGATCCGCCGGCGCCGCCCGGGGACAGCGGGGCGTACTTGCGCCAGCAGGTGGCCGCCCTGCTGGGCATACCACCCGCCGAGGTCGACGAACACGGCCCGCTACCGCAGCTCAGCTCCCTGCTGGCGGTGGTACTCGCCAACCGCGTGCAGCGGGACTTCGGGGTCGCCCTGTCGATGGCGGCCTTCCTGGACGGCCGCACCATCGCCGAGCTGGCCCGGACGATCTCCCCGGGGACCGCGGCTGAGCCCGCCCCGGCGGGTCGGGGCAGCAGGTCACGAAGGGCACCGGCCGGCCCGGTCGTCACCTGCTCGGCTGCCCAGCAGCGGATCTGGTTCCAGGAGCAGGTGATGCCGGGCACCCCGGGATACAACGTGGCGGTGACGGTGCGGCTGGAGGGTCCGCTCGATATCGCCGTCCTTGATCGCTGCGTGCAGCAGATCGTGCGCCGGCACGAGGCGCTGCGCACCTGGTTCACCGACGTCGACGGCCAACCCGTGCCGGTGGTGGCACCCCAGCTCACCATCCCGCTACCCGTCCGGGACGTCGCGGGGCACGAGGACGCCCTCCAGCTCGTGCACGACGCGGCGACCACGCCTTTCGACCTCACCCGCGGTCCGTTGCTTCGCGGCCAGATCATCCGGCTCGCGCCGCAGCATCACCTGTTTGCGCTGGTGGTGCACCACATCGTCTGTGACGGCTGGTCGGCCCGGCTGTTCCTGCGTGAGCTGGCCGTACTGTACCGGGCGTTCCGTCAGGACGCTGCCTCGCCACTGCCCGCCCTACCGCTGCAGTACTCCGAGGTCGCCCGGGACCAACAGCGCCGGCTCACCGGCGGCCTGCTGCGCAAGGAGCTGCGATACTGGCGCGGCGTACTGGCGAATGCGCCCGCCACCTCGACGCTGGTGCCCGATCAGCCGGGGCCCCCGGCGACCGCCTTCGTCGGCCTCCGGTTGCCGTTCGCGTTGCCGGCGCAACTCTGCGCCGACCTGGGGGCACTCGCCAGGCAACGGCGCAGCACCCCGTTCATGGTGCTGGCGGCCGGCCTGATCGCACTGCTGGGTAGCTACACCGACCAGGACGACCTGGTGATCGGGATACCGGTGGCGAATCGAAGCCGAGTGGAAACCGAAGACATGATCGGCATGTTCGTCAACACGCTGCCACTGCGGGTCAGCGTAGCCGGGGAGCCGAGCTTTGGCGGGTTGTTGCACCGGGTGCGCCAGAGCATGCTGGCCACCCTCGCGCACCAGGAGATCCCGTTCGACCGGGTGGTCGCGGACCTGCGCCAGCGCCGGGACCCCGGGCGTAACCCACTCTTTCAGATCCTGCTTGCGGTGCAGGACATCCCCATCACCGTTCCCGACATCCCCGGGCTCGAAGTCACTTCCGTGGCGTTCGACGGGATCAGCGGATTCGACCTGCCACTGTGCACCGCCACGCTCGATCTCACGATATGCCTGAGCCAGGACGGCACCGGGCTGGCCGGGCATGTCGAGCTCAACAGCGCTCGATATCGAGCTGATACCGTCCGGCTGCTGCTCGACCGGTACGCACAGTTACTGCATCAGGTGGTCCGCGACCCAGACCTGCCGTTGCGCGACCTGCTGCGGGGGTCAACGGAACCGCGCCCCGCCGGGCAGGCGCCGATCGACCTGGCACTGCGTGCCTTGCGGCTAGCCCACCCGGGGCGGGTCGGGCGCCGGCAGCTCCGGTGACGGGGCTGCCCCCTGGCCGCGGGCGACGAGCAGTTCCCGCACCAGCCGCACCAGCGGTTCGGCCTGGGGCGCCGCGATCCGGTAGCGCATCGAGCGCCCGTGCTTGCTGCGGGTCACCAAACCGCACCACACCAGGCAGGACAAGTGATCCGAGGCTCGTGGCTGGCGGACCCCGATCCGCTCGACCAGTTGGGTCTGGGTCAGCTCCCCCGCCTCGATCAACAACTCCAGCATCCGGAGCCGGGTGCTGTCGCCGAGCACGCGGAAGACCCGGGCGACGAGCTCGTCCTCAGACAACTGCATCGAGTCAGCGGCCACGATCGCCGGTCTGCCCATCACTCGTCTTCATCTCTCTCGGCACGCTTCCCGTGCCGACAGGCTAACTGATCAACGGCAGCGGGTCGCGGTGGCGACCGGCTCAACTGCTGTCCCGATGTTTCCCGCCTCGATGTCCTCGGCCCAGTGGCAGGCGACCCGGTGCCCGGGGCGCAGCTCGCGCAATGCCGGCCGCTCGTCCTCGCACCGGGTGGGCTGACGCCACGGGCACCGGGTGTGGAACCGGCAACCCGGCGGGGGCGCCGCGGGGGACGGCAGGTCCCCGGTAAGCAGGATCTGCTCCCGGGCGTCCTCCAGCACCGGGTCCGGGACCGGCACCGCGGACAGCAGCGTCCGGGTGTACGGGTGCAGCGGGGTGGCGTAGAGCTCGCCGGCGCCAGCCTCCTCGACGATCCCCCCCAGGTACATCACCCCGACCCGGTCGCTGATGTGCCGCACCACGGCCAGGTCATGCGCGATCACCAGGTAGGTCAGCCCGAACTCGCCCTGCAGGTCGGCCAGCAGGTTGATCACCTGGGCCTGCACCGAGACGTCCAGCGCGGACACCGGCTCGTCGGCCACCACCAGGTCGGGTTCGACGGCCAGCGCCCGGGCGATGCCGATGCGCTGGCGCTGACCCCCGGAGAACTCGTGCGGGTAGCGGCGCAGCGTGCCCACCGGCAAGCCCACCGCGTCAAGCAGCTCGGCCAGCTCTCGCGCGGTGGGCCGCAGACCGTGCGCCCGCATGCCCTCGACCAGCAGCGACTGCACCGACTGGCGGGGGTCCAGCGCGGCGAGCGGGTCCTGAAACACCAGTTGCATCCGCTTGCGCATCCGGCGCAGCGGCTCGCCGGTGAGGGTGGACAGGTCGGTGCCGTCGAACACCACCCGCCCCCCGGTGGGCTCGACCAGCTTCAGCATGCCCCGGCCCAGCGTGGACTTGCCGCAGCCGGACTCGCCGACCAACCCGTAGGTCTCCCCCCGCCGCACGCTCAGGTCCACCCCGTCGACCGCGTAGACGTGCCCCACGGTCCGATCCAGCAGCACCCCCCTCTTGATCGGGTAGTGCACCTGCAGGCCCGTCACCTCAACCAGCACCTCCCCCACCGCCCGCCCCACCCGCGATGATCTTGACGTTGTGGTGCTGCTGGACCGATCCCGCCGCGACACAACATCAAGATCGTCGCGGGTGGGGCGGGCGGGTACCGGGTTGTGGCAGCGCAAGCTCCGGTGCACGGGGACGGGCTGCAGCAGCGGGGTCTGCCGGGTGCAGACGTCCAGTGCCCGCGGGCAGCGCGGAGCGAACGCGCAGCCCTGCGTCCACCCGATGGTGTCGGTGACCGAGCCGTGGATGGGCGCCAAGCGCCGGCCGCGCGGGACGTCCAGGCGGGGGATCGAGGCCAGCAGGCCGGCGGTGTAGGGGTGGCGCGGGGCGCCGAACAGGGCGTGCCGGGGGGCCTGCTCGACGACCCGCCCGCCGTAGAGCACCGCCACCTCGTCGCACAGCCCAGCGACCACCCCCAGATCATGCGTGATCATGATCAGGGCGGTGCCGGTCTCAGCGACCAGTTCCCGGAGCAGGGCCAGGATCTGCGCCTGCACGGTGACGTCCAGCGCGGTGGTCGGCTCGTCGGCGATGAGCAGCCGAGGGCGGCACGCGACCGCCATCGCGATCAGCGCGCGCTGCCGCATGCCGCCGGAGAGCTGGTGCGGGTACTCGTCGAGCCGTCGTTGCGGGTCCGGGATGCCGATCCGGCCGAGCAGCTCGGCGGCCTCGCCCCTGGCCTGGGCGCGCCGCAGGCCGCGGTGGCGTTCCAGCACCTCGCTGACCTGCAGGCCGATCGGCAGCACCGGGTTCAGCGACGACAACGGATCCTGGAACACCATGGCCAGCTCCCGGCCACGCCGGTCGCGCAGCGCCGCCTCGGGCAGGCCCAGCAGCTCGGTGCCGGCCAAGCGCACCGACCCGGAGACCCGCACCCCGCGTCGCGGCAGCAGGCCCATGACGGCCAGCGCGGTCACCGACTTGCCGCAGCCGGACTCGCCGACCAGCCCGACGGTCTGGCCGGGCTCGACCGCGAAGCTCACCTGGTCCACCGCCACGGTGGGCTGCTCGCCCCGCCGCGGAAAGGCCACCGAGAGCTCCTCGACGGCGAGGAGTCGTGCGTGGCGTTCGGTGCCAGCACCCCTGCCAGCACCCCTGCCAGCACCCCGAAACTCACGCACGCGCGCGCAGCGCCTCGCCGAGCAGGGTGAAGCCGAGGGCGACGGTGATGATCGCCCCGGCGGGCCAGAACGCCAACTGCGGGTGGCTGTCGATGACGTCCTGCGCGGTGCCCAGCATCTGCCCCCATTCGGGTACCGAGTCGTCGGGGGCGCCCAGCCCGAGGAACGACAGCGCCGCCGCCTCGATGATAGCCACCGCGAGGACCAGCGTGGTCTGCACGATCACCGGGCCCAGCGAGTTGGGCAGCATGTGGCGCAGCACGATGGCCGCCGGCTTGACGCCCAGCGCCCGCGCGGCCAGCACGTGATCCGCCACCCGCTGGGCGAGCATCGAGCCACGCAGCAGCCGGGCGAAGACCGGGATCTGCACGATCGCCACCGCGAGGATCACGGTGAACCGGCTCTGCTGGACGAACAGCACCCCGATCGACACCGCCAGCAGCAGCGAGGGGATGGCCAGCATGACGTCGACCATCCGCATCAGCACCGCGTCGACCCACCCGGCCAGCGCCCCGGCCAGGGTGCCCAGCACCAGCCCGCCGCCGAGCCCGATCACGGTGGCGAGCACGGCGACCAGCAGGGTCTGCCGGGAGCCGAGCAGCATCCGGGACAGCAGGTCCCGCCCGTCGGCGTCGCCACCCAACGGGAAGCCCGGCTGCGGGGGCGGGATCTCGTTGCGCGCCCGGGAGACCTGGCTCTCCAGCAACCGCGCCGCCGGGTCGTGCGGCGCCAGCCACGGCGCCAGCACCGCGACCACCAGGAAGCACAGGATGATGGTGGCCCCGGCCAGGAACAGCGGGTCGCGGCGCAACCGGCGCCAGGCCGAGGTGGCCCGGCTCGGCGGGGTGTCCCCAGCAGCCACGGGAGGCACCGGGTCCACCGCAAGCACGTCGGTCATGTCCGCAACCTCGGGTCGATCAGCGCGTAGGACAGGTCCACGACCAGGTTCACCAGCACGTAGGTCATCGCGGCGGCGAGGATCACCACCTGCAGCACGGCGTAGTCGCGCAGCGTGAACCCGATCGCCAGCGCCTGCCCCACGCCCTGGTAGGCGAACACCCGCTCGGTGAGCACCGCCCCGGACAGCAACGCCCCGGTCTGCAGCCCGATCGTGGTCACCACCGGCAGCAGCGCGTTGCGCAGCACGTGCCGGCGCCGGATAACCCCCGCGGTGAGCCCCTTGGCGTACGCGGTGCGCACGTAGTCCTCGCCGAGCACGTCGAGCACCGCCCCCCGGGTGATCCGGAAGATCACCGCGAACGGGATCGAGGCCAGTGCCAGCGCAGGCAGCACCAGGTGCGCCGCGGCGTCCCAGGCGGCGTCCCACTCCCGGGTCAGCAGCCCGTCGAGCACGAAGAAGCCGGTGACCCGGGTCGCGTCCAGGCCGGCGGACTGCCGTCCCGAGGTCGGCAGCCAGCCCAACTGCACGGCGAACACGAACTTCAGCAGGAACGCCAGGAAGAAGACCGGAACGGCGACCCCGACCAGCGAGCCCACCACCCCGGCACTGTCCAGCCAGCCCCCGCGGTGCCGGGCGGCCAGATACCCCAGCGGGATCCCGGCGGCGACGGCCAGCAGGATCGCCGCCAGGGTCAGCTCGATGGTGGCGGGCAGCCGCTGCAGCAGGATCGACAGCACCGGCTCGCCCCGCTGCACCCCGGTGGAGATGCCGAGATCCCCGCTGGCCGCCCGATGCAGGAAGCGCAGGTACTGCACCGGGATCGGCTGGTCCAGCCCGAGCGTGGCGGCCAGCGCGGCCCGGCTCTCCGCGGTGGCCCGGTCGCCCAGCAGCGCCGAGACCGGTCCGCC
Organism: Pseudonocardiaceae bacterium; assembly: GCA_035714625.1. Classification (GTDB taxonomy): domain Bacteria; phylum Actinomycetota; class Actinomycetes; order Mycobacteriales; family Pseudonocardiaceae. The sequence goes on along the minus strand of DASTLT010000151.1, from coordinate 4,872 downwards.
GGGCAGCGACCGCAACCAGGCGAACAGCAGCACCGACAGCGCGGCCACCACCAGCAGGAGCTGGCCGACCCGGCGGACGGCGTAGCGCAGCACGGGTGAGCCTTAGCGGGCGACGCTGACCGGGGCGAACTCCTCCGCGGTGAGCGGGCTGGCGACCAGGCCGTGGACCTCCTGGCGCATCACGATCGCCGGCGGTGAGTGCGAGATCGGGACGGCCGGCAGGTACTGTGCCAGCAGCTTGCGGTTGATCTCCTGGTACATCCGGATCCGGGTCGCCCGGTCCGGCTCGGCGTCGGCCGCCTGCAGCGCGGCCACCAGCTCCGGCCCCCACGGCGCGGCGGCCAGCCAGAACCGGTTGCGTAGGCTACCGAAGAAGGTGCCGATGAAGTTGTCCGGGGAGTTGTAGTCCCCGGTCCAGCCGAGCAGGAACAGGTCGGCCCGGGCGTTGTCCACGTCGTCGAGGTAGCCGCCGTTCCACGGCTTGCTCACCGGCTTGACCGTGATGCCGACCGCCTCCAGGTCCGCCTTGAGCGTCCCGAAGATGCTCCGCGGGTCCGGCAGGTACGGCCGGGACACCTCGGTGGGCCAGTAGAAGCTCACCGTCAGGTTCGCCGCCCCGGCCGCGGCGAGCAGCTCGCGGGCCTTGGCCGGGTTGTGCGGGTACTGCTGGACGTCGCCGGCCCAGCCGTCGACGGTGTCGGGGTAGAACTCGCGGGCCACCTCGGCGCCGTCGGGTAGCGCGGCGGACACCAGCGCCTGCCGGTCGATCGCGTAAGCCAGCGCCTGGCGCACCCGCAGGTCGCGCAGCGCCGGGTTGTTCTTCTGGGTGATGCCCAGGTACAGCACGTTGAACGGGTCGCGGATCTGCAGGGTGAACCCGGCGTCGCGCAGCGTCTGCCAGTCGGCCGGGTTGGGCAGGTCGTAGCCGTCGATGTCACCGGCCTGCAGGGCCTGCAACCGCGCCTTCTCGTCCGGGATGATCCGGAAGATCAGCCGGTCCAGCTTCGCCTTGTCCCCCCAGTAGCCGTCGAAGCGGCGCAGCGTGATGGTGCCGTTGGCCTGGTCGTAGCCGGCGAAGGTGAACGGGCCGGTGCCGGTCGGGTGCGCCCGGGCATACGGCGGGTAGGCGAAGGAGTCACCTTGCGCGGTGACGTCGTTGGCCTGGTAGCGGCGCATCGCGGTGGGGCTCTGCATGGCGAACGAGGGCAGCGCGAGCAGCGCGGGGAACTTGCCGGTCGCGCGGGTGAGCCGGACGATCGCGGTGCTCGGGCCCTGGGTGGTGCACGAATCGAACAGCGAGGGCCGGGCCCGGTCGGCGAAGCCGCCGAAGTTCTCGTTCCAGTAGTAGGACAGCGCCAGGTTCTGCCCGGCCCCGGTCTGGTGGTACCACCGGTCGAAATTGGCGCAGACCGCCTCGGCGTTGAACTCGGTGCCGTCCTGGAACTTCACCCCGGGGCGCAGGCGGAACGTCCAGGCCCGGCCATCGGCGCTGGACGACCAGCCGGTGGCCAGCTCGGGCTGCAGGTCCGCGGTGCCCGGTTTGAAGCCGGCCAGGCCCTCGAAGATCTGCCGGGACACCCGGAAGGTCTCCCCGTCCGAGGCGTAGAACGGGTCGAACAGATCAGGCGCTCCGGCCGCGCCGAAGGTGAGGGTGCCCGCGGCCGGCGCGCCACTGCCCTCCTGGCCGCGCTGGGACTGGGCGCAGGCGGCGAGCGACAGCGCCACGGCCCCGGCGACGGCCAGCGCGGTCAGCCTGCTGCGGAAGCGGATCATGAACGGCATCGGGCACTCCTCCGGGCTCTCGGTGCGTCCCGCAGAGTAAGCGAAGCGCGCCGATCCGTGCTCGCCGCTGCCCACCGAAGGTCCAGGCGTGGTTGCGGGTGGTGATCGGTCCACACCTTGCTTCCTTCGGTGAACAGGTCAATACCGCGAGGATCCGTGCGCAGGAGCGGCCTCAGCCCGGCTGGCCGCCGGTGACGGTGAAGGACAGTTGGTCGGCGAGCACGCCGACCCCGACCTGCTGGCCGGGTCCCAGCCGCCCGTCGAGCAGCATCGCGGAGAGCGGATTGTCCACCTCGCGCTGGATGGTCCGGCGCAGCGGCCGGGCGCCGAACTCGGGCTGGTACCCGCGCTGGGCCAGCCAGTCCACCGCCTCGGGCGCGACGTCGAGACTGACGTCCTGGGCGTGCAGCCGCCGCCTGGTCTCCTCCAGCAGCATCCCGGTGATCTCGCGCAACTGCTCGGCGTCCAGCCGGTGGAACACCACGATCTCGTCGACCCGGTTGAGGAACTCGGGACGGAACACCTCGCGCAGCTTGGACAGCACCCGGTCCTGCACCCGCGAACCGCTCACCTCAGCATCCTGCGGGGTGAAACCCAGCGACGTGGTACTGGTGATGACCTCTGAGCCCACGTTGCTCGTCATGATCACCACGGTGTTGCGGAAGTCCACCGTGCGGCCCTGCCCGTCGGTGAGCCGCCCGTCGTCAAGCACCTGCAACAGGGTGTTGAACACATCGGGGTGCGCCTTCTCCATCTCGTCGAGCAGCAGCACCGAGTAGGGCCGGCGGCGCACCGCCTCGGTGAGCTGCCCGGCGTCGCCGTAGCCGACGTAGCCCGGTGGCGCACCGACCAGCCGGGCCACCGTGTGCCGCTCGGAGAACTCGGTCATGTCCAGCCGCACCATCCGGTCGGAGTCGCCGAACAGCGTCTCGGCCAGTGCCCGCGCCAGCTCGGTCTTGCCTACCCCGGTGGGTCCGAGGAACAGGAAGCTGCCGACCGGGCGGTTCGGGTCCCCCAGCCCGGCCCGGGAGCGGCGGATCGCCTCGGCGACCGCCGCCACCGCCTCGTTCTGGCCGACCACCCGCCGGTGCAGCTCCTGCTCCAGGCGCACCAGCCGGTCCCGCTCCTGCTCGGTGAGCTGGCTGACCGGGATGCCGGTGGACCGGGAGACGATCTGCGCGATCTCCTGCGCGCCGACCTCAGGCACCCCGCCCGCTCCCCCGGCCCGGGCCGCGTCGATCCGGTCCCGCAGCTCGGCGATCTCGTCGCGAAGCTGGGAGGCGCGCTCGTACTGCTCGGCGGCGACGGACTGGTCCTTGTCCCGGCTGAGCTGGTCGAGCTGCTGCTCGAGCTGCCGGACGTCGGTGGTCGGGGTGTGGGTGCGCAGCCGGACCCGGGCCCCGGCCTGGTCGATCAGGTCGATCGCCTTGTCCGGCAGGAACCGGTCGCTGATGTAGCGGTCGGCGAGCTGGGCCGCCGCCACCAGCGCCTCGTCGGTGAACCGCACCTGGTGGTGCGCCTCGTACCGGTCCCGCAGCCCGTGCAGGATCGCGAGGGTGTCGTCCACGCTGGGCTCGGGCACCAGAACCGGCTGGAAGCGACGCTCCAGCGCCGGATCCTGCTCGATGTGCTTGCGGTACTCGTCCAGCGTGGTGGCACCGACCACGTGCAGCTCACCTCGGGCCAGTGCGGGTTTGAGCATGTTGCCCGCGTCGATCCCGCCCTCGGTGCCCGCCCCGGCCCCGACCACGGTATGCAGCTCGTCAATGAAGATGATCAGATCCTCGCTGTGCTCCCGGATCTCGGAGATCACCCGGGTGATCCGTTCCTCGAAGTCGCCCCGGTAGCGGGTGCCGGCCACCATCCCGGCCAGGCCCAACTGCACCACCCGGCGCCCAGCCAGGATGTCCGGCACCTCGCCGTCGACGATGCGCTGGGCGATGCCCTCCACGATCGCGGTCTTGCCAACCCCGGCCTCGCCGATCAGCACCGGGTTGTTCTTGGTCCGCCGGGCCAGCACCTCGATGGTCTGCTCGATCTCATCGCCGCGCCCGACCACCGGATCGAGCTTGCCGGCCCGGGCCAGCTCGGTGAGGTCCTGCCCAAACTGGTCCAGGGTGGGCGTCCCGGTCGCGGCGCCGGCCGGTGCCGGCGCGGCCGGACCGCCCCGGTTGGCGCCTGCGGCGGCCTGCTGCAACGACTCGGGAGTGACCCGGGCGTCGCGCAGGACCCGTCCCGCGGCGGTCTCCGGGTTCGCGGTCAGGGCGAGCAGCAGGTGCTCCGGGCCGATGTAGGACGACCCCAGCGCGCGGGAGATCTGGTGCGATTCGAGCAGCGCCCGTTTGCTCCCCGGGGTCAGCGCAGGTGGCGTCCGCACCGGCGGCGCCGGGGAGCGCAGCTCGTCGGCCTGGCGGGCCAGCGCTTCCGGATCGGCCCCGGTGCGGGCGATCAGGGTCCTGGTCGGCTCCACCTGGGTGGCCGCCCACAGCAGGTGATCGGTGTCCAAGTCGGTACCGCCCCGCTCGGCGGAGTGCCGAGCAGCCGCGGTGAGCAGGGCTCGCGCCGGCTGGGTGAGCAGCCGCTCGAAGTCGATCCGCGCCGGGCGGCCCGGCCCGCTGCCCAGGAAGCGGGAGTAGAAATCGTCCGGGGGTTCGCCGCCCCCCGATCCGAGGAAACCGGTCATCTGCCCTCCAAGGGGGAACTCGTTCGGCTGAGACTGCCACAAGAGCCACCCACAACCCACGCTGATGGTTTACCAGTACCCGGAGCCGCCGAGGGCAAACCCGTAGGACGTTAAATGCAGAACGGCTGGCCAGCGCAGCTCGAACCAGATGAATCTCGTCAGGCGGGTCACCGGCGAGGCCAGCGGCCTGCCGAGTTGCATCAGAGAACACATCGAGGACTTCCTGGGGCAATCGCTGCGCGGCTTCGATGAGCACTGCCGCAAATTCACTAGTGTCTCATAAAACGTAGATCTTTACATCCCTATGCCGGATGTGGATAATGTGTTCCATGAAACTCTCTGAACAGGATCGCGCCGAGCTTCTCGCTGTACTCAAGTCAGATGGGTATGACGGGTCGGTCTCGTCG
>DASTLT010000150.1:0-47749 GCA_035714625.1 Pseudonocardiaceae bacterium | reverse complement strand
TCTACGACGAAGCCACCGCCTGGCCCACCACCACCAACGAAGATCAACAAGTTGCTGCTTGACAATTAAAGCCCTGGGATGTCTCGGCGGAGGCTCGTCGCGGTGAACAAGTGTGCCGCGAGGGACGCTACGCGCACGCTCGGCCTGCACATCCGGCGAATCCGCAAAGCCCGTGACAAGTCGCTGCGGGTCATCGCCGGGCTGGCTGGGATGAGCCACACCACCCTGCATCGCGTCGAGCGCGGACAGCGTGACCTTACCCTCTCCGAGATCGTGGCCCTGGCAAGCGCACTACAGATCCCTCCCACGAAACTAATAGATTACCGATCCGCGAAACCCCCAGATGAAACGATCTCGACCGCGAGCAGCGTCCGGCGTTGTGCAGGTTCTCACGTGCCGTATGTATCGGATCTGTGTGAGACGTCAAGAACGATAACAGTATGAGCGCCGCGGTCGAGGCGGTAGCGGACGCGCCAATCGCGCCCGCGGCGGGCCGAGTACTGCCCGTCGTACTCGTCGCGAAGCGGATGCCGACCCGAAGCGGGTTGTCCAGTAGCGGCCCGGTAATGAACTCGGCCGCCGCCGTCGCTATCTTCTCCGGGAGTCGGGCGAGCTGCCGCTGTGCGCGTCTCCGGACCTCCAGGCCCCAGCGTCTGTCAACGGCATCACGTTCATCGGCCGTGGTCACGCCACGCCGCTGGTCGGCGGGAGCAGGTGCGCGAAGCGGCGGCGGAATTCTGTCTCGTCAATGCCGGGCTCATCTTCGCCGTCCTCAGGAGCTTCTCCGTGCTCGGCTCGCTCGGCAGCGTCACGCCTCCACCACGCGGTCTCTTCCTGGGACTCCAGCTCCAGAAGATGCGCCCAGTGCTCGGCGGAGATCAGCACCACCGGCTGGTGGCCAGGACGGACGAGGGCGACTGGACCGCGGCCTGCCTCGACCTCGTCGGCGAGGGGGCCGATTGGGTCGGCGTCATCCAGTGGCTCAGTTCGCATGACCCAAGTATGGCGCAGGGCGGTGCCAGCGGGCATCCGACACGTGATCGTGGGCGATTCGGATCCGAATGGCCCTGCGCCGAGGTGGCTGGAGGGCGATTCGGATCCGAATGGCGCTCGAGAGGGCCTGCGCGGGTGGGCCCGCCCACCCGCGCAGCGCGCCCAGGCGGGTCAGCGCGGGGGACGGTGAGGGCTCCGGTGCCGGCGGCGGTGGTGTCGTCTAGGTCCACCCGGACGGTGTCGCCGTCGGTGATCTCACCGGAGAGCAGCGCCCGGGCCAGTTGATCGCCGATCGCGGACTGGATCAGCCGGCGCAGCGGGCGCGCCCCGTAGAGCGGGTCGAAGCCGTTCATGGCCAGCCATTCCCGGGCGGCGTCGGTGACGTCGAGGGTCAGGCGCCGGGCGGCCAGCCGGCGGGCCAGCCGGCCGAGCTGGATGTCCACGATGGTGGTCAGGTTGGCGGTGTTCAGCGCGTGGAAGACCACCAGGTCGTCGAGCCGGTTGAGAACTCGGGCTTGAAATGGGAGCGCACCGCGGCCAGCACGGGGTCCTGCTCGTCCAGCCGGGCATCGGCGATGGCCACCGAGCCCAGGTTGGAGGTGATCACAGGATGGTGTTGCGGAAGTCCACCGTGCGGCCTTCGCCGTCGGTCAACCGCCCGTCGTCGAGCACCGCCAGCAGCACGTCGAGCTCACGTGACCCTCAAGGTGTTCTTCCCGCCGCAGGAGAGCACAGGCGTGGACGAGGCGGTCTTCCGCGAGCGTCACCGGCTCCCCCTCCGGGTGCGGGAAGTCCTCCCTGGTGGGTGCCGGTCTGGTGCCCGCCATGGCCGGCGAACCGGGCTGGGCCACCCTCACCCCGTTCACCCCGGGCACCGATCCGGTCGCGGCCCAGGCACACGAACTTGCCCGGCCCCTGCTCGCGTACACCCTCCAGCCACTGGCCACCGACCTGCCCCGCGGCACCACGCTGTCCGCCCAGCGGTACGAGCCTCCTTGCAGCAGAGTTTTGTGCAGTGCATAATAGAGGGGTGCGGATCCGGTTCACCCAAGCAGCGCGCAAGCACCGGGTCTCCGCCGGCCGTGCCCGCTACGTCATCGATAACCCGGTGGTCACCCTTACCCTGCCGGCCCCTGATCCGGGAATCGATGACAGGTGGGTGTTCCTCGGTGACGATCAAACGGGTTGCGCGCTTGAGGTTGTCGCCGTCCGCCTGCCGGACTGCCTGCTCGTCATCCACGTACAAGACCTGCAAGCGAAGTTCCGGCCTTACTACACCCAGGCGTGGAAGGAGGAGTGATGGGCGAGCAGCACACCGAAGAGTCCGAGGTAGACCTCGAACGCGAGGATGTCCGGGATCGTCACGGCAACCGCATCACCAGCGAGTACGTGAAGCGAGCGCTAGCCGACATCCTGGACGAGGATGCTCCCGTTGAGCCGAGTGAGGTGCGTCGTGGCCGTCCTTCCTTGTCTGGAGGGAGCATCCATTCCCCGCAGGTGACCTTCAGACTCCCAGACCAGCTTCACCGCCAGGCAGTGGACGCCGCAGAGCGGGAAGGCAAAACCGTCTCAGCACTCGCACGAGAGGCGTTGGAACAGTACCTACGACAGTCATGATCGCGGCGTAGCCCGGTGCAACCGCACCCCGCCGCCATGTCATCGAGGTAGCCGAGGAGAAACAGGCCGTGGGGTGAGGCGAGGTCAGCAGGCGCTGCGGGGGTCGAGGCCGGTGTCGGCTGGATAGCGTTCCCCCGTTCTCGCCGGCCTCAGAGCCAGAGAAAACAAGAAATCCTCAACCGGCCGAAAAGTCGGCTGAGGGTTTCAGTCTATGCTGGTTCAAGATCCGGTTGTAGCTGTCTGCACCGGCGATGCGGTGTCGATTAGTCCGGCACCGAGCGGGATCTGGCGGTAGTCGGCACGCACCAGCAGGGACCAGGGTCACGGACGGTGGTGGACCTGGTCGGATGGGGAGCACTGGGAGTAAATTGATCGTCGTATGGTCGCATCAGAAGGGGTCGATCTCAGCGTCCATTGCGCGGGCGTCGCAGACGCCGAGACCATCGGTCAGCTCCTGCACGACTTCAACCGGGAGTTCGACGAGCCGACGCCCGGCTCGCGCGTGCTCGGAGATCGCGTGAGGCGACTCCTTAGCGCCGGTGATATGGCAGTCCTACTCCGCGGAAGCGGACCAGACGGTCTGGCGGTGTCTATGAGAGCCTCGGCAGGCCTGCCCAGGGTCGGCGCGGCAGGCCCGGTCAGCAGCCGATCGCGAACCGGTAGGACCGGCAGACCTCGTCCCAACGATCCGTGCGAAGGACGGTGATTCGCTCGCGCAGCCGTTCGCGTCGCAGGGTAAAGACGTTGTCGAAGTTCACGGCGCAGGCGTGCGGCAGGCCATCCTGCTCATTCAACGGGACCTCCGTCGGGATCTGCCGCACGCGGCTGGTCACGGGGGCCACAAGCACCGAGTGTAACCGCGCGATGAATCGTTCCCGGGTGAGCACCAGCACTGGACGGACCTTGTCGCCCGGCACCTCAGCCCACCAGATCTCACCGTGATGAGGTAAGGGTGGGTTCACCGTCCCTGCCAGGGAACCTCGGCAAGGTCGATCGGCACCTCGCCAGGCAGATCGTCGTTGGTTTCGTGTTCGTGAGCGGCCAACCAACGGCGCTCGAGCTCGCGCTCGACGAGCGCGTCGAGCGCGAGCTCGAGCAACTCGGAGAGGTTGGCCGTTCCGGTGACCGCACGGGCTCTGTCCAGCCGCTCGGGTGAGAGGGTCACCGACACCTTCTGCTTGGCCACCAGCTCATCGTACCACTTGTCGCCTTGTTAGTCGCCTTGTGTGTTGGGGAGGGGGGTCAGGCGCGGGTGACGGTGAGGGCTCCGGTGCCGCCGACACCCGTCTCGTCGAGGTCGACCCGGATGGTGTCGCCGTCGGTGATCTCGCCCGCGAGCAGTGCCTTGGCGAGCTGGTCGCCGATCGCGGACTGCACCAGCCGGCGCAGCGGGCGCGCCCCGTACAGCGGGTCGAAGCCGTTCATCGCCAGCCACTCCCGGGCCGCGTCGGTGACCTCCAGCTCCAGCCGCCGGGCGGCCAGCCGTCGGGCAAGCTGCCCGATCTGGATGTCCACGATCGCGGTGAGTTCCTCGGTGGACAGGGCGTGGAACACCACCAGGTCGTCCAGCCGGTTGAGGAACTCGGGCTTGAAGTGGGCGCGGACCGCGGCGAGCACCGCGTTGGTGCGCTGCTGCTCGTTCAGCGCGGTGTCGGCCAGCGCCGCCGAGCCCAGGTTGGAGGTGAGCACCAGGATGGTGTTGCGGAAGTCCACCGTGCGGCCCTGCCCGTCGGTCAGCCGCCCGTCGTCAAGCACCGCCAGCAGCACGTCAAAGACGTCCGAGTGGGCCTTTTCCACCTCGTCGAACAGCACCACGCTGTAGGGCCTGCGCCGGACCGCCTCGGTGAGCTGCCCGCCCTGGTCGTAGCCGATGTAGCCGGGCGGGGCGCCGACCAGCCGGGCCACCGAGTGCTTCTCGGAGTACTCGCTCATGTCGATGCGCACCATGGCGCGCTCGTCGTCGAACAGGAACTCGGCCAGCGCCTTGGCCAGCTCGGTCTTGCCGACCCCGGTGGGTCCCAGGAACAGGAACGAGCCGGTGGGGCGGTCCGGGTCGGCGACTCCGGCCCGGGCCCGGCGCACCGCGTCGGACACCGCGCGCACCGCCTCGTCCTGCCCGACCACCCGACGACGCAGTGCCTGCTCCATCCGCAGCAGCTTGGCGGTCTCACCTTCCAGCAACCGCCCGGCGGGGATGCCGGTCCAGGAGCTCACCACGTCGGCGACGTCGTCCGGGCCGACCTCCTCCTTGAGCATCACCTGCGGGTCCCGGGCCTTCTCGGTGGCCTCGGCGAGCTGGCGCTCCAGGGCCGGGATCTTGCCGTAGCGCAGCTCGGCGGCCCGGCCGAGGTCACCGTCGCGCTCGGCCCGCTCGGACTCCCCGCGAAGCTGCTCGAGCTGCTCCTTGAGCTCGCGGGTGGTCTCGATGGCGTTCTTCTCGTTCTGCCAGCGGGTGGACAGCTCGGCCAGTTGCTCCCGCTTGTCGGCCAGCTCGGCCCGCAAGGTGGCCAGCCGCTGCACCGAGGCCGGGTCGGACTCCTTGCCCAGCGCCATCTCCTCGATCTCCAGCCGGCGCACCGCGCGCTCCACCTCGTCGATCTCCACCGGCCGCGAGTCGATCTCCATCCGGAGCCGGGACGCGGCCTCGTCGACCAGGTCGATCGCCTTGTCCGGGAGGAACCGGGCGGTGATGTAGCGGTCGGACAGGGTCGCGGCGGCGACCAGCGCGGCGTCGGTGATCCGCACGCCGTGGTGCACCTCGTAGCGCTCCTTCAGCCCGCGCAGGATGCCGATGGTGTCCTCCACCGACGGCTCGCCGATCAGCACCTGCTGGAACCGGCGCTCCAGCGCGGCGTCCTTTTCGACGTGCTTGCGGTACTCGTCCAGCGTGGTGGCGCCGACCATCCGCAGCTCACCGCGGGCCAACATCGGCTTGATCATGTTGCCGGCGTCCATCGTGCTCTCCCCGGCGGCCCCGGCCCCGACGATGGTGTGCAGCTCGTCGATGAACGTGATGATCTCGCCCGCCGAGTCGGTGATCTCTTTGAGCACCGCCTTGAGCCGCTCCTCGAACTCACCGCGGTACTTAGCCCCGGCCACCATCGAGCCGAGGTCCAGCGCGACGACCCGCTTGTTGCGCAACGACTCCGGGACGTCGCCGGCGACGATGCGCTGGGCCAGGCCCTCGACGATGGCGGTCTTGCCCACCCCGGGCTCGCCGATCAGCACCGGGTTGTTCTTGGTGCGCCGGGACAGCACCTGCACCACCCGGCGGATCTCGGCGTCCCGGCCGATCACCGGGTCCAGCTCGCCCTTGCGGGCCTGCTCGGTGAGGTCGACGCCGTACTTCTGCAGCGCCTGGTAAGTGCCCTCCGGGTCGGGGCTGGACACCCGCGCCGAGCCGCGCACCGACTGGAACGCCTCGCGCAGCGCGTCCGGGGTGGCGCCGTGGCGGCGCAGCAGTTGCCCGACCGGGCCGCCGTCGGCGGCCAGCCCGACGAGCAGGTGCTCGGTGGAGACGTAGGAGTCGCCCATCTCGGTGGTCAATTGCTGGGCGTGGCTCAGCGCCCTGGTCGCCTGCCGGTCGAACTGCGGGGCGGCCACCGTCGAACCGGTCGCCGAGGGCAGCCGCTGGGTCAGCTCCTTCAGCTCCGCCCGCACCGCGGCGGCGTCCGCGCCGACCGCGGCCAGCAGGGGTGCCGCGATCCCGTCGGCCTGCGCGAGCAGCGCTCCGAGCAGGTGCGCCGCGGTCACGTCCGGGTTGCCCGCCACCGCGGCGGCCTGCACGGCCGACGAGATGGCGGCCTGCGTCTTGGTCGTGGGGTTGAAGGCGTCCATCCTCTGCAGCGTTCCTCTCCCGCGCGGGTTTCCGGAGGGCTCGTTACTCGGGCCTACCCTCTCCAACGTCAGAAAAGTTGAGCGTGTTCCACTCAATCTGGTCCATCCGGGTACCTGGCCGCGCAGCGCCGTCGATTACCGGGAGGCGGCCGATACCGTGTCATACTGCTGCTCCGCGAGCACCCACCAGCCCTCCCCTCATCTGGAGAAGACGCGCCCGGACCATGACCGCCCACGCTGCGCTGAGACCAGTCCCCCCGCCCGGTCGCGAACCCATTGGCGCTGCGACCATGGTCCGCCTCATCCGGGAGAGCTTCGCCGCAGTCGAGCCGTGCGCCGAAGAGGTCGCCCGCTTCTTCTACGGGAAACTCTTCTCGACCGCGCCGGCCACCCGGGAGCTGTTCGCGGCCAACATGGAGGTGCAACGCAGCCGGCTGCTGCGGGCTCTGGTGCACGTCGTCCAGATGGTCGACCGGCCCGACGACCTGGTGCCGTTCCTGCGCCAACTTGGCCGCGATCATCGCAAGTTCGGGGTCATCGCGGAGCACTACGACGCGGTGGGCCACGCGCTGATCGGCGCGTTGCGGCACTACGCGGGCGCCGTGTGGACCCCCGAGGTGGAGCAGGCCTGGGCGGACGCCTTCGGCCTGATCGCCAGGACCATGCTCGAGGCGGCCGAAGCCGACGAGCACCCGGCGTGGTGGACTGCGGAGATCACCGACCACCAGCGGCTGACCTGGGATCTCGCCATTGTGCGGGTCCGGCCCGACCAGCCGGTGCCGTACCGGGCCGGTCAGTACGTCAGCGTGGAGGTCCCGCAGCGGCCCCGGTTGTGGCGTTACTTCTCCCCGGCGAACGCCCCGCGCCCCGACGGGTCGATGGAGTTCCACATCCGCGCGGTGGAGGGCGGTTGGGTCAGCCGGTCGATCGTCGGCCACACCCAGGTCGGCGATATCTGGCGGCTGGGCTCGCCGATGGGGCGGCTGGCGGTGGACCGCCGCGCCGGCGGGAACATCCTCATGATCGCCGGTGGTACCGGGATCGCCCCGATGCGGGCCATCCTGGAGGAGCTCGCGCGCTGGGGGGAGAACCCGAAGGTGCATCTGTTCGTGGGCGGTCGCACCCGCGATGACCTTTACCACCTCGACACGCTGAGCGCCATGGCCGCGACGAACCCCTGGCTGAGCGTGATCCCCGTGCTGGAGGAGGACCCTGGGGTGGCCGGCGCCGAGCACGGAACGCTCGCCGACGCGGTCACCCGCCAGGGCGCGTGGGCTGAGCACGAGGTGCTGATCTGCGGCTCCCCCGCCATGATCAGAGGCACGGTGTCCCGGATGCTCGTCGCCGGCACCCCACTCGACCGGATCAAGTACGACCCGTTCACCCTCGACTAGTTGGCCGGCTCCGGCGGGGCTACCTGCGCCGCGGCGGGGGGCGCCACACGACCAGGGCGGCCTGGTCCGGGGGGCGCACCGGGACCAGGTCGCGGCGGTAGGAGGCGTGCACGGCGGCAGCGGCCCGATCAGCGGCAGCGTGGGCTGCGGCAAGCTGGGCGCGCGTCTCGTCCAGTTCGTCGACGAGCTCGGCCAACCGGGAGCGCAACGCCTCCACCTGGTTCTCCAGCTCGATGATCCGCTTGATCCCGGCCAGGTTGACCCCGTAGTCCTGGGACAGCCGCTGCACCTCCTGCAGCAGGGCGATGTCGCGGGCCGAGTAGCGCCGGCCGCCACCGGGGCTGCGGCCCGGAGACACCAGCCCCATCCGGTCGTAGCTGCGCAGCGTCTGGGCGTGCAGCCCGGCCAACTGGGCGGCCACGGAGATGACGAAGACGGGAGTGTCCTCGTTCGCCCCCGGCGGAGTGGGGACGATCATCGCGCCGCCCCCTTGCGCTGGGCCTGGATCAGCCATTCAGCCCGCGGGTCGTCCCCGGAAGTGGCCTGCGCGTAGGCCTCGAGCGCCTCCTTCGCGGCCTGCCCCAGCTTGGCGGGCACGGCGACCTGCAAGGTCACCAGCAGATCGCCCGGACTGTGTCGCCCGGCGATGCCCTTGCCGCGCACGCGCAGCGTGCGCCCGCTGGCGGTGCCTGGGGGAACCCTGAGCGACACGGTGCCGTCCAGGGTGGGCACGGTCAGCGTGGTGCCCATGACAAGCTCGGGGAACGACACCGGCACCGTCATCGTGAGGTCCGTCCCGGAGCGCCCGAACACCGGATGCGGGTGCACGTGCACCAGCACGTAGAGATCCCCGGCGGGTGCCCCGCGCAGCCCGGGATCCCCCTGCCCGGGCAGCCGGATGCGCTGGCGGTCGGCGACCCCGGGGGGGATCCGCATGGTCAGCGCCCGGGTACGGGTGGACACTCCCTGACCGCCGCACTCCAGACAGGGGTCGTCCACGATGCGTCCGGTGCCGCGGCAGTCCCGGCACGGCTCGGAGAAGGCGAACGCACCCTGGCTCCGGGTGACCAGTCCGGAGCCATCGCAGGTGGGACAGTTCCGCGGGGTGGTGCCGGCCCGGGCGCCGGTGCCGCCACAACTGCCGCAACTGGACGGGCTGGACAGCCGAAGCGGCACGGTGGCACCTCGGACCGCCTCGGTGAAGTCGATCCAGACCTCGGTCTCGACGTCGGCGCCGCGCCGTGGGCGGGTCCCCCCGGCATACCGGCCAGCGCCCGCGCCGCGGTTGGTGAACAGCCCGCCGAGCAGGTCGCCGAGGCCACCGGCAGCGCCGGGCTGACCCGCCGGGGACCCGAAAATGTCACCGAGGTCGAACCCGCCAGGGCCGCCGAACCCGCCGCCACCGGGCCGGAAGCCGCCGCCGAACAGGCTGCGCGCCTCGTCGTACTGCTTGCGTTTCTCCGGATCGGACAGCACCCCGTATGCCTCGGACACCGACTTGAAACGCGCCTCAGCCCGGGCGTCGCCCGGATTGGCGTCCGGGTGCAGCTCCCGGGCAAGCTTGCGGTACGCCTTCTTGATGTCCTCTGCGGACGCGGAGGAGGAGACGCCCAGCTCGGCGTAGAAGTCCTTCTCGAGCCATTCCCGGGCGCTCACCGAACACCTCCTCCGATCATCAGTGCTCCTGGGTCGGGCCGGCGGTGCCGTTCGAACCGCTGTGCGCAGCAGTGTCCGAACCGTCGGGGAGATCGCCGGTGCCGCCGGGCGGGGCGCCGGTACCGCTGAACGTCGCCGCGTCCCGGGATACCTCAGCGTGCACGGAGTCGACGGTGCCCGGCGGCTCGGCGTCGGTCACCACCACCATCGCCGGGCGGAGCACCCGCTCACCGAAGCGGTAGCCGCGGCGCAGCACGGCGGTGACCGTGGGCCCTTCAACGTCCGGGGAGGTGCTGTGCTGCACCGCCTCGTGCAGGTCCGGGTTGAAGTCGTCCCCAGTGGCACCGAACGCCTCCAGCCCGTGTGCCATCAGCCCGGCCACCAGCTTGTCCGCGACGGACTTGAACGCCCCGGACAGGTCGCCGTGCGCCTCGGCGCGTTCGATGTCGTCGAGCACGGTGAGCAGCTCGCCGGCCACCTGCGCCTTGGCGAAGGTGACCACGGCCTGGCGGTCCCGTTCCACCCGGCGGCGGTAGTTGCTGTACTCCGCCGTGATGCGCTGCAGGTCCCCGGTTCGCTCGGCCAGCTCGGAGCGCAGGGCCGCCAGCTCCTCATCGGCGCCCCCTGCCGCAGCCTCGGCGGAGCCCTTCTCACCGACTTGGACGCCACCCCCGGCGGGTTGCTGGCCCGCCGGGGGGACGCGAATCTCTCCGGTCACCGGATCGATCCTCCGCTTGTCTCGCACCACGACCCTCGGCTGCTCGTCACCGGCACCTCCCTCAACAGAGTCGGGTCGCCAGCTCACTTCTTGCCGCCCCCCGGCTCGTCGTCGACGATCTCGGCGTCGACGACATCCTCGGCACCCGAAGCGGTCGATCCGCCGGCGGACGCACCGTCACCCGACGGCTCTGCCGAACCGGGCGGGTTGCTGTACAGCGCCTGACCCAGCGCCTGGGACTCGGTGGCGAGCTTTTCCATCGCCGCCCGGATCGCCGCCGTGTCAGTGCCCTTGAGCGCCTCCTGAGCCTCGCCCAGCGCGGCGTTCACCTTGTCCTTGACGTCCGACGGCAGCTTCTCGTCGTTCTCCTTGACGAACTTCTCGGTCTGGTAGACCAGCGACTCCGCCTGGTTGCGGGTCTCGGCCTCCTCGCGGCGCTTGCGGTCCTCCTCGGCGTGCAGCTCGGCGTCGTGCATCATCCGGTCGATCTCTTCCTTGGGCAGCGCGGACCCACCGGTGATGGTCATGGCCTGGCTCTTGCCGGTGCCCATGTCCTTGGCCGAGACGTTGACGATGCCGTTGGCGTCGATGTCGAAGGTGACCTCGATCTGCGGGATGCCCCGCGGTGCCGGGGGCAGCCCGGTCAGCTCGAACATGCCGAGCTTCTTGTTGTAGGCCGCGATCTCCCGTTCACCCTGGTAGACCTGGATCTGCACGCTCGGCTGGTTGTCATCAGCCGTGGTGAAGATCTCCGAGCGCTTGGTGGGGATGGTCGTGTTGCGCTCGATGAGCTTGGTCATCACCCCACCCTTGGTCTCGATGCCCAGCGACAGCGGGGTGACGTCGAGCAGCAGGACGTCCTTGACCTCACCCTTGAGCACCCCGGCCTGCAGCGCGGCACCCACCGCGACGACCTCGTCGGGGTTGACGCCCTTGTTCGGCTCCTTGCCGCCGGTCAGCTCCTTGACCAGGTCGTTGACCGCGGGCATCCGGGTGGAGCCACCGACCAGCACCACATGGTGGATCTGACCGACCGAGATGCCCGCGTCCTTGATCACGTTGCGGAACGGGGCGCGGCAGCGGTCCAGCAGGTCGGCGGTGATCCGCTGGAACTCCGCACGGGACAGGGTCTCGTCGAGGAACAGCGGGTTCTTGTCCGCGTCCACGGTGATGTAGGGCAGGTTGATCGTCGCGCTGGACGAGCTGGACAGCTCGATCTTGGCCTTCTCCGCGGCCTCGCGCAGCCGCTGCATGGCCATCTTGTCCCGGGTCAGGTCGATGCCCTGGGATGCCTTGAACTTGTCCACCAGCCAGTCGATGATCCGCTGGTCCCAGTCGTCCCCACCGAGGTGGTTGTCCCCGGAGGTGGCGCGCACCTCGACCACCCCTTCACCGATCTCCAGCAGGGACACGTCAAACGTGCCGCCACCCAGGTCGAACACCAGGATGGTCTGCTCCTTCTCGCCCTTGTCCAGGCCGTAGGCCAGCGCGGCCGCGGTGGGCTCGTTGACGATCCGCAGCACGTTCAGGCCCGCGATCTGGCCGGCCTCCTTGGTGGCCTGGCGCTGGGCGTCCTCGAAGTAGGCCGGGACAGTGATCACCGCGTCGGTGATGTCCTCACCGAGGTAGGACTCGGCGTCGCGCTTGAGCTTCATCAGCACCCGGGCGCTGATCTCCTGCGCGGTGTACTTCTTCCCGTCGATCGTGGTCGACCAGGCGGTGCCCATGTGCCGCTTGACCGAGCGGATGGTGCGGTCCACGTTGGTGACCGCCTGGTTCTTTGCCGACTGGCCGACGAGCACCTCGCCGTTCTTGGCGAAGGCCACCACCGAGGGCGTGGTCCGCGAGCCCTCCGAGTTCGCGATCACCGTGGGCTCGCCGCCCTCCAGGACGGCCACGACGGAGTTGGTGGTTCCAAGGTCGATGCCGACCGCACGAGCCATGTTGAGCAACCCTTTCGAACTTGACTGTCGTTGACTCAAGTCTGCTGGCGACGACGCTGGGTCGTCAACCGGTCGATTGAGCCTACCGCACTCAACCTTCCTGCACCTGTAACGCCGCACCGAGCCTGCGGTGTTCCCGGCGGACCCGCCAGACCCCCGCCGCTGCAGGCCAGCGCCCCCGCGCGCCGGAGTCTGACGCGCCGGAGTCTGACGCGCTGGAGTCTGATCCGTGCGCTCCTCCTGGCAGCTCCTGCGGCTCACCGCCGATGTCGAGGCCATCACCTTGCTCGTGCTGCTGGCCAACCTCGCCACCGTGCACGGGGAAGCCGTCTTCTCGCTGATCGGCCCGGTCCACGGCTGCGCTTACCTGTTC
Source organism: Pseudonocardiaceae bacterium (assembly GCA_035714625.1). Classification (GTDB taxonomy): domain Bacteria; phylum Actinomycetota; class Actinomycetes; order Mycobacteriales; family Pseudonocardiaceae. The sequence continues at coordinate 35,218 of DASTLT010000150.1, read as the reverse complement.
GTCTCGTCCTGAGCCAACTCCCCACCCGAGCGCTTCTTCAGTTACTCCAGACGGGCGCCGAATCGAAATGGATCTAGAGCGTGTACCGTGCCGTCGGGCGCTGCAGTCACTGCTGCAGTTCTTCGATTACCTTGTTGATCAGCGCTGTAGCATTGTGGTCCTGCACTCCTACTTTCCACAGTCGTTCGAACACGTCGATATACAGCGCTCTCTCTTCGGATGCTCTGAATGAGAGTTCTGCTCCGATCGTCTCTACCAGTACCAGGGTGTCGTCGAACATGGTGAAGGCGTGTGAAGGCACCACGGGCAGGGTGGCCCTGAACGGGATGATTGCGATCGTGATGGTATTCAGGCCGGCAGCCGCTGACAGCCGGTCGAGTTGCCCTCGTAGCACGGAGGGTGGGCAGATGCGGTAATGCAGGGCTGCTTCGGTGAGCAGGAATCGGAAGCGTTTGGTGGGGTCGTAGAGCACCTGCTGGCGTTGCATGCGGGTCCGGACGCCTTCTTCGATGTCGTTGGGGATTCCGTGCAGGTTGACCAGCCGGGCGAAGACATGTCGCGCGTACTCTGCGGTCTGCAGCAATCCGGGAATCATGTCTGGAACGAACACCCGCACCAGGGCCGCGTTGGCCTCCAGCGGGAGGTTGGCGCGCTGCCGCCGGGCGGTGCCGGAGCGTAGCTGATATTTCCAGGTCGCGTATTCGAAGCGCATATCGCGCAGCTCGGCGACCAGAGTGGCACGTTGCTCGGCGGAGGCCCGAACCGCCTGTGCCCAGGCTTCGACGTCGTCAAGGGTGGCGGTCTGCTTGCCGTTCTCCAGTCGAGAGACCTTGGACTGGGCCCAGCCCAGCCGGGCAGCCAGATCCTTGCCGGTCAGCCGGGCGTCCTCGCGCAGTATCCGAAGCCGGCGGCCGAACTGCACACGCCCGTCCGCAGGGGTGATTAGACGCCTCCCGGCGGCATGGCTCGGCTGGGATCGGCCGCCAGGTAGTCACGGTACGGTGTGGCGTGCGCCTCGGCCAGGTCGAGCCAACGCGTGTGCTGGCGCACCACTGGTGGCTCGGTGATGACCTGCGCCCCGAGCAGCCGGTCATCGCTGGTGAACCACAGCAGGGCCAAGCGCTCCTCGTCGAAAAGCCAGAAATCATGACCCGGCAGGTCGAGTGCGTTCGCTCGGTCCCGGGTCAGGTAGCGGATGTCTTCGCCGGCTTCGACATTGAAGGCGCAGTGATACAGGCCGAAGCGCAGATAGGGGGTCAGCGGTTCGGGCACGACGCGGACCCGCGCGAAACACCGGCCAGCGTCGATCGCCGTCCGCACAGTGCCGTCCAGCCAGTAGTCTCGTGAGGCCACATAGCTGGGATCTTCCGGACTGCCAGCCAGGTATCGAGCAAAGGCTTCGTATTCCTCCGGGTCACGGTAGCGATCTCGGGTCTCCAAGCGGCGCGCGGAGTGTCCGAAGGTGCGAAACAAGTGGCCGAAAGCTTTGCCGCTGATCAGGTCAGCCACTAGCCCCCCCGGGCGGCAGGAAGCGAAACAGGGCCTTAGGCACCTCGACGACCGTTTCATGCTCGGGGAGATTCAGTTGGGCCAACGTCTCAGCATCCAGCACCTTCCAGCCTTGGACGAGGTAGGTGTCGCGGTCGGTGCCTAACAGCGTCGGTGAGCCGCCGTTATTGCTCGCTACTCCGAGGATCGTGAGCTTCACAGTGTCCTCCATATGTGCAAGATTGCCAGGTGGGTCATCGTTTCAGCTCCCCAGGTGCTGGTCAACTGCTCGCGCAATCTTGCGCATACGCCTTGTCGCAGTCTGATCGTCTCGGTCAGATAGGTGCACTACCGCCGGTGATGGTCGGCGGGCAACCCGGCCGGGTCGAGACCGGGTGATTTGACGTCGATCTCGACCAGATGATCACAGAAACCGCTGGAGCGGAGTGATAGGACCTCGATGACCAGGCATAGCAGCAGAGAGCAGAGAGAAGGCCCCGGCGGTGGCACCCGCCGAGGCCGATGCAAACCCCACCGATGACGAAAGGGCTTTGCCATGCCCACGGTAGACCAGATCCGCCGCGGCGGCACTGCGCGTCCCGCGACGCTGACCAGCACGGCTGACGGACGCGACCATCTCATCAGCGAGCACGCCACGGCGGCCGGGCTGGCGGCAGGCCACGGTGAGTACGTCGCGCTTTGCGGACATCTCGCCGTGGCCGCACCCCTCGTGGTCCCACGGGGCCCGACCTGCCTGGACTGCGAGACCGCCCTGCATCGCAGCACCACGGCCGTCGCCTCGCACCGCCGGCGCGGACTGGTGGCGTGGCTGCTGCGTCGCCGCTTCCGGCCTGCCACCAGGGCCAGAGCCACCACGACACCAGGCGAAAGAGCGAGGCACCATGAGTGACAAGCACGGTGACAAGGAACAGGAGAAACGCGACACCGACGGGCAGCCCACCACGCCGATCAACCCGGACACCGTGCGTGAGCCGAAGCCGGGCAAGCGGGGACAGTGAGGCATGGACGAGCGCTTCGCCGATGAGCTCGTAGCGAGCGGTGAGCTGACGCCGGACTGGCGGCCGGCATTCCTCGCGGTGCCCCGGGTGCAGTTCATTCCCGATGTCATCTGGCGCGAGGTGGACGGGGTCATGCGGCCCGTGCGCCGGGCCGTGGACCCGGACCGGTGGCTGGCATTGGCCGCCGGCGACGATTCGGTGATCACCCAGGTCGACGACGGCTGTCCGTTGGGTCCCGGTGACGACGGTGACCTTCCGACCAGCTCGGCCAGCCAGCCGAAGGTGGTCGCCCTGATGCTCAAACATCTGGACGTGCGCGGTGGTGAGCGGGTCTTGGAGATCGGGACCGGCACGGGGTGGAATGCCGCATTGCTGGCGCACCGCCTCGGCGCCGAGCGGGTGACCACCATCGAGGTCGACCCCGAGGTGGCCGGCCACGCCCGTCAAGCGCTGTCGCGGGCAGGCTTCGGCGAGATCACCACGGTGATCGGGGACGGATCGCTGGGGTACCCGGCCGGGGCTCCCTACGACCGCGTGATCGCCACTGCCGCGGCCAGGTACCTGCCGTACCCCTGGGTGGCGCAGACTCGTCCGGGCGGGCGGATCGTGGCCCCATCCTGGGCCTTGGATTACTGCGGGTTGCTGCTCGCACTCACCGTCGGCGAGGACGGCACTGCGGCCGGGCACGCCGTCGACGATGTGAGTTTCATGATGCTGCGAGATCAACGCGCTCACCGAAGCCGGCAGGTCATCAAGGATCTCAACGAATACGATCAGGCGAGCATCACCGAGACGGAACTACACCCGGCCGAGACGGCCAGCGGTAGCTACTCGCCTGGCGCGGTCATCGCGATCGGGACGCGGGTACCGGGTTGCCGGTCGGACTACTTCCCGTCACCAGACCCGGAGAGCAATGCCGGCACCTTACGGCTGGTCGATCACCGCTCTCGGTCCTGGGCCCGGCTGCACTACGACCCCGCCAGTGGTCCCCCGTATACCGTGCGCCAGCACGGTCCCCGGCGGCTGTGGGATGAGGTGGAAGCCGCCTACCAGTGGTGGGTGGACCAAGGCAGGCCCGGCGCGGACCGCTGGCGGTTCACCGTGACCCCCCACGGGCAGCGGATCGATCTGGACTAAGTGGTCGGCACCGGAAGTCCGTCGGGGTTGATTATGCGGCCTGAGGGCTGGTATGCGAGGCGGTCTGTTGCTGGTGCTGGTCGATCCTGGCCAGCAGGTCATCGAGATCGGTTGGGGTGAACTTCCACTGGAAAGGCCGGGCGGTGGCGTTGTAGCGCTGCTCGAAGGCAGCGAGGCGTTGTTCGACCTGGTCCAGGGTGGTGAAGTCGTTGGGGCAGAGGACCTTGCGCTGGAGGATGGAGAAGTAGATCTCGACCTGGGTCGAGGGGGCGCAGCGGCCCCACTCGCCGACCTTGCGGATACCCGCTCAGGGGCTACCGCGCTGCTCCGGTAGACCGTACTCGTAAGGTGGGCGGAGATCGTCGAACATGGGAAAGTGCCGGACGTTGATCGTCACCAGCTCTGCGCTCACTGCGCATACCGTGCCCGCGAGCAGATAGCCGACCACCCCGATTCCCGAGTGGCTGCGCCGGTAGGTGCGGGCGAACTCACCGGCACGACGCGTGACGTCCTCGGTCACCGGGATCCAGTCCAGCACCGAAAAGAAGCTTTCCAGGTCATCGTGCTCGTCCGGACGCGCGCCCGCCAGCAGCTCGAAGCGGGTGAGTTCGCTGGCGACCAGCGAATCGCGGGACCTGACAAGATCTTCGATCAGTAATGTCGCCGGGCGGTAACCACGCAGGTGGTCCACGGCCACCGAGGTGTCGAGCAACTTCACTGCAGACCGACCTGCTCCAACCGCTGGCCCAGATCGCCCCGCAACTCCTCGACGTAATCGGCTCCGGTGCCGGACCGATCCCCCCAGGTACCGGCCGAGGCACGGAGTGCGGCAAGGCGACCCTCCGGGGTGTCGACCCCGTACTGGGTGCGTATCGCTCGCCGAATCAGTTCCGAGCGGGACGCACCCGTACGCGCCGACTCCTGGCTCAACAGAGCCACTTCGTGGTCGTCGAGATAGATCTGAGTCCGATGCACACCGTCACCATACATCAGGTGACGGCGACCGGTGACACCCAGCGCGGCAGCGGTAGTGATCGCGTTCACCCCGGTTTCGGTGGCTACCGGCGAGTAACCGGTCGTAGCCTGCAGCAGGAGTCGTCCGAAGGTCCTCCCCCAGGGGGCGGGCCTAGGCTGCAACAAACAAGAGAAGCGCACCGCGGAGGTGGACGCCGTGATGGCAGCGCGCCTAGTGATCGGTCTGGGGCTCACGGTCCTGACCCTGGTGTTCGCCGCCCGGCGGGTGCGGTGGCTCTACGCCCTGATCCGGTCCGGGCAGCCGGCCCCCGGCCGAGCCGCCGAGCTGGGCAAGCGGCTGCGGGCGCAACTGGTCGAGGTGTTCGGGCAGCGGCGGCTGCTGAAATGGACGGTCCCGGGGCTGGCGCACTTCGTCACCTTCTGGGGCTTCGTCATCCTGATCACCGTGTACGTCGAGGCATACGGGGCGCTGTTCGACGAGCACTTCGCCATCCCGCTCATCGGCCGCTGGCCGGTGCTGGGCTTCGCCCAGGACTTCATCGCCCTCGCGGTGCTCGTCTCGGTCGTCGCCTTCGCGCTCATCCGGGTGCGGCAGGCCCCGCAGCGGCGGCACCGGGCCTCCCGGTTCTACGGGTCGCACACCGGCGGCGCCTGGCTCATCCTGTTCATGATCTTCAACGTGGTCTGGACGATGCTGCTGTTTCGCGGCACCGCGGTGAACACCGGCACCTTCCCCTACCAATCCGGTGCGTTCGCCTCGGAAGCGGTGGGTGCGCTGCTCGCCCCGCTGGGCCCCGGTGCCAACGAGGTGCTGGAGACGGTTGGCCTGCTGCTGCACCTCGGCGTCATGCTGGCCTTCCTGATCCTGGTGCTGCACTCCAAGCACCTGCACATCTTCCTCGCGCCGGTCAACGTCTCGGCCAAGCGGCTGCCCACCGCGCTCGGCCCGCTGCTGCCGATGGAGTCGGGCGGCAAGCAGATCGACTTCTCCGACCCCGGCGAGGACGACGTCTTCGGCCGCGGCAAGGTCGAGGACTTCACCTGGAAGGGCATGCTGGACTTCACCACCTGCACCGAGTGCGGCCGCTGCCAGAGCCAGTGCCCGGCGTGGAACACCGGCAAGCCGCTGTCCCCCAAGCTGGTGATCATGGATCTGCGGGATCACCTGTTCGCCAAGGCGCCCTACCTGCTGGGCGACCAGGAGGTGCCCGACCACGCCGACATCGACGTGCTCGCGTTGGCCGCCGGTGATGGGCAGGCCGGGGCCGGTCCGGGGGGCAACGGTCAGGTGGGTCACGGCGCGGGGAACCACGTCCCGGAGTCCGGGTTCGGCCGGGTCCCCGGATCGGGTCCCGCCCAGGCGGCCCGCCCGCTGGTGGGCAGCGCCGAGGTCGGCGGCGTGATCGATCCCGACGTGCTGTGGTCGTGCACCACCTGCGGGGCGTGCGTGGAGCAGTGCCCGGTGGACATCGAGCACGTCGACCACATCGTCGACATGCGCCGCTACCAGGTGCTGATCGAGTCGGAGTTCCCCACCGAGCTGGGCACGCTGTTCCGCAACCTGGAGAACAAGGGCAACCCGTGGGGGCAGAACGCCGCGGCCCGGCTGGACTGGGCCAAGGGCCTGGACTTCGAGGTGCCGGTGCTCACCGAGGACACGCTGCCCGACGACGTCGAGTACCTGTTCTGGATCGGCTGTGCGGGCGCCTACGACGACAACGCCCGCAAGACCGTCCGAGCCACCGCCGAGCTGCTGCACCGCGCCGGGGTGAACTACGTGGTGCTCGGCGACGGCGAGACCTGCACCGGCGACCCGGCCCGCCGGGCCGGCAACGAGTTCGTGTTCCAACTGCTCGCGCAGCAGAACGTCGAGGTGCTCAACATGGTGTTCGACGGCCGCGAGCCGGGCCGTCGCAAGATCGTCACCACCTGTCCGCACTGCTTCAACACCCTCGGCCGGGAGTACCCGCAGCTCGACGGGCACTACGAGGTGATGCACCACACCCAACTGCTCAACCAACTGGTCCGGGAGGGCAGGCTGGTGCCGGTGCCGGCCGCGGACGGCGCCAGGCCGGACGTGACCTACCACGACCCGTGCTACCTGGGGCGGCACAACGAGGTGTACACCCCGCCGCGGGAGCTGGTCGGGGCCTCCGGTGCGGCGCTGACCGAGATGCCCCGGCACGCCGACCGGTCCTTTTGCTGCGGGGCCGGCGGCGCGCGGATGTGGATGGAGGAGCGCATCGGCAAGCGGGTCAACCTGGACCGGGTTGACGAGGCGATCGCCACCGAGACCTCGACGATCGCCACCGGTTGCCCGTTCTGCCGGGTGATGCTCACCGACGGGCTGACCACCCGGGAAAGCGAGGGCGCGGCGGGCCGGACCACCGAGGTGCTCGACGTCGCCCAGCTCCTGCTCGCCAGCGTTAAGCGCGCAGCCCCCACCGGAAAGCTCGACCAGCAGGCCGCTCCCCCCGAGCCCCAGAAACCGCCATTTGGCTCCGAATAACTGTCCTGGGCGCTCCAGAAGTGCGATTCGGGCTCCGAATAGCGGTTTTCGACCACCCAGAAGTGCGATTCGGCTCCGAATGGCGGGGTCCACGGGTGACCGGAAGGGGGTCAGCGGCCGGTGTCGATGCGGTGGAAGTTGAGGTAGGCGCGGGACGGGGTGGGGCCGCGCTGGCCCTGGTAGCGCGAGCCGGCCTGCTGCGAGCCGTACGGGTGCTCGGCCGGGCTGGACAGCCGGAACAGGCACAGTTGCCCGATCTTCATTCCAGGCCACAGGGTGATCGGCAGGTTGGCCACATTGGACAGCTCCAGGGTGATGTGGCCGGTGAATCCGGGGTCGATGAAGCCCGCAGTGGAGTGCGTGAGCAACCCAAGACGGCCGAGGCTTGATTTGCCTTCTAAGCGCCCGGCCAGATCATCGGGCAACGTAACCTGCTCGAACGTCGAGCCGAGCACGAACTCGCCGGGGTGCAGCACGAAGGGTTCGTCCGCCTCCGGCTCCACCAGCGAGGTCAGCTCGTCCTGCTGCAGCGACGGGTCGATGTGGGTGTACTTGGTATTGACGAAGACCCGGAAGTAGCGGTCCAGCCGCACGTCGATGCTGGAGGGCTGGAGCATCTTCTCGTCGAACGGCTCGACGCCCAGGCGCCCGGCGTCGATCTCGGCCCGCAGGTCCCGGTCAGACAGCAGCACGACGTCACCCTAGCGGCGTCCACCGCCACCTCGCGGACGCCTCGGGCGTGGGGTCCGACTCCGTGGGGACCCGCCCCGTGCTAGGCTCGGACCCGTTGCGGGTGTAGTTCAATGGTAGAATGAGAGCTTCCCAAGCTCTAGACGCGGGTTCGATTCCCGTCACCCGCTCCATAGGAAAGGCCCAGGCCAGAGGATGCCCTTTGCATGACTGGGACTTTCTTATGAGCGGTACAGTACCATCGTCTTTCGTGCCATTCCCACACCAGGTAGCTGACCCGAGACCGGCACGCCCGCCGTGTCGCCGGACGCTTGGTTCTCCGCCAGTATCGACGCCGCAGTCGTTCCCGCCGCCGCGCAACCAGGCGAGCCCAGCCCCAAACTAACCCCCTCACCCGTACCTCCACACGCGCCCTTGTGGCCGACGTCACGACGTGGACGATTACCGCCCGAGGGGCGTCTGAATCCGGCTTACAGACCAGCTCGTCCGCCCCACCTCCCTGCACCAGCGGCGGGAGTGGGAAGCGTGGACAAGTTCTATGACCGGGGCGACGCCACGCTCTCCTCTCCACTATAATTCCCCCACGTGACGTCCTCCCGGCCACTCAAACAATCTCGCGCAGCAGCCTCAGGTGACGGGTGTCTGCGGCGTATCGTGCCCCTTGCCTACCGATCCCGGAGGCAGGCCCTGACCTTTTTGACGTCCGGTGCCTACGTCGGCGTCCTCTGGGACACCGCCAGGAAATGACTCCGCCCTGGCCTGATCAATCTTCCCCTGCGGGGAGTCATCGTACTCGGAGACGTGGACGCGACCACTGGGGGCACCCGCGTCACCGCCCAGCGTCGGCGCGCCACCCCCCTGAACTAGATCCCCCAGCGAGCCCGCGTCTCGCGTTTCCTTGGTGGGGTCAGCCTCGGATGCCGGAGGTGCGTCGGGATCCCCCCGCCCGGAGGGGTAAGGGCCGGGGATGTGGACATCGGCCACGATCTCCCTTTTCTCGTCCCCTTCGTTAGTAGGGTACTGATCTCCCTGCGGGACTCCAGGCTGCCCTGGCTCCCCCAGCCGGTCGGGATCATACGCTATTCCTGGCTCGCCGGTTCCACCGGAACCCATCTCGCGCGGCTCCGAACTGTCGCCCATGTCCAACCTCCTCGCTGCGCAATTGGCTTCTATAACCCTGGGTACCCGGGGTACTCGAGCGTTAAACACTCTGTTACACACGCTGGGCACCACTGCCCTGACGGCACCGCCCCCCTGAGCGCCCCCTGGTACTCGGCACGCTGGCCCCGGCGACCGCCACCGCACGCCGCCAGCCGGGCCGCGTCGGCCGGCCGGGCGGGGGCGGACCGAGGAGATCGTGCCCCTCGATGGCGCCGGACCCAGGACCGTTCTGGTTACTGATCCGCAGCCCGCAGGCCGATCAGGAGGGCGCGCAGCTCTGCGCCGCGTTCGGCGCTGGGTCGCCAGAGCAGGGCGGCGTCAAGCTGGCTGATGAGCTTGCTGCGCGAGCCGATCACGAAACCTGATCGGGACGGCAAGGACTCTTGCCCGGCTGGCAGCCGGGCAAGACGGGTGCAGTCCTTCAGTGCGCCGCCGGCGGTGCACTGAAGGGTCACCTCATGTGAGGCCGCCGCGAATCACCGCGAAGCCGAGGGTGGCCGCGAACAGCACGAGGCCCACGATCGCCAGCCACAGCAGTGCCTTGGCGGCAATTCCGATGATGATGAGCGCGAGCCAGATGGCAAGCAGCACGATGATCAGAATCATGACGAGGGCGTCCCTTCACGATGACCGGGTTAGGGGGGCGCCCATGGTACCCAGTCATGTGCGCTGCGTGACGCCACCTCACTTCGATGGCGCTCAGGGAACCTTCCGCTCGCCCCTCCCGCTGTCCTGCCGCTCGGCGATCACCTTGTGGGGGACCTGGAGCAGCCGCAGCAGAGTGACCAGTCCGAGGCCACCGATCAGGTTGCCGAGCGCTGCGAGGGCGAACAGCCCGAGCCAGTCGGCGTAGCCGAACGGCGCCCCGGCCTGCAGGGCGGCAAAGCAGATCAGGGATGCCACGATGGCGTGGTTCACCCGGCCCGCGCCCAGCAGGAACCCGATGATGACCGCAGGCACCAGGCGCACCACGTCCGAGTCGGTGGCCTGCTGAAGATGGGTCATCAGCGTGATGAGCATCCCCCCGATCAGTGCCAGCGCGAACGCCTGCCAGGTGATGCCCAGTTGAATGTAGACGGTGCCTGACTCCACGGCGGTGGCCCGCAGGGCCGGGAAGCTGGCCATCACGAGGGCGGTGATGACCCATCCGCCGACCAGATTGGTCACCGTGGTCATGGCCCACAGCCGCCAGAGCGACCACAGCGTCGCGGTCTTGGCCACCACGGCCGCGACCGGGATGAGAAAACCCTCGGTGAACAGCTCGCTGCGGGCCAGGGTCAGCGCGATAAAACCGATCGAGAACGCGAGACCGCCGAGCAGCAGGCTATGGGTGGCGTGTTCCACCAGCAGCAGGGCCAGCACACCGACGCCGACGTCCAGACCCCCGAGCAGCCCGGTCGCGGTGAGCCCGGCCCACGAGCGGCCGAGGCGTTGCCGTCCCTCGTCCAACAGCCGGTCGAAGGTCCGCTCGGCGTCCTGCTGCGGCACGGCGGGGGCGGTAGCGGAGCGTTCACTCATGATCCGAGACTAAAACACCGGCAGCGATATCGGGTCAGCCGATCAGCTCGCGGGGCTCGCTGACCAGTTCGCGTAGCTTGGGAGGTGACCACCTCCGGGCGTCGGCGTAGCGCTCCCCGCGAGGGGTGAGCTCCTCGGCCAGGCGTTGCATGTCCCGGCCCGCCACCGTGCCGCCGCGTCCAGAGCTCCGCCCCGCACGGTGACCGAAGGGCCCGGACCCGGGGCAGCGCGGTCCGCGTACAGCCCCTCGCCCAGCTTCCGGCTATGAACCGGCGCGGCAACGGAGCTGAGCGGATAGCGTTGCGGGGGTGAGCCCCAGCTCGGAGCGCCGCGACGCGGCGGTCGCCGTGCCGTACCCGTTGCGGGTGGCGGCCGCGGTGGCGTGGCGGGTGCTGGCGGTGGTCGGGCTGTTCGTCGTGCTGGGCTACCTGCTGATCAAGCTGCGGGTGGTGGTGGTTCCGGTCGCAGTGGCGCTGCTGCTCACCGCGCTGCTCGGGCCGGTGGTGGACTGGTTGGCGCGGCGCCGGGTGCCCAGAGCGCTCGCCACCACCGTCGTCCTGTTCTCCGGGCTGGCGCTGATCGGCGGGCTGCTGGCGTTCGTCGTGCAGGCATTCGTGACCGGACTGCCCGACCTGCGCACCCAGGTTGCGGGCAGTGTGCAGCAGATCCGGGGCTGGCTGGCCGATCCTCCGTTCGGCCTGCCCCCGGTCAACGCGGAGAACCTGCTCAACTCGGTCGGCGACTGGCTGGCCGGCAATCGTGGCACGATCACTTCGGGTGCGGTGTCCACGGCGGTCAATGTCGGTGAGTTCCTGGCCGGGATCGCGCTTGCGCTGTTCACCCTGATCTGCTTCCTGTACGGCGGCAGGTCGATGTGGCACTACCTGCTCGGCCTGGTGCCGCGCCCGGTCCGGCGCCGGGTCGACGTCGCCGGGCACCGGGCATTCGCCTCGCTGACCGGGTTCGTGCGGGCCACCTTCCTGGTGGCGATGGTCGACGCGATCGGGATCGGGATCGGGCTCTGGGTGGTCGGTGCCCCCCTGGTGGTGCCACTGACCGCGCTGGTGTTCCTCGCCTCGTTCGTGCCGGTGGTCGGTGCGGTGCTCTCCGGGGGGATCGCCGTGCTGGTGGTGCTGGTGACCAATGGCCTGGTCCCCGCGCTGGTCGTGCTCGGGGTCGTGATCGGGGTGCAGCAGTTGGAAGGCAACCTGCTGCAGCCGCTGCTGCTGGGCCGGGCCGTGGAGCTGAGCGGGCTGGCGGTGGTGCTGGCCGTCACGGTGGGTTCGGTGACCGCTGGGATCACCGGGGCGCTGCTGGCGGTGCCGCTGCTGGCCATGCTCAACGCCGGCATCCGCTCGCTGGTCCGCGGAGATGAGGGGGAGGAGCGGCCATCGCGCGCAGCGGCCGCCGGTGACGGCGTGCTGACCGTCGGCTCGGCGCTGCCACCGGCCGACGTTCCGGTCGACTCGGGGGCCGACCCGTTGGTCCGAGTGGACCGACACCCGGAGAACTAGTTGCGGGCTGCCCCCGCTCCCGCCGCCGCGCCGCCCGCGCCGCGCTGGGCTGCCCTCGGCTCAGCCCTGCTGCTGACCGGCTCGGTCGCGCTGGCCGGGGAGGTGGCGATCCAGCCGGTGTACCCCCCGGGCGTGCTGGCCCGGCTGCTGGTGCTGGCCGGACTGGTGCTGGGCGGCCTCGCGCTCGGCGGGGCCCGCTGCCGCCCGCCGGTCTGGGCGATCGTGGTCGGTGCGCTGCTTGCGGTGCGGGCGCTGGCGGTGGCCCCTCCGCTGGACAGCGTGATCGCCGACGACCGGTTGCGCACCGGGGTGCTGGTGCTGGCCGGGGTGACTGCGGTGCCCGCGCTGCTGCCGCTGGTCCGGGTGGCGCACACCGGGCAGGTGGCTGCCGTCGCGCTGGCCGTCGCCGCGGCCGGCCACGCGCTGGTGCTGCTCACCGTCCCGGGGGTCTGGTTGGGGGACGCCCGCTGGGCCGGACTGGTGGCGCTGATCGCTGCGGGTGCGCTGCTGGCCTGGCAGGTGTGGAGCCGGGGTGGGTCCCGGCTGGGGCTGGCGGTGCTCGTGGTGGTGTTGCCCGGGACGGTCCACCTGGTGCAGCAGCCCGGGACCGGGACGTTGCTGCTGCCCATGCTGGTGGCCGCCGCGGTGCTGGCCGACCGGGGACGCACCGGATGGGCCGCGGTGGCGTTCGGGGTGGCGTTGGCCACCCAGCAGCAGGTGGTGTTGCTGGTGCCACTGCTGCTGCGTTGCGGGTTCCGCGCCCGCCACCTCGCCACGGCCGCTGGCACCGCAGTGGTGCTCACCCTGCCCTGGCTGCTGGCCAACCCGGCCCGCTTCGTCGACGGCACCGTGGGGCTCTTCCTCGGCGGTGCAGCGACGCCGACCTCGCTGTCGCTGTGGCTGCACGTGCCGGCGTCGCTGCGCCTGCCGCTGCTGGTGGCGGCCCTGCTGGCCGGTTACCTACTGGCCTGGTGGTACTGCCCGCGAGGGGGCAGTGGGTTCCTGATCGGCGCGGCGGTGGTGGGCACCACGTTCGGGCTGACCGCCAGCCAGACCTTCCTCAACCAGTGGTGGCTGGTGGCCGCCCTGGTCACCGCCGGGCTGGCGCTGGCCGCCCGGCCCGGCAGGCGCTTCTATGCTGGTCCGGGTGAGACGGGCTGACCTCGCCGCGGCACGCGACCGCACCATCCCCGACGTGCTGCCCGGCCCGGGGGATCCGCCGCTGCGGGTGCTGTTCTGCGGGATCAATCCGGGGCTGGTGTCCGCCGCCACCGGGCATCACTTCGCCCGGCCCGGCAACCGCTTCTGGCCGGCGCTGCACCAGGCCGGCTTCACCTCCCGCCAGTTGCGACCCGACGAGCAGCACCTGCTGCCCTCGCTCGGGCTGGGCATCACCAACATCGCGTCCCGCGCCACCGCCCGAGCTGACGAGCTGAGCCCGGCGGAGCTGGCCGCGGGCGGTGAGCGGCTGCGCGACCTCGTCCGTGGTCTGCGCCCAGCCTGGCTGGGCGTGGTCGGGATCACCGCCTACCGGGTGGCCTTTGCCGCCCCCCGCGCCGCCGTCGGCAGGCAGCCCGGCTCGGTGGGTGACACGCTGGTCTGGGTGCTGCCCAACCCGAGCGGACTCAATGCGTCCTGGACTACACCCCGCCTGGTGCAAGCGTTCGCGGAGCTGCGGGACGCGGCGTATGAGTGAACTTTAATCTCACGGGGTGCCCCCTCACCAGCGGGAAGCCTGTTGATCTTATTAGGGCCAACTCAGGACGTTCTGTGGCTTGACCAGGGCAGATGCCGGAGCGCTGTGATCTTGCGGGAGGCTCTCCCGCTGGACCTGTACGCTGGACGAGTTAAACACGAGACAATTAAGTGGGAGATGGGAGAGGTCCGGCACGATGCCTGACATGCCTACCGGCCAGTTGATCAAGCTGTACCGCATCGACCGGAAGAAGAGCACGACAAACGTAGCCACCCTTGCCGGTATCACGGTTCGCTATCTTGAGATGATTGAAGCCGGTACTAAGACGCCCACGTTGGACGTTCTGGGCAGGATTGCCAAGGTGCTCGGTGTGCGCACCGCTGCTCTGCTGGGCGAGACTCCTAGTGAAGACCACGAGGGGCCGGTAAACTCTCGGCTGGCCGAACTGGAACGTGCACTTATTACCTACCGCACAGTCTCTCTGGCTGATAACTGTGAGCTTCCTAGCCTAAAAGCACTGACCGAACAGGTCAAAGCGACGCAGAAAACGTGGTTTACCTCACCCAGCAAATATAGCGACGCACTGCGGATGTTGCCTGAGCTTATTATTAACAGCGAGCGGACCGTGCACGAGTCCGACCGTTCAGTTGAGGCTTGCCGCCTGGCATCTGAGGTGTATCAACTGACAAGGTCAGTGTTGAAGTATCTAGGGCGCACGGACCTGTGCGGGATGGTCGCGGACAGGTCCGTGCGGTACGCCGAAGAGGCTGAAGATCCGCTGCTTATAGCTGCTGCTATCTGGAATCTCGGCCAATCTCTGCTTGTGAATGACCAGCCTGCCGGGGCTCTTGATCTGGCGATGGCAGGCGCGAAGAAGCTAGAGCCCTTGTTGCCAGACGGAAACTCCGAACACTTCTCGCTCTACGGCGGCTTGCAACTAGTCGCGACCTTGGGAGCACTGCGAATCAACGAGCCGTGGCGGGCGCGGGATATTTTACGCGGTCCGGCTCATCAGGCTTCTCTGCGCGTTGACGAGAGGCGCTACTACGATAATACGCTCAGCTTCCGGCCAACCAACGTCAATACGCTCTTCTTCGGCCCGACGAACGTCGGTATCCATCGAGTCAGGGTGGAATACGAGAGCGGGGAGATCGGCGAAGCGCTGCGATTGTCGAATGATGTCGATATTTCCCGCACACCATCCCTGGAGCGCAAGAACAGCCTGCTTACCAAAGTCGCTCAGTGCTACGAGTGCAAGGGCAATGATACCGCTGTGTTCGTGCATCTGAAGATGGCTGAGGAGCTTTGCCCGGAAGACTTCCAGTACCGGCAGGAGATGCGTACTATGGTGCGTACGCTAGTGAGGCGAGCTAAGCCCTCGTACGCTTCTGAGGTGCGTGCTTTCGCAAATCGAATCGGTCTGCTCGACTAGTCACGACATCAACGAACTGGCAGTTCGCCATAGCTTACGAACTGCCAACTAAAGATACTACTGTTCGCGCCCGATCACCTCCGCGCCGTTAGTGTCTTGCCTGCCCTGCGTAGCTGACCGGGGTAGCGGGTCGCAGAGGTGACGTCCCCACGGCCATAGGCCCGGTCACCTCTGCGCCCGTTCCACTTTGTCTGGTCTGGTGGAGGCTGCGGCGGATGACCTACGGGCATGCCGGTAATCTTGCCAACTTACCGAACGGCAAGCCTGGCAAATCAGCGTTCGTGACTGGCACGTGGGTTATCTGGTCGGGTAAGCAAAGTTGGCTGCCGAGTGATCGGCCTTTGCGGGGACAGGTTGTTGGGCCTGATCAGGACTACTTCCCATCGCCTGATGAGGTGTTCGTATCGCTTCCCCAGACTGGACTCACGCTCCTGCTGCCGGTGACTGAGTTGAAGGTTATATTCCCGCAGGTGGAAGGGATCTCCACTCATGACTAATGCCAGCACCGGCTGCTGTCTGAGCAGATCAAGAACCTGCTGGCTGGCAACCCCACGGAAGAAGAGGTCCGCGTGCTCATCGCGGCCAGCGTGCTTCTGGATCAACATCAAGTCAGCCGGGACGGCCATCCGTGAGATTGAAGAGGTGGTGGACCGCCAGGAGTGGTGACTTTGGCGACCAATGGGACCAGCCGGCAACACGGTCGCCTTCTTCGACCTGCCTGGGGTGGACGTCGGCCCGTACGGCCCCAGCGTCTTCTGATCCCGCCCCCGCCCGGCGGGTCGGGTCAGAGGAGTGCCTGGCATGATCCGCCGGCATGCCGGGTGCCCTCGACCCCGTGACACCGCTGTGGCGCAGCGTGGTGGTGCTGCGGATCGTCACCGCGACCTTCGCCATCGGCGCGATCTTCGTGCACCACGACGGTTACCTGCGGCCGGGCCTGGGGTGGGCGGTGCTCGCCGGGATCGCGGCCTGGACCGTGCTGACCTGCCTGGCCTACAGCCACCACGTCACCCGCCGGCTCCCTGTCATCGTGCTCGACCTGCTGGTGAGCCTGGCGCTGATGGTGTCCTCGGTCCTGGTGCTCTCCCCCGGACAGCTCACGGAGGTCACCGAGCGTACCCCGCTGCTCACCACCATCTGGGCCAGCGGTCCGGTGCTCGCCGCTGCGGTGCATGCGGGCCGGACCGCGGGAGTGCTGTTCGGGTTCGCTGTTTCGGTGGCCAATGTCTGGGTCCGCGGGTTCTTCTCCACCGACCTCGCCCGGGACACGGTGCTGCTGGTCGGGACCGGGTTCGTGCTCGGGCTGGCGTCGACCACGGCACGCCGGGCCACCGCGCAACTGCGCCGGGCCACCCGGGCGGAGGCGGTCGCCGCCGAGCGGGAGCGACTGGCCCGGTCCATCCACGATGGCGTGCTGCAGGTGCTCGCACTGGTCCGGTCACGGGGCGCCCAGCTCGGCGGGGAGGCGGCCGACCTGGTCCGGATGGCCGGGGAACAGGAGATCGCGCTGCGCACCCTGATCGCCGCCAGGCCGTCTCCCGGCGGCGCACCTCAGGGCGAGCAAGACCTGGCGGCCGCGTTGCGCTCAATGGCCAGTTCCCGGGTGGAGGTCGCGGTGCCCGCCACCGGCGTGCTGCTGCCCGCGAGCGACGTGACGGAACTGGTCGCCGTCACCCGGGAGGCGCTGGTCAACACTGCCCGGCACGCCGGGCCGGCGGCCAGAGCCTGGGTGCTGCTGGAGGATCTGGGCGCGGAAGTGGTGCTCACCGTCCGCGACAACGGCCCGGGTTTCGATGCCGGGCAGCTCACCGACGCCGAGCGCAGCGGCCGGATGGGGGTGCCCCGCTCGATCCGCGGTCGGGTGGCCGACCTGGGTGGCACCCTGACCCTGGACACCGGCCCCGGGCAGGGCACCGAATGGCAGGTGCGGCTGGCCCGCGCCCGGCGCGAGGTGTTGCGGTGAGGATCCGGGTGATGGTGGTCGACGACCATCCGATCTGGCGCGACGGGGTGGCTCGCGACCTGGGTGAACGGGGCTTCGAGGTGGTGGCGACCGCCTATGACGGCTCGGCGGCACTGCGCATCGCCGCTGCGGCCCGCCCGGACGTGGTGCTCATGGACCTGCACTTCGCCTCCGGTGGACCGTCGGGGGCGGAGGCCACCCGCTTGATCCTCGAGGCGCTGCCCGCGGTCCGGGTGCTGGTGCTGTCCGCCTCCGGGGAGCACGCTGACGTACTGGCCGCGGTCAAGGCGGGGGCGTGCGGCTACTTGGTGAAGTCGGCCTCGGTGGACGAGCTGGTCGAGGCGGTCCGGCGCACCGCCGCGGGCGACGCCGTGTTCACTCCGGGACTGGCCGGCCTGGTGCTCGGTGAGTACCGCCGGATGGCCACTGATCCGCAGTCCGACTCGCTCCGGCTCACCGGCCGGGAGACCGAGGTGCTGCGCCTGGTGGCCAAGGGACGCACCACCCGGCAGATCGCCGACCGGCTGGTGCTCAGCCCCCGGACCGTGGAGAACCATGTGCAGTCCACGCTGCGCAAGCTGCACCTGCACAACCGGGTCGCGCTGGCCCGCTACGCGATCGAGCACGGCCTCGACCGGGAGTAGGTCGGCGGGGCAGCGCTACCGTGGAGGTCGTGACCGGCGAGGTTGAGCCCCGCAATCTCCGGGTGTCCGACGCGGAACGCGAGCATGTCGGGCAGTTGCTGCAACGCGCCGTCGGGCAGGGCAGGCTCACGGTTGCCGAGTTCGCCGAGCGGATGGACGCCGCCATGGCGGCCCGTACCCGGGGGGAGCTCAACGCGGTGCTGGTCGACCTGCCCGGCTTCACCCTGGCCCGCCCGCCGATTCGCGACGTGCTGGAGCTGTCCCACCACCTCGGTGAGCTGAACCGGCGTGGACCGTGGCGGGTGCCTTCGCGGGTGCGTCTGGTCGGGCACTTCGGCTCGTCGCTGCTGGATTTCACCGAGGCGGTCTGCAGCGGCCCGGTGGTGACCCTGGAGCTGGACAAGACGGCCGGCTCAACCAGGATCATCATCCCGGAGGGTGCGACGGTGGACACCGACGGCCTGCGGGTCCTGGCCGGCAGTATCAAGGACTTCACGGTGCGCCGGCTCGAGCCAGGGCCGTTGCATTTCGTGATCACCGGCCGGTCCTTGATGGGGGAGGTCCGGATCACCCATCCCCGGCAAGGGCGGCTGGGTCCGCTCACCGTGCACCGGCCGTTCCGGCTCAGTTGGCGCCCCCGGCGTCGGGTAAGGTGACCCTCAGCAATCCGGCTGGTGCCAGTTGCGTGCCGGTCGTCGCCCGGTTGCCGGTACCTGTGTCCGGATGCCCTGACGAGGCTGGACACCCGGTTGGTGTGGCCGGGAAGCTGGGTACCTCCACTGCCGATCAGGAGTACAGGAATGCGTTTCGGATCTGATCAGGGCTTGGCGTGGATGGACGTGGTGGACGCCCGGGTGGCCGCGGTTGTCGAGCCGGTAGCCCGACACTGCGCGGGCTGGGAACCCCAGTCCCTCAAGCCGATCCTGCGCCGGGAGTGGCGCGGCGCGTTCCACTGCGAGTTGACCGAGCCGGCGTTGACCTGGTGCGCCGACGCGATTCACCACGGGACGCCGTGGCGCCTGGCCCTGTGGGGTGACGGGCCGGCGAGCTGAGCCGACCCGCCGGTGGGCTCGCGCTGCGGACGGTGGGGATGGCGAGCACCATCGAACCGTGCGATGCCTGGTGACTGGAGCGACCGGATACATCGGCGGGCGCCTGGCGCCCCGGCTGCTGGCGGACGGGTTCGCGGTGCGCTGCCTGGTCCGCACCCCGGACAAGCTCCGGGAGACGCCGTGGGTGGGCGACGCCGAGATCGTGGTGGGTGACGTCACCGACGAGGAGCGGGTGCGCGCCGCCGTCCGCGGCGCAGACGTGGTCTATTACCTGGTGCACTCGCTGTCCCAGGGTGGCTTCGCGGCCACTGACCGGCACGCGGCGTTGCTCGTCGCGCAGGCCGCCCGGGAGGCCGGGGTGCGCCGGATCGTGTACCTGGGTGGGCTGCATCCGGAAGGGCCGCTGTCCGAGCACCTGGCCTCCCGGGCCGAGGTCGGGGAGATCTTCCTGCGCAGCGGGGTGCCGACGGCGGTGCTGCAGGCGGCGGTGATCCTCGGCTCGGGCAGCGCGAGCTTCGAGATGCTGCGTTACCTGACCGAGCGGCTGCCGGTGATGGTCACCCCCCGGTGGGTGCACAACCGGGTGCAGCCGATCGCCGTGCGCGATGTGCTGCGCTACCTCATCGGTGCGGCCCGGATGCCGCCGCAGGTCAATCGCACGTTCGATATCGGAGGGCCCGATGTGCTGAGCTACCTGCAGATGATGCAGCGCTACGCCGCGGTGGCCGGGCTGCCCCGGCGGCGCATCGTCGGCGTCCCGGTGCTCTCTCCGAAGCTGTCCTCGTACTGGGTCAACCTGGTCACCCCGGTGCCCAAGGGGGTCGCCGGGCCGCTGATCGAGTCGCTGGTGCATGAGGTGATCTGCCGGGAGCACGACATCGCCGAGTACGTCCCGGACCCACCGCAGGGGCTGCTGGGCTACGAGCGTGCGGTGCAGTTGGCGCTGGCGAAGCTCCGGGATGCCGACGTGGAGACCCGCTGGTCGGGTGCGTCGCTGCCGGATGTCGCACCGTCGGATCCGATGCCCGGCGACCCGCAGTGGTCCGGCGGCTCGATCTACTCCGACGTGCGCGAGCAACGCTGCCGCGCCACCCCGCAGCGGCTGTGGCGGGTGGTCGAGGGCATCGGGGGCGAGCACGGCTGGTACTCCTTTCCGCTGGCCTGGGCGGTGCGGGGCTGGCTGGACCGGCTCTCCGGCGGTGTCGGGTTGCGCCGGGGCCGCCGCGACCCGCACGACCTGCGACCCGGCGAGGCGCTGGATTGGTGGCGGGTGGAGCGCATCGAGGAGGGCAGGCTGCTGCGGCTGCGCGCCGAGATGAAGGTGCCGGGCAAGGCCTGGCTGGAGATGAGCGTCGAACCCGGGCCGGATGGTGGTTCCACCTACCGCCAACGTGCGGTGTTCGTGCCACACGGGTTGGCCGGACACGCCTACTGGTGGGCGGTGTCCCCGTTCCACGCGGTGGTCTTCGGCGGAATGGTCCGAAATATCACCAGCACCGCCGAGCACCCCGAGGCACCCAGCGGGTCGGCGTCCGACGTCGATTGTGGTCCGCATTCCGGACTCAGCGCACCACATGAGCTGTAGCGCGAGTATCTTCAGAATGGTGGTCCGAGACCTCGTCGTGGTGGGCGCCTCGGCGGGTGGGGTGGCGGCACTGCGGGCAATGGTGCGCTGCCTACCTGCCGATCTGGACGTTGCGGTGCTGGTTGTGCTGCATTGGGACGCCGAGCGCGCTGGCGCACATTCTCGCCCGCGCGGGACCGGTACCCGCGGTCGCCGCCCAGGACGGAGACCCGCTCGCCCACGGCCGGATTTACGTGGCGCCTGCGGACCGGCACCTGCAGGTCACGGACAGCCAGATCAAGCTCTCCCAAGACCCGCCCGAGAACGGGCACCGGCCGGCGATCAACCCGCTGCTTCGCTCGGCTGCCCGATATTACGGTCCACGAACGATCGGGGTGATCCTGTCCGGATCGCTGGCGTTGCATCCGCCGGAGGCGTGCGGTGACCACGACTGTTCCTGATTTCGAGACACTGCTGGCCCACCTCAAGGAAGCCCGGGGTTTCGACTTCACCGGCTACAAGCGGGCCAGCCTGAGGCGTCGGGTCGATCGGCGGATGGCACAGATCGGCATGACCGGCTACAGCGAGTACCTGGATCTCCTTCAGGTGCGGCCCGAGGAGTTCACAGAGCTCTTCAATGCAATCCTGATCAACGTCACGGCATTTTTCCGGGATGCGGACACCTGGGACTTCCTGCGCACCCACGTGCTCCCCAAACTACTCGAGGACAAGCAGCCCGGAGAGCTGATCAGGGTGTGGAGCGCGGGCTGCGCCTCCGGTGCGGAGGCATACAGCCTGGTGATACTGCTGACCGAGGCGCTGGGACCCGATCAGTTCCGGGAACGGATCAAGATCTATGCCACCGATGTGGACGAGGAAAGCCTCACCCAGGCCCGGTTCGCCAGCTACAGCGCCCAGGACGTGCGCGGTATCCCGGATGAGCTGCTCGGCCGGTACTTCGAGTTCTCGGCGGGCCGGTACGTGCTCCGCAAGGACCTGCGCCGGACGGTGATCTTCGGCCGCAACGACCTGGTGCAGGACGCCCCGATCTCCCGGATCAACCTGCTGGTGTGCCGCAATACCCTGATGTACTTCAACGCCGAGACGCAGGCCCGGATCCTGTCCCGATTCCACTTCGCACTGAGAGACGCCGGGGTGCTGTTCCTGGGTAAGGCTGAGATGCTGCTGAGCCACTCGAACTTATTCCGGCCGGTCGACCTCAAACGCCGGATATTCTGCAAGACGCCGCAGCGTGTCGCAGCCAACGGCGCGTGGTTGGTCGAAGTTCCACCCGTCCCGCCCCGCGCCTTGCTGAGCGAGCTGGATCTGCTGCGCACCGAGGCCATGCAGGCCAGCCCGGCCGCGCAGATCGTGGTGACCGCCGACGGGCTGGTCGCGCTGACCAACCGGCAGGCCGACCTGATGTTCGGCCTCTCGTCCCAAGACATCGGCCGGCCCTTCCGCGATCTCGAGCTGTCCTACCGGCCGGTGGAGCTCCGTCCGTTCATCGAGCAGGCCCAGGTCGAGCGCCGGACGGTGCGGGTGGCCGACATCGAGCACCCGGCGGGGGAGCACGGTCCGCTGCACCTCGAGGTCCAGATCAACCCGCTGGTGCACAGTGCGTCCGGCCCGCTTGGCGTCACCCTGATCTTCCACGATGTCTCCGCGGCGCACCGGCTTCAGGACGAGCTGGAGCACGCCAACCGCCAACTGGAGACCGCGTACAAGGAGCTGCAGACCACCAACGAGGAACTGGAGACCACCAACGAGGAACTTCAGTCCACGGTGGAGGAGCTGGAGACGACCAACGAGGAGCTGCAGTCCGCCAACGAGGAACTCGAGACGGTGAACGAGGAGCTGCAATCCACCCATGACGAGCTGCAGGTCATCAACGACGAGCTCCGCGACCGCACCGCTGAGCTCGACGAAGCCAACGAGTTCCTCGCAGCCATCCTCACCAGCCTGCAGGCCGGGGTCACGGTGATCGGCCAGGACATGACCGTCCGGGTGTGGAACCGCCGGGCCGAGGACCTGTGGGGGCTGCGCCAGGACGAGGCGGTCGGCCAGCACTTCCTCAACCTCGACATCGGGCTGCCCACCGACAGGCTGCGGCCCATCATCCGGCAGACCCTGGGCGGCGCTGACGGGCCGCATGAACTGCAGGTCGAGGCGGTCAACCGGCACGGGCGCACCATCAACGTGCGGGTGACCTGCACGCCACTACACCATATCCGGCGGGGTGCGGGGGGTGTGCTGCTCGTCCTGGAGCAGGAGCCGGACGGTTACCCGCTGCCCGCGGACGGCGCCACCGCCGCGCAGTAAGAATCCAGTACCCGGCCAGCCGGGCTCAGTTGGGAGCGGGCTGTCACGCGGTGCCCTGTGCCCGCGGAGACGAGGCCCGCCTGCGATGGCCGAAACGCTCATGCGCGGCCTGTTTGCTGATGTGCAACATAGCCCCGATCTCTGCCCAGGACGCACCCTGCTCGCGACAGACCTGTACCACTTCTGCGATGCGGTGGGCCACCACCACCTCCAAGGCGTTGAGCCGCCCCAGAATGTGCAGTTCCCGAACTCTGCGGTCGGCTGGAGCGTCCATGACCATCTCGAGCTCGAATCGCCGCAGCGCCTCATTCGGTGAGCGTGCCACGGCACTGAATGGTACTCACTCCGCCGCCTGCCGGTGCCCGCGTCCGGCTTTCCTGACCGGCCGGCTCGCCGCATCACTGGAGACTGCGCCCGGATGCTGCTTCGGCTGACTCGGCGAACCCCCGGCTGCGGTCCCCGGTACGCTGGCCTCCCCCCGCCGTGGGGACCTCGCAGGGAGGGTGGGAGTCACGTGGAGTTCGAGCTCGGTCGAGACGCGTTCGCCGACGCCGTGGCATGGACGGCCCGCGGGCTGCCGGCCCGCCCGGTCGTCCCGGTCACCGCGGGTCTCATGCTTGAGGTCAGTGACGGTGCACTGACCGTCTCAGGTTTTGATTTCGAGGTGCTCAACCGGATCGAGGTGCCGGTCACCGACAAGTCCGCCGGCCGGGTGCTGGTCTCCGGCAGGTTGCTGGCCGAGATCGCCCGCGCGCTGCCACCCAGGGACGTGCGGGTCGCCGTGGAGGGCAACCGGCTGTCGGTGCGCTGCGGCTCAGCCCGGTTCAACCTGCCGCTGCTGCAGGTCGAGGACTACCCGGTGGTGCCGGAGTTGCCGGCCACCTCGGGCACCCTGCGGGGAGATGTCTTTGCCACCGCCGTCTCCCAGGTCACCGCGGCGGCGAGCCGGGACGAGACGCTGCCGATGCTGACCGGGGTGCGGGTGGAGATCGGCTCCGACCGGCTCACCTTCGCCGCGACCGACCGGTACCGTCTCGCCGAGCGGTCCGTGCCCTGGACGCCGGTCGACCCCCGGTTCATGGCCCCCCCCGAGCCGGAGGACGCAGACCACGTTCCCGACGCCGGCGAGCTCGCCGACGTTGACGAACTCGCTGACGTTGACGAGCTCGCGGACGCCGACGACGCTCCGGACACCGATGATGCTCCGGACACCGACGATGCTGAGGTCGCGGCCCCCGCGATCATCGTCCCGGCGAAGACGCTCGCCGAGGCCGCCAAGTCGCTCGCCTCGGCCAGTGAGGTGACGCTGTCCCTGGGAGACTCCGATGCGGGCTTCCTCGGGTTCTCCGCAGCGGGTCGGCAGACGCTGACCCGGCTGCTGGACGGCGAGTTCGTCAAGTTCGCCTCCCTGTGGCCCACCGAGGTGAGCACCACCGCGCAGGTGGAGGTCGGCCCGTTCATGGAGGCGGTCAAGCGGGTGTCGCTGGTGGCCCAGCGGTTCGCCCCGATCCGGCTGGCCTTCACCGAGAGCAGCGTGCAACTGTCCGCGGAGGCCGAGGACGAGTCCAGTGCCGAGGAGGAGCTCGAGGTGGGCCTCACCGGCGAGCCGCTGACCATCGGGTTCAACGCCGGATACCTGCTCGACGGGCTTGCCGGACTCACCACCCCGCAGGCCATCCTGTCGTTCACCACCTCGACCCGCCCCTGTGTCATCACCCCGGTCACCGGTCTGGAAGGCGACAAGCCCGACGACGGGGAGGCCTCCTACCGCTACCTCGTCATGTCCATGCGCCTGCGCGGTTAGCGGGCTGCGAGCCACGCCACGGCCGGCTACCCGGCTGTGTTGCGGTCGAGCACCGCGCAGCCGGACCGGGTGCGCGGCACCGGGAGCCGGGCCAGCCTCGCCGCGCTGTACACCTTGACCGCGAGCACGGCCACGGCCAGCGCTGTCGCCACCACCATCGACCCGGTGAGCAGCACCACCAGCACCACTGCGGCGGTGTTGCTGACCTTGGCCGGGGGGGACCAGTTCAGCCGGTACACCGTGGCGTCGACCAGGGCGAAGTAGTTCGGCGACAGCAGTGACCAGCGGGGGAACGCCAACGTCAGGTAGGCGTCGAGCACCACGAACTGCGGCAGGAACACCGCGGCGGGGGCCACCGCCGCCGGATGTGTGGTCACGTAGCTGACCACCACCAGGCACACGCTCACCCGGTCGGCGAGCACGTCGAGCACCGCCCCGGTGCGGGTCTCGCGGTGGGTCAGCCGGGCCAGCAGCCCGTCGGCGATGTCGCCCACCCAGTAGCAGACCAGGGCGGCGAGCAGCCAGCCCGCGCCACCGGTCGTCACCGCCACCCCCCAGAGCGCCACGGTCGCGACGGTGCGCGCGGCGGTCACCGCATTGGGTGCGGTGCCCCACTGCTCCCCGAGCTGCGCCGTGCAGCCGCGGTGCCCGCACGGCGGCCCGCCGGGCAGGCCGGGACCGAGGGGGGTCTGCGCGGGTCCGAACACCGTCCGCCACCCTCTGGTCGCAGTTCGTCCCAGCTTAAGGCGTCTCCGGGAGGGCGCCCACCCGCGGCGGTCATCGGGTAGTGAGCCGGGTGGCGCGGGTGCGCAGCGCGGCGTGCGCGGCCGCCGGGTCGACCCGGGTCGGGACGCCGCCGGCCAGTACCTGCTCCCCGGCCACCCACACGTCACGCACCGCGCGGGCACCGGCGGCCCAGACCAGGTTGGCCAGCAGTTGGCCGTCGGGCACGTCCAGCCCCATCGCGAAGGCCGGATCGTCGGCGCTCAGATGCACCAGGTCGGCCCACCCTCCGCGGCGCACGCTGCCCAGGTCGGCGCGCCCGATCGCGGCCGCACCGCCGCGGGTGGCCAGCAGCAGGGCCTGCGCGGCGGTGAGCGCGGCGGCGTCCTGCGCGGCCAGCCTGGCCAGCCGCGCGGCCAGCCGGATGTCGTCCCAGAGGTCGAGGTCGTCGTGCGAGGCGGGGCCATCGGTGCCCAGGCCGACGGCGATCCCGGCGGCCCGCAGGTCGAGCAGCCGGGCGATGCCGGAGGCGAGCTTGCTGTTCGAGCCGGGACAGTGCGCGACTCCGGCGCGGTGCCGGGCGAGCACCGCGAGGTCGGTGTCGGAGAGGTGCACCGCGTGCGCGGCCAGCACCCGGGCGGGGCGGCCCGAGCCATCGGAGCCGAGCACCCCCAGGTGTTCCAGCAACAGCGGCACCGAGCCGTGCCGGTGCCGGATCTCGGCGTCCTCGCCGGTGGTCTCGGCGACGTGCAGGTGCAGCAGCGCACCCCGCTGCCGGGCGGCGGCACCGGTGGCCGCCAGCGCCTCGGTTGGCAGCGTGTAGGCGGCGTGCGGGCCGTAGCCCAGCTCGATCCGCTCGCCGGGGCCGAACCGCAGGCCGTCGGCGTCGATCCAGCGGCTGACCGCGTCGAGCATCTGCTGCCAACTGCCCAACCGGTCCCAGCCGGGGACCGCGATGATTCCCGGGGTCAGCACCGCGCGGCTGCCCGCGGCCAGCACCGCCTCGGCCACCGCCTCGCTGTAGAAGTACATCTCCACGCTGGTGGTGATGCCGGCGCCAAGCATCTCCAGCGCGCCCACCAGCATGCCGGCCCGCACGCCGGCCGCGTCCAGCCGGGCCTCGGCGGGCCAGATCACCTCGGTCAGCCAGCGCATCAGCGGCAGGTCCCCGCCCAGCCCGCGCAAGCCCGTCATGGCGGTGTGCGCGTGCGCGTTGACCAGCCCCGGCACCAGGACGCCGGACAGCGGGTGCACCGGCCCGGGCGGTGGCGGGGCACCGGCTCGGGGCCCGACGTGGCTGATCCGGCCGGTCGCGTCGACGTCCACCACGGTGTCGCGCAGCACGCTGCACTGCGCGTCGCAGGGCAGCACCACGGGTGCGGCCAGCCGCATCATGGGCTGGGCACGGTGCTGTTGTGCCGCAGCAGCGCGGTGAGCGGGCGCAGCGGAGCCAGCCAGGCCCCCTCCGGGGGCAGCGTCTCCAGCGTGATCCGGGGCAGTGGCTGCAGGAACAGCTCCGGGATGTCCTCCAGGTCCTCGAACTCCAGCACGCCGGAGTTCACCGCGAACGAGGCGTGCTCCCGGAACCCGAGCACGGTGACCTGCACGCCCTCGGTCACCAGGGCCTCCAGCGGCTCCCGGAACGCCCGGCTGTCCCCGGAGGCCACCAGCAACTGGCGCAGCACGCCCTGCTCGTGACGGGCCTGGATATGGGTCAGCATGTCCTCGTCGATGTCCGAGTCTTCGATCTTGGGTTTGGCGAAGACGGCGAACCCGGTGTTGCGCAGCGCCTCCACCCAGGGCCGCACGAAGTCGGTGCTGCCCGCCGCGACATTGGTGAACACCGTGGCCTCGGGCTCGGTGTCGGACCCCGCCCGGGCGATCAGCCAGCGTCCCAGCGCATCGAACCTGGGCCGGGACGCCGAGCTGGGCCGCCCACCCAGGATCGTGCCCAGACTCATGTCGATGTTGGGCGCGTCCCAGACGAGCAGCGTCGTCGGGGCGATGGGCGACTGCGCCGGGTTCATGCTCACCGATCCTGCCGTATGACCGGGCTGGGTGGTGCCGCCTCGGGCGGGGAAGGTGGACACACCGGGCCCGGGAGGTGGACACACCGGGCATGGGGACCCTCGGTGGCGCGGGCGTTGGCGTCGGGGTCCAGCAGGTAGGCGGGGCGCTGCTCGGTGGTGTCGTAGTAGCGGTGGAACACCGGGGTCTGGGAGCCGGACATCGGAGGCACGATCCAGGACCAGTCCGCCGGGCAGCGGCGCCCGAGGTGCTGCTCGCGGGCCAGGTGGGTGAGGAAGCGCTCGGACTCGGTGTGGTGGTCGGTGAGGGTGACGCCGTGGGCGTCGAAGGAGTGCAGCACGGCGCGGTTGACCTCGACCAGCGCCCGGTCCCGCCACAGTGAGCGGTTGGTGCTGGTGTCCAGTCCCATCCGCTCGGCGACCTGCGGGAGCAGGTTGTAGCGGTCGATGTCGGCGAGGTTGCGGGCGCCGATCTCGGTGCCCAGGTACCAGCCGTTGAACGGGGCGGCCGGGTAGTCCACCCCCCCGATCCGCAGCCGCATGTGCGAGATCGCGGGCACCGCGTGCCAGCGCAGCCCCAGTTCGGCGAACCAGTCCAGCTCGGGATGGTGCAGCGGCACCTCCAGGACCGCGTCCCGGGGCAGCTCAGTGATCCGCGGCCCGTCCTGGGCGGCCGTCACCACCAGCGGCAGCACGTCGAACGCGCTTCGGCGCGCCGGGGGCTGCCACCCGCACCGGATCAGGGACTTGGTGAACTCCACATACCGTGGATCCCCCAGCACCGCACCCCCCGCCTGCCGGTAACCGGCGTAGCGGATGAGCTGCTCGTTGTAGATCCGCGGGCCGGGCCGGCCGGGGGCATCCGGAGCGAACACCGAGATCAGCGGACGGATCTTTCCCCGGCCGGTGGCCAGCCGCAGATGCGTGACGCACTGCGCGGTCACCGCCGCCGCATCGGTGACGTGACGCAGGTCGCGCACCCGCAGGCTGTGCCAGTACAGCCGCCCGATGCAGCGCGCCGCGTTCCGCCAGGCCACCCGGGCTCCGAAGGCCAACTCGGCGGGAGTGTGCCGGTAGGTGCCAGTCATCGCGACCTCCACCCGCACCTGGGCCAGCCGCGAGCGCACCGGCTCGGCGTGCGGGTGCTCCCCGTCCGAGGAATGTTCACGGTGGAACAACTCCAGAAACTCCGCCGCCTCCGCCAGATCACACTCCGCCAGTTGCCGTGCAGCGGGAACGTGGCGGGGCACCGGACAGCCGCGGGGCGGGAGATCCGGGGTGCGCGGACGATCATGGACGCTGGTCACGGGGGGCCACACTAAGCGCCGGCAGGGTCACCGGGCACCGCCATGCAGACCAATCCGTCAGCCTGCGATGATCGGGGAGGCACCGGCCTCCGGTGGCCGCCGATATGCGGTCAGGGCAACTGCTCGATGTCGACCTCAGAGTGAAGCGCCCGCAGTCGACCAGGATCGGCGGTAAGGATGGCCCACCCTCGCTGCTGACCACACCAGACCGTATGGCCCGCGATCGGGTCATCGCTGCCGGCAGCGGCCATCAGCAGCCCCGCGCGGTTGGCTGTTGGGCCCTCAAGAACATCGAGCACCGTGTTCGGCAGGCCGAGCAACACCTCGAGAACGGGGTAGGCGTCGGTCGGGATTCGTGCCAGGTCATGATGAGCGCGGTGGTGGGCACGACAAGGACGGTGCTCTGCTCAACCGCTGCCCACACCAGTGCGCGAGCATAGACCGAGCGGCCAGTGGCGAAGTGCTCCAGCGCGGAGGTGTCGAGGACCCGGCCGCCGATCATGACGAGCGGGGGGACCGCTCAGCACTGAGTGCGTGGCGGGCCGCTGCCAGTTGGTCAGCGGGCGGTGGACCGCCGAATACTCGCTCCAGCTCGGCTAATGCGCGTTGCCGCTCGGCCTTGGCATGGACGGCGTCGGCGATGTAGGACGAGACGCTCGCCGCGTCCCCGGCCTCCACGGCGCGACGGGCTACCGCGACCAGTTCGGCCGGCAGGCTCACCGTGACCCGCTCATTCATACTCTCAGGGTACCAGATGCATACTCTTGCCGGTGCGCGACCCACCGGGCATTGATCTTCGGGACCCCGTCGGGCAGCGGGCCGAGCTCACACCCGGAAGAAGAGCAGATCGCGCACCTCGCGGCCCTCGTCCAAGGCGCGTTGCTCGAACTTGGAGACCGGCCGCCACTGCGGTCGTGCCACGAACCTCGCCACGTCCTGACCTGCGGCCGCCAGCCCGTGCGCCCCGCCGACGGCGTTGCGCAGCCGGGGTTCACCCTCGCAGACGGCGAGCATCTCCAGGGCGTAGGGCTCCCAGTCGGTGGCCAGGTGCAGGGTGCCGCCGGGGGTCAGCCGGGAGGCCACCCACCCGACGAACTCCGGGCACACCAGCCGGCGTTTGTGGTGGCGCCGCTTGGGCCAGGGGTCGGGAAAGTAGATCCGCACGTCGTGCAGGCTCGCTGGGGCGGTGTGCCCGGTGAGCAGTACCGTCGCGTCGCCGCGCAGCAGCCGCAGGTTGGTGATCCCGGCGTGCTCGGCGCGCAGCAGCAACTGCGCCAGCCCCGGCTGGTACACCTCGACCGCCAGGTAGTTCACCTCGGGCTGCTGGGCGGCCATCGTCGCGGTGGACTCGCCCATCCCGGAGCCGATCTCCAGCACCACCGGGGCCGCCCGGCCGAACCACGCGGCGGTGTCCAGCGGACCCGGGGGCAGCTCGGTGACGTCCCGGCCCAGTTGCTGCCAGTTGCGCTCCCAGGCGCGTTGCTGCCCGCTGGTCATCCGCCCCGCGCGCTGCGCGTAGCTGACCACCCGACGCTGCGGCACGTGCTGGCTGGTCGACTGCACGCCCCCAGCTTTACCCCGCCGCTGCGGCCAGCGTGCACCGGGTGGCCGCAGCGCCGCGGGCGGGGTGCGCTAAATGGCCCCCGTCGCCGCAGGCGGCGTGCGCGGAATGGCAGAGTTCATGCTCAAACCCGAGCGCGGAGGTGGCTGGTGAACACGCTGGAGGAGTGGGTCGGCGCGGTGTGCCGCGAGCTGGACCTCACCGACGTCGTGCAGCAGGCGCCCATGCAGTCCCGGGTACTGGACATGGCCCGCGACGTCGCCCACGACGTCGCGCGTCCCGCCGCGCCGCTCACCGCCTACCTGCTCGGGCTCGCCGCCGGACGCACCAGCGACCCGGAAGCCACCGCCGACGAGCTGGCCCAGCGGGTGCGCCTGCTCGCCCAGCGCTGGGCCGCTGAGCAGGACGCCTGATCTGAACAGGCTCGTCCAGCATCAGGTCATCTTCTGGAGGTCATGTCAGGGCGCGATACTCGCTGACGAGCCTGGCAAGCACGGCGCGGGCTGGGACGACGATAAGATGCCGCCGCAGCCAGTCAGCCCGGAGACCCCGCGTGAGCCTCCACCAGGGAAGCGGGGCCGGTAGCTGTGGACGAGCGACTGGCCGATGAGCTGGTGGCAAGCGGTCACCTGACCCCGGACTGGCGGCCGTCGTTCCTTG
This sequence comes from Pseudonocardiaceae bacterium, assembly GCA_035714625.1. GTDB lineage: Bacteria > Actinomycetota > Actinomycetes > Mycobacteriales > Pseudonocardiaceae. The sequence goes on along the minus strand of DASTLT010000150.1, from coordinate 4,452 downwards.
CCGTGCCACGGGAGCAGTTCATTCCGGACATCATCTGGCGACAGGACAGGAGCAGGTGCGGCCCGGATATGGTGCCGCTGCGCCGAGACGAGCATCCCGACCAGTGGCTGGGGCTTGCCTCGGGGAGCCAACCGGTGAGTATCCAGGTCGACGACGGTCACCCGGTCGGCCCCCGGTGACGTCGGCGACAACGTCACCAGCTCGGCGAGCATGCCGAGCGTGGTCGCGTTGATGCTCAAGCATCTGGACGTGCACGGCGGGGAGCGGGTGTTGGAGATCGGCACGGGCACCGGGTGGAGTGCCGTACGCATGGGTCGCGCAGACGCGGCCGGGAGGGCGCATCGTCGCACAGTCCTGGGCGCTCGAATACCACGGCCTGCTGCTCGCGCTGACCGTGGCCGGATGGGCTACTTCCCGTCGAAGGATCCGGACAGCAACAATGGCGTCCTGTGGCTCACCGATCACGACTCCGGATCATGGGCACGGCTGTTCTACAACCATGACAAGGGCGGCCCGCACCCGGTGCGCGTCAGCCCGTAGCGCTGGTCAGTCTCGGGTCAGCGGTCGAGGTCGGTGATGACTTGCCGGATCCGGGCGAGGGCTTCAGGCCCGGTGGCGGCGGCGTCGCGGAGCTGGTCGAACGCGGTGAGGTAGACCGCGACCTCGTCCGGGTCGTCCAGGCGCTGCTCCCCGGTCAGGGTCTCGACCAGCACGAATTGGTGGTCGTAGACCCCGAAGCAGGTCAGCGGTGGGATCGGCATCGGGGCGGTGCGGGGGACCACCCCGAGTGTCAGGCTGGGCAATTCGGCGAAGGAGATCAGCCGGTCCAGTTGGCCGAGCAGGGTGTCGGTTGTGTCGGGGGCGTTCCACAGGGCTGCCTCACCAACGATGATCTCGATCGTCCTGCCGGGCTGGTAGAGGATGTCCTGGCGTTTGACCCGCGCGGCGACCAGGGCGTCGGCGTCGGTGATGTTCATGGCCGTGGCGAGCGGGGAGGTCAGCAAGGCGCGGGCGTAGGTGGTGGTCTGGACCAGGCCGGGGATCATAGCGGGCTGGTACTCCGCGATGTGGGTGGTGGCGGCTTCCCAGGTGGCTCGCTCGGCGTGGCGCCCGGCCAACCCGCCGGCGCTGCGTTGCACGCCGCGCCAGGTGGTGTACTCGATCCGGGCGGCCGACAGCAGTTCAGCCAGCTCGCTGGCCTGTTCTGGCCCGGCGCCGGTCGCGGTCAGCCACGCGATGAGGTCGTCCTCGGTGGGGATCTGCTTGCCGGTCTCCAGTTTCGACACCCGCGGCTGGGGCCAGCCGAGCTGCTGGGCGAGCCGGTTTCCGGACAGGCCGGTGGCGGCTCGCAGCGCCCGCAGCCGGGCGGCCAGGCGAGCGCGATGCGGGTTACCCGGCGCCGTCACCCGGTGAAGCTCCTGTTCTGCTCAGGGCGCCATCTCCGGCGTCGGCACGTGCCGGGCCAGTTCTGGCCGGTCAGCGAGGTAGTCCCGCCACGGCATCGAGTGGTGGAGTGCGGCGTCGCGCCAGTGGCAGGCGGTCACGATCCGGGCCGGGTCGGTCACGATCTCGGTGCCCACCCAGGTTCCGTCCGCGTCGTAGTGCTGCTGGTAGAGCTCGGCGGAGTCGAACAGCCAGTAATCCGTGCCTTCCGGCACGTCGAGCGGCCACCGCTCGCCCCGGCGCACCGCGATGATGCGGATGTCCTCACCGGCTGCGGCGTTCGGCCCGTAGCCCCAGGTCAGCTCCAGTTGCAGGTACTGGCTCAGCGGCTCGATCACCACGTGCACCCGCTGCATGATCCGGCCTGCCGCCAGGTTGGCGCGGACCATCGCCTGCCACTGCTCATGGCCGGGGTTGGGTGGCTTGGGGCGCCCGGCCACGAAGGCCGCGAAGTCGGCGTCCTCTCCGGAGTTGCCGTAGCTCTGCAGCGTCTCCAGGCGGTACGCGCTGTAGCGGAACTGGTGGAACTTGCCGACGAACTCAGGCGCACCGGGTGGGATCAGCGCGGCGGTCACGGCAGCCGCTGCTGGTAGCGGCGGACCGCCTCGATCACGATCTCAGGTTTGATCAACACGAAGCCCTCGCCGGGTACAGATTCTCCACGTTACCCAGAGTGTCAGCGTCCGCCTCGATGCCCTGCACACCGAACATGCCGTTCTCGGCGAGCTACATCGCCTGACTGCCGCCGGTGGCGTAGCTCTGCTGGTCCTTGGCTAGTCGTTGCAGGTCCATGACGCCTCCCCGGGTACGCGGTTGATGCTGGCATCATAGCCTGCTTTCCCGGAGTTAGTCGAATTATTCTCATTCTATAACTAGACCGAAGTATCGGGCACCCGGATCGACGGCAGTGGCCGGTGCACAGTGGTGCTGATCCGGGACCGGCACCGTCGGGGGTGGGTGCTGTACCCGCACGGGATGAGTGGTCTTGGCGTACTGATCGCCGAGGAGGCCGTCCTTACGCTGGTTCGCCGGCTGGGGGAGATGTCATGACCTCCGGCAGCGCTGCCTTCGGTGAGTGAGGTTCAGGTGAGCACGGTGCGGTGATGAGCGCCCAGTCAGTACGACCCGCCGTCCGATGACGACGACTGAGCAGTTGGTGGCCGCGCTCGAGGCTGCCGACGCGTTGCCGGCGTCGTGGCGGGAGGCGTTCCTGGCGGTGCCCCGGGAGCGGTTCATCCCCGCCCAGATCTGGGTCAGCGACGGTGACCGCGCTGCTCATCATCGGCGACCAGGTGGGCGAACGCTGCGGTCACCCTGGGACCTTAGGTTAGCTAACCGACGGTATTTGGCGGCGATCAGCCGCAGTTCGGCGCGGGCCTCGTCGCCGAAGACGGCAAGACCTTCAAGTGCGGTCAGCATTGCCAGGTACCGCGCCACGTCTGCAGGGTCGTTGTAGTAGGCGGCTCCGCCGACCACGCCGACCACCACGGTGTGCTCGTCGTACAGGTCAAACCCGCAGGGCGGGAAGACGGTGGCTTTGGCGCCCCACGGGATCACTCCGACCCGGATCTGAGGGCGGTGGCTCACCTCGGCGATGTGCTCAAGCTGGCGCACCATCGTCTCGGGGCTGCCCACGCGCCAGCCCAGAGCACCTGCGGTGAGCAGGAACGTGAACTGCCGGCCGGGCTCATCAAGGATCTGCGCCCGCAGCAACCTCTCGGTGACGCGGGCCTGGGCGGTGGCCGTCGGCAGGTCGCCGGAGGCGAAGAGGGCTCGAATGTACTCCTCAGTTTGCAGCAGGCCGGGGATCACGATGGGGTGGAACACTGCGATACGCCTCGCCCGCGCCTCGTTGCGCCGTACTCGTTGCTCGTGGGCGGCGGAGCGGCTCACCGACACCCGGGCTGGTGCTGCTGCTCGGTGCTGCTCGTGCAGGTCCCGTGCCATCGCCACAAGTTGACGGCGCACCGCAGCCGAGGCGCCCAACGCCCGGGCGTAGCGGTCGGCGTCCTCTGGGGACGGCACGAGCCGACCTGCCTCCATGCGGGAGACCTTGGCTTGGGAGAAGCCGGCTCGGCGGCCCGCCTCGATCCCGGAGGTCACTCCGGCGTCGTCCCGGATTTTCCTGAGCAGCTTGGCTATCTCGCTGTGCGCGACAGGTTGGGATCTTCCCCGGGGCACGAGGTCATGCCGTCATGGTGTCGCGGTGGTAACGCGGGTGCGCCTCCCACCAGGTGGCGAAGTCGGTTGCCTGGTGCCACAGCAGCTCAGCAAGGGCCACCAACGGTGTGGCGCTGCCGGGATGGATCACCTCGGCACAGGCGAAGCGGCAATCCGAGTCGTAGCGGGAGCGCACCACATGCTCCCCATCGAGCACGAAGAAGTCACCGACCTGGGCCAGCGCCGGAGTCAGCTCGGTGATGCGGACCTGCTCACCAGCCGCGGTGTTCGGCACGTAGCCCCACTCACACTCGTAACGCACGTAGTCCGACAGCGGGTGAGTGACCGCGTGTACCCGCCGCCAGGCCCGGCCTGCGGTCACGTCGGCCTGGATCCGGTCCAGCCACGGCCGCTTGGCCTTCGAGATCGGGGCTGGATCACCGCGCAGGTACCGCCGGAAGTCGTCCTCATCGGAGCCCGCGTTGTAGAACGGCAGCGTTTCCAGCCGGAAGAGGTCCCGGCTGTGGCGCTTGGCCACGAACTCGCCGAGCTGGTCCAGGGTCAGCACTTCGCGGACCTCCCGCAGCAGCGAGGGGGGCACGAGGACCACACCTTCATGATCAGGAAGGTTCAGCTCAGCCAAGAGCGGGGCGTCTGGTTTATCGCCTCGCACGATCAGTTACCGTCGGCCAGCGGTCCGTAGACCTTGGGGCAGTCCAGGGTGTTGGAGCAGGACACGTCGCGCAGCACCGTGATCATGAGCTTCCTCTCCCGTCCGGGCGCTTCCTGGCAGGAATTGAGTGTTCCTGGCCTGCCCAGGTGTAGTCAATCCTGGGACTTGCATTATGC
>DASTLT010000149.1:0-10413 GCA_035714625.1 Pseudonocardiaceae bacterium | reverse complement strand
GCGCTGGCGGCGGACCCGGCCGGGGGCTGGCTGGCCTCCGCCGGCGCCGACCGGGTGGTGCGGGTCTGGGACCCGGGCACCGGGGCGGCGTTGCGCACCCTGAACGGCCACACCGGCCCGATCTGGGCGCTGGCGGCGGACCCGGCCGGGGGCTGGCTGGCCTCCGCCGGCGCCGACCGGGTGGTGCGGGTCTGGGACCCGGACACCGGGACGCTGCTGGCTACCCTGATCGCGTCGGAGGAGGGCTGGGCGGTGTTGCTCCCGGACGGCAGCTACAAGTTGCACGGCCAGCCGGCGGGCCTGTGGTGGGCGATCGGGCTGTGCCGGTTCGACCCCGCAGACCTGCCGGACATCGCCCCGTACCAGCCGCAACTGCGGCACCTGAGCCATGACCTGCCGATCCGTCCCACCCTGAGCCGCTGATGACCACCGACCTGCGGTGGGACCGGCTTACCCTGCTCGCCAAGGCCGCCTGGCGCTGGGCCTGGGCCATCGCGACCACCCGGACCGGGGCGGCCGAGCCCTCGCGGGTGCAGGTGGACACCGTCGATCTGCTGGCCGGACTGGCCCTGGCCCAGATGCGGGACAACCCGGTCAACCAGTTGTTCGCGCATTTCCACATCCCGCTGGGCGCCGTGCTCAGCGACGGTGGCGCGCGCCGCTACCACCCCGCCGCGCTGCTCGCCGCCCACCGCCGGGTCCCGGACGCCGGGCTGCCCCCACTCGGCGAGCCGGCCACGCAGGTCCTGGAGCACGCCCTCACCGCGATGCCGCCCAGCGCCGACGGGCTGGTCACGCTGCCCATGCTGTTCGGCGCGCTACTGGAGACCAGCAACCCCGCCTCGACGGCGCTGCGCGCCGAGCTGGGCAACCGGGGTGTCGACGTCGAGCCGGTCCTGCAGTCCTGCCGCGCGCACCTGGGCACCCGCAGCTCTTACGCGGAATACCTCCGCAAGAACCACCCCTACCGCCCACCCGAGCTGCAGCTCCCGCCCTACACGCCGGACCAGCCGCGGACCCGGTACCCGCCCGCCCAACCGGACGCCGAGCCGCGCGACCTGGTCGGCATCACCGCCGAGGTGGACGCGTTCGCCTACCTGATCGCGTCCAGGGCGCTCACCCCGCCGCTGGCCGTCGGGCTGTTCGGCGACTGGGGGTCGGGCAAGAGCTACTTCCTGCGCAGCGTGCAGCGCCGGATCGATCAACTGGTCAGTGCTGAGGTGGTTGTCCCGCCGTTCCACCGGGGCATCGCGCAGATCGAGTTCAACGCCTGGCAGTACGTCGAGGGCAACCTGTGGGCGAGCCTGCTGGAGCACCTGTTCCGCAACCTGCGCAAGGCCGGTGAGCAGGACGCGGACGACCTGCTGGAAGCCCGCCGGAGCACGTACCTGACCGAGATCACCGCACGCACCGCCGAGCACCGCCGGGCCGTCGAGGAACGCGACAAGCTGGCCGGGAAGCAACAGCGTGCGCAGCAGGTGGTCCACAAGAAGAGGAAAGAACGGGACCAGAAGCTGAGGACGCTGGAGGATGCGCGGCGGCGAAACCCGCTGCTGGGCTGGCGGCCGTCCCGCGAGCTGACCAGCACCCTCGCCGAGGTCGGGAAGCGGACCGGACTCGGCGAGCTGGTGACCCAGGCCGGCGAGCTGGGCAGCCGGGCTGACGAGCTGCGCCAGACCCTGGCGAGCACCAGCGAGGCGCTGCGCCAGGCCGGTCCGGTGCTCGGGGTGCTGCGTGCCGGGGGGCTGCGCTACACCCTGGCGTTGCTCGTCGTGATCGGGCTCGGGCCGCTGATGCACCTCGTCCTGAACCGGCTCGACGTCGCCGCGGTGTCCAACGTGATCGGCAGCGTGTCCGCCCTGCTCGCCGGGCTCGCCGCCTATGCCGCGAAGGGCAACAGAGTGCTCGTCGACACCCTGGCCAAGATCTCCGAGGCCCAGGTCGAGCTGGACCGCGAGCTGGCCGCCCACCGCGAGCAGCTCAACCAGGAGATCCGCCAAGCCGAGCGCACGCTGGAAGACACCCAGCGAGAGCTGGACTCGGCGATCGCCAAGGAGCAGCACTACGCCGCGTCAGTCGCCGAGCTGCAGGCCGAGCTGGACCGGGTCACCCCGAGCAGCGTGCTCGCCGAGTTCCTCGGCGACCGGTTCGCCAGCGACGACTACCGCCGTCATCTCGGGGTGCCCGCCCTGGTGCGCCAGGACCTGGAGCGGCTGTCCCGGCTGATCCAGCAACGCCACGCTGCCGGCCCAGCCGGGGGGATGGACGACGAGCACGCGATCGACCGGGTGGTGCTCTACATCGACGACCTGGACCGCTGCCCCACCGACGTGGTGATCAAGGTGCTGGAGGCGGTGCACCTGCTGCTGGCGTTCCCGCTGTTCGTGGTGGTGGTCGCGGTGGACGCGCGGTGGCTGGAGTCCTCGCTGCGCGAGCACTACACCCAGCTCCAGGCCGATGCCGCGGTCCCATCGGACTACCTGGAGAAGATCTTCCAGGTGCCCTTCTGGGTCCGCCCACTCGGCGCGAACACCCGCCGCCAGATGGTGCGCGGCCTGCTGACGCCCCACCTGACCGGTCCCGACCTGGCTGCCACGAGCGGTGACGGCTCGGCCGGCAGGACCGAGCTGTCCGAGGCCGAGCTGCCCGCGTTCACCTGGCTGGTGGACTCGTTCACCGTGACCGACCAGTTGGAACAGCCGTGGCTGGCGGCCGCCAAGCTCACCGTCACCGGATCGGAACTGCGCCTGATCGAGGACGTCTCGCCGCTGATCAGCACCACCCCCCGGGCGGTCAAGCGCTTCATCAACGTCTACCTGCTGCTCAAGTCGATCGGCCGCAGCCGGGGCTGGCCGCTGCCGGAGCAGGGCCAGGTCGCGGTGCTGCTCGCCCTCGCCACCGGGCTGCCTGAGCTGGCCGCCGAGCTGCTCCCGAACCTGGCCGCAGCCGAGCCACCCACCCTGGCTACCGCGCTCCCCGCCACGGTCGCAGGCCCGGCCGCTACCGGCACGGCCGCCGTTGCGCAACTGGCCCGGCTGCGCACCTGGCTGGACGACCATCCCGCCTGGCGCGAGGTTCCCCTCACCGACATGGGCCGCTGGGTCGAGCTCATCCTGCGCTTCCGCTTCGACCGGGTCCCCACCAAGGACGAAGAGACCGGCACCACCCACCCGAGCTGACTGGCACCCGGACGATCCGATCAGGCGGGCCTGCCGCCACCGGACGCACGCGGGCCGGTCCCCATCCGTTTGGCATCCTCTCTCGCCTGGGCCAGGGTATTCATCACTTCATCGACTTTCTGCGGGTCGAGGATCGCGTCCCCGGTGAAGCGCGGAGCCATGGACATGAACACCCAGCCACGCTGCACGGTGATAACCACGCTGGCCGGTTCCCCGCTGCTGCTTCGGACGGCGACTTTGCGGTGTATGACCCTCAGCCGCGGGTCAATGTCCGCCTCATCCACCTCTTTGCCCCCAAGCTCGTGCCGGTCAGGTTGGACGGCACCCAGGGTCGGGGCGAACATCGCCAGGGCAGCGCGGCTTCCGGAGCCGGTGCCTGCCGGTGGTTCTCCGACGTTCAGTGGAGGACGTTGGAGAATCAGCCAGGCACCTCGCCGCGCCCCAGATGACTCGAACATCCCGGCCCTGGGGCCTTGGGGCGAAGCTAGTGCACAGCCCGTTGCCGAGCCCGCACAACCTGTCTAACCCTGCACCCGTCGAGCGCAGCTCGGCTGACTATCCTGACCCTGAGCGGGCCCGAGGCACGGGACCCAGCGGAAGGCGTGGGGATATGGCAGACCCTGGCTCTGGGCAGCGCCAGCGGACGGCTGACGTGGTGCTGTACTGGTTGCAACGGCGGGGAATGACCCGCCAGGTCTTTGCTGACCGCATGGGCAAGTCACTGAGCTGGGTCGACAAGATCCGGGCGGGTGACCGGCAATTGGACCGTGTTTCGGTGCTCCGACAAATCGCGAGCGTCCTGGACATTCCGCTGAGCGCGCTCATCGATCCCGACGAAGCCGAGCGCCTGCGTACTTGTCCCGATGACCGCGAGGTTGCGGCCATACGCCACGCGCTACGCCGTTACGATGCCATCACGAATGTTTTCCGCCCCAACGGTGACGTCCTGCCGGAGCCGGATCTGTCCCGACTGGAACGGGCGGTGCGCTACGGCTGGATGGCCTTTCAGGCGGCCAACTACCAAGCCGTCGGGCAGCTCCTGGCCGATCTCATCCGCGATGCCCAGGCAGCCGTCTGGCAGCTTGACGGCGACCAGCGCAGAAGTGCACGAACCTGCTTTCCTGGACGTATCAGCTCGCGGCTTCCACCGCTCTCAAGCTCGGTGATGCCCAGCTCGGCTGGGTGGCCGCCGATCGCGGTATCCAGGTCGCTGAGCAAACTGGTGACTTGACGCTCGTCGGTAATGCTGCTCGGCGGGTTGCCCACGCGCTGAGCGCCATGCATCACAGCCCTGACGCGGTGCACCTGGTGAAATCGGCCGCCAGCCGTTTGGAGCCGCATCTGGCACCTGCCGATCCGGCGTTCCTCTCCGCCTACGGCATGTTGCTGCTGAAGGGCAGTATCGCGGCTGCCCGGCTGCACCAGGCAGTCGATGTGCGTGACCTCCAAGCCGAGGCGCTCTCCATTGCCGCCCGGCTCGACACGGACCGCAATGAACATTGGTCGGCCTTCGGTCCCACCAATGTTCTGGTGCATCGCGTCTCGGCGCTCGCGGACATGCAGAGCGGAGGCAGAGTGATCGAGGCGGCAAGCGAAATACCTTACGGTGATCTGCTGCGGCTGCCGCGTGAGCGCCGGGCTAGTCACTTGCTTGATGTGGGCCGTGGCTATCTGCAAGCTGGTCAACGCGACGCGGCCGCTTGTGCGCTCTTGGATGCCGACCAGCTCGCTCGCGAAGAGGTGCGCTGCCGTGCTCTCACGCGGCAGGTCATTACCGATCTGGTCCGCAGTTACCCGCGTGGCACGAGCCCGCCGCCCGCTCTGGTGCAACTCGCCCGAGCCGTCGGAGTGACGGTATGAGTGAGGACCGGCAGCAACCGAGCCGTGTGCTGTACGTCGTCACCTGCGCCACCCCAGCGGCCCGTTACCTAGGCAAGCTGGTGGGTCTGGCCCAAGAGCGCGGCTGGCGGGTCTGCGTCATCGCCACGCCATCGGCGCTGGCATTTATCGACAAGGACGCCCTCGAAGACCAGACGGGTTTCGTGGTGCGGCACCAGTACAAGAAGCCAGGCACGCCGGACGTGCTGCCACCGGCCGACGCGATGATCGTTGGTGGGGCGAGTTTCAACACGCTCAACAAGTGGGCGCTCGGGATATCGGATACCCTGGCTCTCGGTCTCATCACCGAAGGAATTGGGCTGGGCTTACCAATCGTAGCCCTGCCCTATCTGAACGCGGCGCAGGCGGCGCACCCATCCTTCGAGCGAAACATCGAGATATTGCGGTCGGCTGGTGTCATGGTGCTGCTCGGTGCCGAGGGTTACGAGCCCCATGTGCCGCACCAGGGCTCCAAGCACCTGCCCAGGTATCCGTGGCAGCTCGCTCTCGATGCCGTCGAAACCGCCCGAACGCAGAGCGATTAAAGTGGCCTGCTGGTCTACGGCGGTGCTCAGGAGCGCTAGGCCACGGCACTGTCGGTGTGCCGGGCAAGACTGGCCGGGACGTGAGGAGCCCGCTGTGACCGCCCTTCCCCAGCCGTGGGATCACCTGCTGACGCGGGTGCGCACGGAAGGTGGACTCATCCAGGCCGGTGAAGTGCTCGTGGTGGTGGAGATCGGGGTCCCCCAGATGGCGCTCGGTCGGGTAGCGCTCGGCCGTATGGGGAGACCCCGAACGGCCTCCTGCGCCCGCCCCAGGCGGGCGCTACTGTCGAGTAACGTCGCCTCGATGAAGGGGTAAAGAATCATGACCAGCACCAGTACCAGCCGTTCGGGTGGCGAGAGCGCGGTGACCGAGCGGGCGGCGAGGCAGGTTGCCGAGGCGGCTCGGGAGACCCGGTGGCGCAAGCCCAGCTTCGGCAAGGAGCTGTTCCTGGGCCGGTTCCGGCTGGAGCTGGTGCACCCGCACCCCCGCGGGGACGCGGCCTTGGCGGAGCAGGGTGAGCTCTTCCTGGCCCAGTTGCGGGAGTTCTGCGCCCACCACATCGACGGGAGCGCCATCGAGCGCGACGGCCGCGTCCCCGACCAGGTGATCAAGGGCCTGCGCCAGCTCGGCGCGTTCGGCATCAAGATCGCAACCGAGTACGGCGGGCTGGGCCTGTCCCAGGTGTCCTACAACAAGGCGCTGATGCTGGTCAGCTCGGTGCACCCGGCGCTGGGGGCGCTGCTCTCGGCGCACCAGTCGATTGGGGTGCCCCAGCCACTGGCCATGTTCGGCACCGACGAGCAGAAGCGCACCTGGCTGCCCCGCTGCGCCCGGGAGATCACCGCGTTCCTGCTCACCGAGCCCGACGTGGGCTCCGACCCGGCCCGGATGCACGCCACCGCCACCCCCACCGACGGCGGCTACCTGCTGGACGGCGTCAAGCTGTGGACCACCAACGGGGTGGTGGCCGACCTGGTCGTGGTGATGGCCCAGGTACATCGGGACGGATCGACCCAGCGGGACGGGCACCGCGGCGGGATCACCGCGTTCGTGGTGGAGGCCGACTCGCCGGGGATCACCGTGGAGCACCGCAACACGTTCATGGGCCTGCGCGGCATCGAGAACGGCGTCACCCGGTTCCACCAGGTGTTCGTGCCCGCACAGAACCGGATCGGCCGGGAGGGCGAGGGCCTCAAGATCGCGCTGTCCACGCTCACCGTCGGGCGGCTCTCGCTGCCCGCGGTCTGCACCGGCGCCGCGAAGTGGTGCCTGAAGATCGCCCGGGAGTGGTCGCAGGAGCGGGTGCAGTGGGGCCATCCGATCGGCGAGCACGAGGCGGTCGCCGGCAAGGTCGCCTTCATCGCCGCGACCACCTACGCGCTGGAGGCCATGCTGGAGCTGTCCAGTGAGCTGGCCGACGAGAAGCGCACCGACATCCGCATCGAGGCCGCGCTGGCCAAGCTGTACAGCTCGGAGATGGCCTGGCTGATCGCCGACGAGCTGGTGCAGATCCGCGGCGGCCGCGGTTATGAGACCGCCGAGTCGTTGGCCGCCCGCGGCGAGCGCGGGGTGCCCGCCGAGCGGATGCTGCGCGACCTGCGGATCAACCGGATCTTCGAGGGGTCCACCGAGATCATGCACCTGCTGATCGCCCGGGAGGCGGTGGACCGGCACCTGAAGGTGGCCGGTGAGCTCATCGACCCCGAAGCCGGCTTCGAACGCAAGGCCCGCACCGCCGCCCGGGCGGGTGGCTTCTACCTGCGCTGGCTGCCCAGCCTGGCGGTCGGCAAGGGCCAGCTTCCAGGAGCGTTCGCCGAGTTCGGCCCGCTGGCGCGGCGCTTGCGTTACGTCGAGCGGGCCAGCCGCCGGCTGGCCCGGCACACCTTCTACGGGATGTCGCGCTGGCAGGGCGCCCTCGAGCGGCGGCAGCGGTTCCTGGCCCGGATCGTCGACATCGGCGCGGAGCTGTTCGCCATGACCGCCGCCTGCGTGCGGGCCCAGCGCGACCCCGAGAACGGCACCGCCGTCGAGCTGGCCGACGCCTTCTGCGCGCAGGCCGCCGTCCGGGTCGAGGAGCTGTTCGCCCGGCTGTGGTCCAACAGCGACACCACCGACCGGGCCCTGGCCCGGGGAGTGCTCGACGACCACTTCACCTGGCTCGAGGCAGGCGTGCTCGACCCGTCCCTCGACGGCCCCTGGATCGCCCACACCCCCCCGGGCCCGTCCACCCAGCAGGACGTGCACCGCCACATCCCCTGACGGCAGCTCTGCAGGTACCACCAACCCCCTGCCGCGCTGCTGCTCACCGCCCAGTATGGGTGAGCCGGGGACTCGCTCCCGGCCCGATCACGGAGAATGACGGGTATGCGCCCGGGCATCGAGCAGCCACCGCGGTCGGCGCCCCCGGCGCCGGGAGTGGGTGCGGTGTTCGCCTTGCGACGGGCGTTCACCGCAGGTGTCCGATCGGCCGGGCTGTCGCTGTCCCTTGCGGAGTCCGTTGCGGACGGTGACGCGCCGCCCGTCACCGAGGCGGACCTGGCGGGGCTGCCCGCCGCTGCGCGGCGGTACCTGCGCTTCATGGGAGTGGTCGGGCGCCCACCGGACCGGTCGTTCCGCGCGCACCTCACCGGACGGTTCCGGCTGCGGCCCGGGCAGCGCTGGATGCCGATGCAGGCCTGGCAGTACAACAGCGCGCCCGACCTGGCCCGGCTGTTCCTCTTGCGGGTGCGGTTCGCCAGGGTGCTCCCGATGGTCGGCTGGGATACCTACCTGCGCGGCCACGGCCGGATGCACGGCAGGCTGCTCGGCCTGCTCACCGTCGCCGACGGGACAGGCGAGGAGTTCGATGCCGGCGAGCTGACGACCTACCTCAACGACGCGATCCTGCTCGCGCCGTCGATGCTGCTCGGCCCGCACACGAGCTGGACCCCCACCGGGTCCCCGGACGCCTTCGACGTCGCGCTGAGCGCCGCGGGCCGCTGCGTCCGAGCCCGGGTGCTCCTCGACGGCGACGGGGCACCCCGTGACTTCAGCACCGAGGACCGCTGGGCCGCGCTGCCCGCGGGCCTGGTGCGGACCCGCTGGACGACCCCGGTGACCGGGTGGCAGGCTGTGGACGGGCGTCGGCTGCCCACCGCAGGGGCCGCGGTCTGGCACCTACCGGACAGCGAGTTCCGCTACGCCGAGATCGACTTCCGCCCCCGCGCGCTCACCTTCAACGTTGCCCCGGGCACCTGACCGGCACCACCCGCCGCGCATTTCGGCTCACCGTAACCGGTCAAGCTGCCACTAGTCGGGAAACAAGCGGGGTGCCTCAGCGGTCCAGCGGTGGCGTCTCAGCTCAGTCTCCGTGGTACAGCCGGTCGAGGTCGACGAGTTCGACATCGTCCCGGCTCGCTGCGGTGCGCCGGGCGTCCGCAGTGAACCCGGCACGGGAGAAAAGCAGCAGCCGTGGTGGTTCCAGCACGTGGGAGCCCGGCAGGAGATCCCGGAGGTGGTCCAGACGCGAGATCATCGCCTCACCTACCGGGCGCATTGTTGATTTGACCTCCCCGATTGCCACCACCCGGCGTCGCGCGCCTGCCGATGTCTCCACCACCACGGCGTCGATCTCGTGGCCTTTCCGGTGTTCCCGGCAGGCTACGGTTGCCGGATGCACGTCGTGCGCCGTCCCCCCCAGAGCCGAGGAACTGGCGTGGCTCAGGCACCATTCCCGGGCCAGGTCCTCCAGATGTGGGCCATAGATCTTGGCCGTTACAGTGTCGGCGTTCGCCGTCCAGACCTGGGTGCCACGTCCTCGCACGAGAAGACGTTCGTTGGGTGCAATCACCAGCTCGTGCAATCGGATGAGGGGATCGGTGAGCCGGTAGATCCCCCTTCTCTCCCGGAACGCATCTTCGAGCCGAGCAACCAGTCCGACCTGCTGCAGCCCAGCTAGCAGATGCGCGATGGCCGTGGTCGGCCTGCCAATCCGCCCGGCTATCTCCGAACGACGCGCCGCACCGGCCGCGATAGCAGCGAGGACACCATGGTAGGGCGCGGGATCAGTGGCGCCGGATTCCTCCCGCAGCAACAGGCTCCCTTCCCGGAAAAGCGCGCTTGCCGGGTTGAGCAGGCGCTGCACCACCCATTGATCAAACAACTCCCGGCTCGCCGGAGGCCCAAATGCCTATAGCCCGGTAAGCCGGAGTGCCGTGCGCCAGTGCCGTGCGGCGTCGCTGCGGGGGCTGAGCGCAGTTTGCAGCACCGACGGGAGCGCCGGGGCCTGCGCCACGAGGTTGGGAAACTCGTCGATGATCACTGGTACTGCCTCGGGCGCCGCTCGCCCAAGACCGAGCAGGGCGTCGATCGCGTCAGGCCAGTTGTCGAAGGCCAACGATGGGGGCAGCCCGGCGTAGCGCGCGTAGGCCGCGCTCAGCTCCTGCAGGTTCTGCCGTTGCGGCTGCTCGCGGGCCGTGAACATGAATCCACCGGTCGCCTCGGCCAGCAACTCCAGCATGAGCGTCTTGCCCTGCCGCCGGCGCCCGTACACCAAGCCGAGCGTCGCGCCGACCGACGGGTCGGCCACGAAGTCGACGAGGGCCTCCCACTCCCGATCGCGGGCATGCAGCTCGCTCGGCTTCCGCATCCCACCGCCTATGATGGCTGGAACTATAATAACTCCAGCCACTCTAGAGCGTGTCCCTTGGATCATGGGACTGGGTCCCGTAGCCAGATCCTGATCGAGGCGACATCGATGGTTCCGCGGAACATGTAGTCGCGTTTGTCGTAGCGAGTGGCGACCGCGCGGTGGCCCTTGAGCTTGTTGATG
>DASTLT010000148.1:0-17207 GCA_035714625.1 Pseudonocardiaceae bacterium | reverse complement strand
GTCACCCGCGACGGCGCCGTCATCCGCATGCGCCCCGGCGACACCGTCTACACCCCGCCCGGCGAAGAACACTGGCACGGAGCCACCCAGGACAACTTCATGTGCCACCTCGCCATGCTCGAAGGCACCGTCGAAGGCGACGGCACCACCTGGCTCGAACCCGTCACCGACGAGCAATACCAACAGGCCAACCAGCAGTAGCCGCACCACGCCAACCGTCCTCATCCGCACGGGGCGGGCTCGATGCTCTGGCTGAGCGCGCTCGCCCTGTTTCTCAGCCTCGACCCGTTCACCATATGGGCGGCCGCCTCCGGCCATACCCGTCGCTGACGGGCATCCCTTCACCCGGCCCGCTCCACGAATAGATGGTTCCCGGCCTGGAACGTCCCACACCTTGGGGGAACAGCGTCATTTCTGGCGAAAACAACCCGACCAGGAGAACCCCCTTGCAACGCTCTGAGCTGCGGTTTTTCGGCATCCAGGGGTTCCGCTGGGGGTTCATCTGTGGAGGCACTGAAGGCTTACTCGCACACTCCCGCCCAGCTCGATGACCTGCGGAAAACGGTCGAGGTCATGCGCGGGCAGCGGCCGGGCGACCCTGATGACACCCGCAACGAGACCGCGTCACGGCCGACTCGGTGGGCTCTGGCCGACCGACTGTCGCCGGAGGATGTCCAGGCGATCATCGACCTGTACCGAGAAGGTACGGTCGCCAAAGACTTGGCGACCAAGTTCGCGATCAGCGTGAAAAGTGTCCGGCGGCTTCTCAATAAGCACAACGTACGCCGCAGTGACCAGCAGAACGAGATCGCTGCTGATCGTCCGTTGGGGACGGCGTACAGCCAAGATCACGGACGGTAGCGACCCGTTACGTTTTTGACTACGCAACGTCGGAGTTTTCCTTGGGTAGGTAACGGATTAAAACAATATCACCTACTTGTTCGATTCCAGATACCCTCATGCGGTGATGTATGCCCCCTGGAAATTCAGCGGGATTCACTAATCGCGGCGCTGTCGAATCTCCGACAAGTATCGGCGCGATCCTGCTCCGCACCGCCCTGACGGGTCAGAGTGCGAGTAAAGCCGAGATGGTGGGCCTAACGCTTCAGCATACGAACCGCGACGTGCTGGTCGAAGGGCCGAGATCACGATCCGCCCCGTGGGCACCCGTCGGATTGGGGCGGGTGGTTGCCGATGAGCCGCGACACGATCATCGCCGGGTTGACGCCGTTGCAGGTCGATGGTCTGGCCTGCATCGAGTTCGGCGCTGACTACCTTCAGATCAAGGTCCCGCATGTGCCGGTCGGCCGGTCGGTGACCGGCTCCCAGGTCTTCGCCGACGTCGGCTGCTGCCCCGACAGCCAGAGGCGCACGGCGGGAGGTGAGCTGCGGTGAACGCCACGGCAACTGCGGCTTGGCGGGACCACGCGTCGTGGGTGCAGTGCGCGTGCACGGCCCTGGTCGCCTTGGGCGCGGCGTATGCCTCGTATCGACACGGCCGGGAGTTCGCCTTTGCGGTTCGGCGCGGACCGCACCACGGCCGCCATCTGGCCGTTGATTGTGGACGGGTTGCTCACGATGGCCACGGTCGAACTGTGGAAGACCGACCATGGCCGCCGCCAGTGGCCGGTGGGCGGCTTGGTCGGCGTTTCTGCTCGGAATCTGCCTGTCGCTGTGCGCCAATGTGGCGGCGGCTTCGGAGTTGAGCGTGTTCGCCGTGGCGGTGGCGGCGTGCCCGCCGCTGGCGCTGCTGCTGGCGGTCGAACTGCTCAACCGCGCGCTCAAGCGCCATCGCACCGAGACCGCGAGCGAGACCAGCACCGAGACCGGCGAGACGAGCGGGACCGGCGATGAGACGGCACCGATGGTACGTCTCGCAGCGGTCTCGGACGAGGCTCGCCCACTGTCCGAGCCGACGGCGGAGCAGCGGATGTGGGCGTACTACGTGACCGAGCGGTCCCAGGGCCGCACGCCAACTGGTGCGGAGCTGGATCGGATCGTGGGGACGAACAATCACGGCAGGAAAGTGCTGCGACGGGGAAGTCGACGGGCCTGATCGCCCTCGGCACGAAAGCCGGGCGCGACCGCTCGACGATTAGGCGGGTGGTCGGTCAGTCAGACCGTGCACCGGTCGATCTGCCCGAGCACGGCTTGCCCATTGGGATGGCGGCGGCTACCGGTGGGGCGTCGGAGCATTGATCTTGCTACCTACGCGGGCGGCTCGCTCGCACCCCAGACGTCGTCTGCTTCTCCGTCGACCGGTTCGGCACGGTCTCCTGCGAATTCACGCAACCGACGACCGGCCCACTCCAGTGCGTTGGCGAGCACCACCATCTCGGCATCGCCGTGCACGCGGATGGTGATCTGATCAACGTCGATCGCGTGCCCGGTGCCGGTGCCGACCTCGATCTCGCAGTTGCCCTCGGAGTTCGTCAGCGTGACCTCTGTCCATCCTCCGTGCCCCGCGTCTCCGCCCATCTCTCCGGTGGTGGCGACTGCGGCCTTGAGATGGCATGCATCCTCGAAGACCGCTTCATCTCGATGGACTGTCATGCAAACGAGGGTAGCGGCAAGATCGTCTTGATGGAGAGGCGAGGTTCCCAGTGTGCGCCGATGGCAGGAGGCAGGCCCAGATCGACCCGTCTCCTGAACGCCCCGTGCCCCCGAAGCGGCCCGGCCACGAGGGGCAAGGTTTGCTCCGGGGGCACTCAACCTATCCGCTGCTGCGGGGCTCCGTCGCCCGAGTCCGGTTAGGGCGTGAGGACCATACGGACGTGGTGCTTGTCGATGGCGACGCCGGTGGGCATGTTCTCGTCGGCCGTTCCGGCGGGGTATGCGGTGATGACGGGCTGGGCGGTGCGGTCGCGGTCGAAGCGGTGGATCTGCTCGGCCAGACGCTCGGCGAGTTGGACGGCGGCGGGGCCGTAGCCGGTGGCGCCGAGTTCGTATCGGGGTTCGCCGTCCGGGCCGGGCTGGTCGGCGGGGCGGGGCTTGGCGAGGTAGGCCAGCGAATTGCCCTCGACTAGCGCCGGGGTGCGGTAGGCGAACGCGGGGCGGCAGACGCCGGCCTCGATGGCTGCGGGCTCGGCGGCGATCCGGCAGGTGCCCGGCTCGGTTGCGGTCAGCCACAGCCAGATGTGGTCGAACGGCTCGTTGTTGCCGACGGTCGCACCGGACCAGACGGTGGTTGCGGGCTGGGCGAGCATGTCGCGCAGGGCAGCGGGGTCGATGTCCTGGTCGGTGTCCCAGTAGAGGGCGACGTTCTCGGCGAGGCTGCCGCTCTTTTCTCCGGTCGGCACGATGCCGATCATGGGGATGAACCCGCAGAGCTGGCTGTTGGTGGCGCGCAGGTGGTCGTTCTGGCGAGCGAAGGCGACGCTGCGGGCCTGGCCGCGCCAGTGCAGCGGGACCACCAGCGTGCCGCCGGGGGCGAGCTGGTCGAACCAGGCCGGGGGCAGGTCCCACGGCCCGACCGTGACGATGATCTTGTCGTAGGGGGCGTGTTCGGCGTCGCCGAGGGCGCCATCACCGGTGACCACCTGCACCCGTTCGTAGCCAGCGGAGTCGAGGGCGCGGCGGGCGTGGTCGGTGACGTCGGGGTGGATGTCGATGGTGGTGACGCTGCCGGTCTCGCCGACGAGTTCGGCCAGCAGGGCGGCGTTGTAGCCGGTCCCGGCCCCGATCTCGAGCACGCGCTGGCCGGGCTGCGGGTCAAGCTGTTCGAGCATCATCACCACCACGGTCGGCACGGAGATGCAACTGGCGGGCCGGTCCTCGCCGGGCTTGATGGTGATCGCCTTGTTGGCGTATGCCTCCTCGACCGTGGCGGCTGGCACGAACCGGTGCCGGGGGACGGCCCGGAACGCCTGCTCGATGCGTTCGGAGTGCAGGTGACCGGCGGTGCGGATATTGCTGATCATCTGCTCACGCAGGTCCTCGGGGCGGGTGGTGGTGGCGTTGGTCATCCGGTTCCTTCCGTGTGCGGTGTTGCGGAGACGGGCAAGTGTGGTGGCCCGGCCGTGGGCGGGATGGTGAGCAGGCAGGCGTCCCATCCGGTGCCCGCGGGCAGGTCGGTGAGCGCGATTCCGGCGTCGCCTTCCAGCATCCCGCTGGGGTCCGACAGTTTTCTGGCCGCGTGGCTGCGGCGATGCCGCCAGCGATGTTCCAGCCGGACCAGGGCCTCGGTGAATTCGCCGCCGGATTCGGTGTCGACGAGCATCCGGCGGGCGATGTGCACCAGTCCGGCCCAGCCGTGGCACAGCGTGTCATCGCTGAGTTGGTCGAGCTGGGCTTCGTCGGTGATGCATGCAGCGAGCGCGGCCCTGGCCTCGGCTACCCGGTTCAGGGTGTCCAGTGCCTGGGCGGCGAGGTGGTGGGCGTGAGCCAGGCCGGGTCGGGCTGGTCGGATGTCCCGTTCGCGGTCCACCAGCCGGGCAGTGTGGCCCCGTCGACGGTGATCCGGCCGGTAAGCCGGACCAGATTAGGTCAGCACGTCGCGCAGCAGGTCGCCGCCGGGGTGGTGTGGGTCGGCGTGGAGGGCCTGAAGCAGGCAGACACCGAGTCCGGTCAGCCCGTGGATCAGGTCGAACTCGCGCAGCACGGGCAGTTCGCCGCGGTCGATCCGCTCGTGCGCTGCCTCCAGCCTCATGCGGGTGATCGCGGCGATGTGCTCGTCGAGGGTGTGCAACACGCCGGTGTAGGCAGGCAGACCGGCGGTGCGCAGCACGAATGCGACCGCCGGGACGCCCCGATACAAGCAGGCGTCGGAATGGGCGGCCACGGGTTCGCTGGTCATGGCCTTGACCCACTGGTGTGCGGTGGCCCAGTCACCGAGCCCAGTGTGGGCGTGGCCGATGTGCAGCAGGGCCAGCCCGGCAGCGCCGGTGGACAGGGACTGTCCCCAGCCGGGCGCGGGTGGCTGCTCGGGCGGCGGAGTGCCGGGGCGAGTGAAGGTCATCGGGCATCTGCCGGGCGGCGAGCGGTGTAGGAGCGGGCGGCTTGGCGGGCCAGGCGGCGGCAGGTGCGTTCGCGTTCCGGGTCGATGCCGACGGCCCGGTTGTGGTGCAGGTGCAGCAGCGACTCCAGCACCACCGTGATGCTCGCCTGCGGCGGCAGGGCCTTGCGGTAGGCCGCCAGCTCCTCGGCGCGGCGCTGCCAGGCCGGCGCGATGGTGTCCCAGCCGGGCACCTGCGCCAGCGCGGCCGGGTCGGTGGCGAGCTGGATGGCCCGGTCGGTCACGGTCCGGTCGACGGCGGGTGCGGTGGGGGCGGGCTGGTCGGCCAGCCAGGTCATCGCCTCGGCAGGCTCGCCGAAGAAGCCGGTGACGACGCCGACCATGTTCGCCACGATCAGCGCGATGTCGGGGTCGAGTTGGGGCTGGTGCGCCAGCACGGCGGCCACCACGGCGGAGTCGGCGGCGAACACGGCTTCCGCGGCGTCCAGCGCCGGGCCGTCACCGTAGCGGCCGGTCTCGGGGGCATAGGTGTCCAGGACGAGCCGCCCCACCAGTCCTGCGTGCCGCATCCGCGCCGCCCACTCCCCGACAATGTTTGTGTACGTGCCGTAGTGGTCGGGTGTGGTGGCCAGGCGCAGGCGTAGGTGGTCTGTCTCGTGCGGGTCGCGGTAGCGCAGCCACCAGCAGTCTGGGTAGTTGAGGCTGGTCAGCAGGTTGGGCAGGTGCTCGGTGACGATCTCGCTGATCCGTTCGGGGTGGGTGAAGAGCTTCGCAGACAGCCACCGGCTGTCCGGGGCGCCGGGCAGGTGGCCTTGGCTGTTGGTCACCACTGGTAGCGGGCCGTACAGCGGGTTGGGTGCGGGCGGCCGGGTGGTGACCAGGGGGAAGGCGATCTCGTGGGCGTGGCCGTCGAGCCAGCCGTACTCCTCGGCCAGGGTGGCGCAGTGGAGGATGGCCTGCCTGTGCCGGGCGAGGTGGGCGTGCAGCAGGACGGCGTGGGCGGGCTGGTCGAGGGACAGCCGCAGGGTGCGGTCGGCGTCGCGCAGCTCCACTGTGTCCGGGCAGTTCCAGCGTCGCCGCCACCGGTCCAGGACCACCGGCCACTCCTCGATGCTGGCGGGCAGGTCGGTGGTGGTCAGCCGCCACTGGGCCGGGGACAGCACGATGCGGCCGTAGCGGACCTGCGGCAGGAACGGCAGGCCGAGGTGTGGTCCCCAGTCGAACTGGTACCAGGCGGCGGAGAACGCCCGCGGCAGGTGCGCCAGAAATCGCGCGAGCAGCGGCGGCTGCTTGTCCAACGCCAGCGCGTGGAACACCTGCGGTTCCACCACCTGGCGGCGGGAGCGGCTGACCAGGTGGAGGCCGTCACGAGTCGCGGTGACGGCGAGGTCGTCGACGGTGATCAGCGTGTGCTCGCCGCCGGGTTCCCGGTGCTCGCCCAAGGGCAGCAGGTGGTCGAGATACGCCGGGACGCGGCAGACGTTCTCCGCGTGCGGGTACAGCGGCCCGAATGACATCTGCACCCGCAGCGCCCCGTCGGTGGCGGCCGGGAGTGCCCGGAACGCCTGCGCGAGTCCGCTGCCGGTGGCCATCGGGGTGAACCGGGAAGTCAGCGTGCCGGCGGAGCGGGCCGGGGCGACGGTGAGCCGGAAGTCCCCGGCGTCCAAGGCTTCGCGGCTGACCGCGTGGATGCGTGCGGACAGTTCCACGTGCGGCGGGATGAACCGTGGATCGAGCCCGTCGCCGGTCAGCTCGTTGATCAGCTCGTCGGTGAGCATGATTTCGCGGGTGCCTGTGGCCATCGCCTCCCAGGCCAGCCCGAGCAGCCGCTCATCCCGCTCCGAGCTGCCTGACGGCGGCGTGGGTTGCGTGCTGCCTCGGTAGGCGGCCGGATAGCCGAGACCAGCGTCGGGATCGAGCAGGTCGGTCACCGGCACGAGGGTTGCGGTGCCGTACCGGTCGACGAAGGCGCGGTGATAGTCGCGCCACACCGGCTCCCCGGCAGGGTGGCGGATCAGGCGCAGCAGGACGTTCGCGGCCCGTTCCATCTCGTGGGCCACCCGGCGGGGCACGCTGACCTGGCAGTCCAGCAGCAGGTCCACCGCCAGCGGTGTGCGTCCCGCCGACGACAGTTCGCGCATTCGGGTGGTGATCTCGGCGCGGGCGGCATTCTGCTCGGCGCGCGTGGTGTCCGGGCGGTTGTGGCGGAGTAGAGCGGTGTGCAGGGCGTCGAGATCGGCGAGCAGGGCCACGGTGTCGGGCAGGGTGTCGGCGTGGGCGGCGTGGAGTTGGTCCAGTACGTGGGTGAACGGGTCGGTAATGGTGAACGGGGCACGCAGGTTGGTGACCAGGTAGCCGTGCCGCACCAGGTCGGTGAGCGCGGTCGTGACCGTCGCCCGGTCGGTGCCGAACTGCTCGGTGAGGGCGTCAACGAGGGTGCCGAACCGGATGGGGGTAGCGGCCTTGGCCTGGACGGTGGCGACGGCAGCGGTGTAGCGGATGGTCACCCGGTTCGGTCCCTGGGGCACTTCGAGGCGGCTCCCGCGCCGGACGGCGAGGTCGTTGACCGTCACCTGGAGGCGTTCCAGCAGGTCGGGACGGCTTTCGGCGCAAGCGATGATGTCGGCTAGCCACTCGGTGTTCACGCGAGCGGCGACCCGGTGCTGCTCGCCCCACGTGACCTGGGTGTCCTGGCCGAGTTCGGCGGGGGCGATCCCGGCGAACAGCCCGAACGGGGTGGGACGGCCGATGCTGCGCAGCAGGTAGCGGGCGGTGGACAGGGTGGCGCTACGGACCTGCTTGTCACCGCTGATCCGCTCCGCACGGATAGCGTCGACGGCCTCGCCCAGCGACGGGCTGGCCTGCCGCACTGCTCCGGCAAGCTCCGGGTTCGACCACACCCGCTCTAGTCACGTCCGGCATCCGGCGGTGTCGACGAGGTCGGGCCAGGCATCCAGTGCGGTGGACAACGGTCCGGCGGCGGCGCGCAGCAGCGCGACGCCGGTGTGCTGGTAGAGCCGCTTGGTGTCGGTGACGCGCATCCGGTTCTCCTGGCAGTTTGCGATCGGGGCGAGTTCGTGGGCGGGGTGGGCGGGGTGAGCAGGGGCCGGGGCTGGCCCGGTCTCTGCTCACCCCGTAGATGACGGGCGGTCAGACCCCACCGGAGACGCACGCGGACGCGCAGGTCGGGTCGCAGCCGTCGTTGGTGCCCTCGCCACAGGCCGACAGCGGATGGCCGGCTGGGACGTCGATGATGATCTGCACGTCGAGGGCGAACGGGTTCTCGGCGGCCAGAGGGGCTGCCGGGGTCGCCGTCGCCTCGGCGGCAAGAGTTGCGGACATGGTGATCCTCTCGTCGGTGATGGACTGCTCTTCTTCAACCTGGCCGTGGAAACCTTGCGGGGCAAGGACGTCCAGGACAGGAACTTGTTGCCTGTCCGCCCAGCGAGCGGCCGGGTGAGCAGCGCGGGTCGGGGAGCGGATATCGGCGCGCAGCACTGGGCTGTCAGCGCGTCGGTGTGTCCAATCACCGTTGTCGGTGCACACGTACAGCAGCCGCGCGTACCGGTCGACGCACGGCCAGACGCCGATCACCGGGGACAGCTCCCCGCGGCCGGGGAGCACCACAAGGTCGTTGAGGCGGATCTGGCCAGCGGGCACCGGTTCCAGGGGCACGGCCAGTACACGCGAGTCGCGGACCTCGATGATCGGCTCAGCCTCGTTCTTAAGTTCCCGTTCGGTGCGCCGATGCCCGCGATGGCAGAACGCCCCTGGCGGATCGCCAGGACGCCGCGACAGGGTCGGGCTCCACTGTCAGAGGCGTCCCGTGCGGTCCAGCAGTGTCCTGGTCCGGGCGGGCTGGGATGGTGTGGTCACGGCCGGATTCCTTCGGCGGGATGGAGGTCGATCAGCACGAGGCGCCGGTCCGACCGCTCGATGTGCTGACTGGTGGTGGCATTGGGTGAGCCGGTCGGGCACAGGGCGTTGGGTGGCCATCGTCGAATTGGCCAGCATGGCCGGGTGGATGGCCTACGACGTCGACGACCACAACGCCGCTCGCCGCCTGTGGACCTACGCCCTGGACACCGCCCGCCGTGCCGAGGACCACCCTGGCGCCCCCGACCTGGCCGTGGACGTGCTGCTGGACATGGCACACCAGGCCCTGCACCTGTACGGCGTTACGCCTGGTCCAACTGGCCTCGGCCACGGCCGCAAACCGCGAACACCCGGTCAGCACGATCACCCAGGGCTACATCTCCGCCGTGCTCGGGTGGTGCCGGGTCGCGCTCGGCGAGGCCGAGCCCACCCGCCGCGCCATCGGCAACGCCCAGGACACCTACGCCGCCGCCGACCCGGCCACGACCCCGCCCTGGGCGGGGTTCGTCAACGTCGCCGAGATCACCGCCCAGCAGGGCCACTCGCTGTACCTGCTGTTGCTGACCCGTCTGGAATTCGCGCCCAGGGGCCATCGAGAAACTGACCACCGCCGCCACCGGCTACGGCGCGGAGTACGAACGCAGCCGCGCGATGATCCTCCCCCCACTCGCCTCGGTGCAGTTCCAGGCCGGTGACATCGCCGCCGCCGTGGCCACCGGCTACGACGCGGTGGACGCGATCACTGGGCTGTCCTCCACGCGCGGCTAAGCCCGGCTGCGTGTGCTGGATACCGTGGTCGCCCCGCAGGGCCACCAGCCCGAGGTCGCCGACCTGCGCGAGCACATCCGCAGCGCGCTAGCCAGCACGGCGGCCTAGCCGCCCGATGTCGCCCTCCTCGCGCCAGGACTCTGGCTTGCCCGGCTTGCCCGCGTTGGGAGAGGTCTGCCGGATCTTCGGCGCCGATCCCAACGGTGCCCGCCTGCTGCATCACGCTCCAACGCGGTGTACCTGCTGCCCCAAGAAGATCTCGTCGTCCGGCTGGCCCCGGATACGCCTCTGCGCCGCCGCCGCGCTCAGACCTGCATCGACGTCACCCGATGGCTGGCCACCCACTCCGAGCCGATCGCGCTACCGCCAGCACCCGGCAGGCAACCGGTCATCGCCGCCGGAGCGATCGCTACCTTGTGGCCCTACCGGTCCACCACCCCGTCGCCCTCGCTGGCCGACCTGGCGGTGCCGCTGCGGCACCTGCACGCGCTGCCTGCCCCACCGTTCCTGATACCCCGCTACCAACCGTTGCAGCGCCTGTTCGAGGCGGTGAACCTCGACCAGCAACGCCCGCAGCCGGCCATCGCCAACGACGACCGCGCCTGGCTGCTCGACCGCGCCAACACGCTCGTCGACACCTTCACCACCACCTCGTTCCCCCTCGGTGAAGGGCTCGGCCATGCCGACGCACACAGCGAGAACCTGGTCCGCGATCCCGACCACGGCCAGTGGCTGCTGATCGACTGGGACGGCGCCTGCCTCGGCCCGCGTGAACTGGATCTGCTCACCGGCATCCCCGACCACTTCCAGGAACCCGAAGCCGATCGGACACAGTTCCTGACCGCCTACGGCTACAACATCCTTGACGGGCCCGGCTGGACCCTGCTGCGCGACGTCACCGAACTGCACGCCCTCGGCGCCTACATCCGCCTCGCCCCCAGCAAACAGGCCGCAGCCGATGAACTGCACCACCGCATCCAGTCGCTGCGCACCGGCGACCGGTCAGCCCACTGGCACGCCATCCCTTGAGCAAGGGTCCTCTGGCACCAACCAGCGGAGCCTCGGCGTTCTGAATCCGCTGACCCACGCGCCGAGGCGGCTGCTACTAAACCTGCTGGTCAGCGGTGGGTTCGGCGGGAGCGGGCGGAAGGCCGACTGAGGAGTGATCCTCACCCATCCACACATCGGGGGCGCGCGGGGCGCGGGGGCCGGCGGGCCGGGGAACCGGACGCGGGCCTGTGGTTCCGCCTGGTCGACCGGGACCGACGCCTGCTCGCGCTGCTGGCCGAGCACAAGGTGCTGACCACCAACCAGATCGCCGCGATCGAGTTCCTGTCGGTGCGCCGCGCGCAGGACCGGCTGCGGTACCTGCGGGAGCTGGGCGTGGTGTTCGCGTTCCGCGAGTCTTACTTGCGCGGCGGGACGAGCCGGACGCGCTACGCGCTGGGCTACCTCGGCGCGCGGGTGATCGCGGCGCAGCGCGCGGAGCGCCCGCCCGCGCCGAAGGCGTACACCGAGCGCCTGGAACGGCTCGTACTGTGGCCGAAGCTTGCGCACCAGCTCGGCGTGAACGACTTCTTCTGCGCCCTGGCCGCTCACCGCAACCCCGCCCGCCTGCGGGAGGAGGGCCGCGAGGGTGAGGTGAGCGGGCTGACGCAGTGGTGGCCGGAGAACCGGTGCACCGAGTTCTTCTGGAAATACCTAGGGTGGCGGTCGGGAACCCGGCTGCGCCCGGACGGCTACGGCTGCTGGGAAGAGGCGGGCCGGACGGTGCGGTTCTTCCTCGAACACGACACCGGCACCGAACCCCTGGCGAAGGTCACGGGCAAGCTCGACGACTACGCCGCCTTTCCGACCGACGCCTTCGGCGTCCTGCTGTTCTCGGTGCACTCGACCCGGTGGGAGATCGCCCTGCGCACGGCGCTGCGCCGCGACCTCGCCGGTTCCGATCCTGGTTTCGTGATCGCCACCGCGGCCCGCGGCCCCCACGGCGCCTACGGTCACGCGGGGGGAGGCGACGCGCCCGCCAGGCAGGTCGCCGTTCGCCGCACACACCGAACACCGCCCTGGTGAGTATGCAACCACCCGACGTCATTGAACGTCCCAACGGCCCGCTACCCACCGAAACGACAGACCCTGGATCCGCGCCGGACCGGGGTTCGAACATCCATACTCTGGTGGAGCTGACGGGATTCGAACCCGTGACCCCCGCACTGCCAGTGCGGTGCGCTACCAGCTGCGCCACAGCCCCAAGGCGAGCACCCCGGCCCTGCCGTGGTGCGTCCGTCACGGTACACGAGGCCAACGGTGATCTCCGAACCCGGCAGGTCAGCGCGCGGCGCCGAGCGCCTCGTCCAGCCAGCCCGGGTCGCCGATGTCGACTACCGCACCGTTCACCAGCACGGTCGGGGTGCCGAGGCGACCGTCCGGGCGCAGTTTGCTGAGGTACTGGCGCGCAGCCTCGGTGGCCGCGCTGACCTGCCGCTCGTGGTCGGTCCGGACACAGCGCGCGAAGTCGTCGCCAGCGCCCAGGTCGCGGCCGAGCTGCTGGAGCTGGGCGCTGGTCCATCCCCGGCCACCCTCCCGCGGCTGGGCAGCGAACAAGCTGTCGTGGAACCGAGGGAAGACGCCCGCCTCGGCGGCGCAGAGGGCGGCGCCAGCGGCCAGAGTCGAGTAGCCGGGCGGTGCGGAGAAGGCGTCCAGAATGGCCACCGGGTGGTACATCACCCGGGCCTGCCCGGCCGCGACGGCGTCCTCGAGCTGGTCACCGTAGAGTTGCTCGAACTGCCCGCACGCCGGACACAGGAAGTCCTCGTAGACGTCGATGGTCACCGGGGCGTCGGCCTTTCCGATCACCACGGAGGCACCCTGGGCGGTCACCGGGTAGTCCGGTCCGGCGGCCGCGACCGGGATCCCCGGGGGCAGCGCGTCGCTGCGGTGCTGCAGCCACAATCCCACCCCGACGACCAGAGCGAGCAGCACGAGAACCGCGACCCCCGCCACGACGCTGCGACGCGCCCCATGGGGCGGGCGAGCCGTCACCGCGCCGACGGCCACCGCCTGCTGCTTGCGCTTGCGCTCGGCCCGCTCAGCGCCACCCACGGCACGTCCCTCCTGGCTCATCCGGTCGGCTGACCGACCCAGTTCCGCTACCGCCCCGACACCTGCACCCCGCGGAGCCCCTCGTCGACGCTCAATGCCGTCCTGGGCCGCACAGCCAACCACCCCGCTGCGGCCAGCAGCCCCACATCACGCATCAGCTCCTGCGGGTAGCGGGTACTGCCCTCGGCCACCGGTCCGCCTCCCCCGAAACAGCCGCAGTCGATGGACAGGCCACGACCCCAGGCCTGCACCACCCCGATCATCACTACCACCAGCAGTGCGGCCGACGCGAGCGCAGCCCACCGGATGAACGCCCCCACCAGCAGCAGGGTTCCCAGAGCCAGCTCGACCACCGGCAGGGCGGTCGCCACCAGGCCGACCACGCGCACCGGGAGCACGTCGTAAGCCAGCACGGCAACCCGGGTCTGGGCCGGGTCGACGGCCTTGAGTGCTCCCGAGGTCAGCAACACCGCGGCCAATCCCCATCGAACCAGCAAGCCGAGCCCGGTCATGACGCGGCGGGAGGGGTCAGGCACGCCACGAGGCTAGCGGGTGCTACCTGCTCGGGCTCGACCCGCTGGTCACCGGCTGGCGACCGGTGAGAGGGACTGTTGCCGGCTAACCGGTCGCACGGCGGGATGGGACGGGCAGGGTCTCCGGTGCGCGCAACCACACCAGCGCGGCCAGCAACGATATGCCGCCGGTCAGCAGGAATGCTGCACTGTAGGAGAGCTGGTCGGCCAGCATCCCGCTGGCCACCGGCCCGATGATCGCCCCGATGTCGGCCGTCATCTGAAAGGCCGCCAGTACCGGCCCGCCCTTGGCCTGCGAGCCGATCACGTCGGCCACCGCGGCACCCTGCGGGGGGGTGATCAGCCCGGTGCCCAGGCCGGCGATCAGCGTGGCTACCAGGAACTCCGGCGTCCCGTCGGTGACACCGAGCCAGGTCGTCGCGGTGCCGGAGACCACCAGCCCAACCAGCACCGGGAGCCGACGGCCCAGCGAGTCGGCAAGCCGGCCGGACAGCATGAGCACCGCAACGTTGCCGGCGGCGAACACCGACAGCGCCACCCCGGCCAGCGACTCTGCGCGATGCAGCACCTCGACCACGAACAACGGCACCAGCGCGACCCGTACCCCGAAGACCGCCCACCCGTTGGCGAAGTTTGACGCCAGGGCGGCGCGGTAGGTGCGATGCCGCAATGCCGCGCGCACGGTCAGCGCCGGGATCTCCGCGGTGGGCACCGCGCCGGCCAACGTCGAGCGACGTAGGAATAGCCAGGCCACCCCCGCGGCAACGAACAGCGCAGCGGCATAGACCACGAAAGGGGCACGCAGCGAGATGGTGATCAACCCACCGCCGACCAGCGGTCCGGTGACGTTGCCGAGCAGGAAGCTGGTAGCCCACAGCCCGGTGGACCGTCCGCGCATCGGTGGCGGGGTGAGCCGGATCAGCAGCGCCACCGCCGAGACGGTGAACATGGTCGAGCCGATACCGCCGAGCGCGCGGAGCACCAGTAACTGCCCGTAGTCCGCAGCGAATGCGCAGGCACCGGTGGACAGGCCCACCACGGTGATGCCCCAGATGTAGACCGGCCGCTCACCGAAGCGGGAGACCAGCTTGCCGCTCGCCGGGGCGAACGCCAACCGCATGAACGCGAACGCGCTCACCACGATTGACGCAGCGGTGACGCTGACATCGAAGCTGCGGGCGAAGGTCGGCAGCGCGGGGGCCACGATGCCGAACCCGATAGCGATCACGAAGCTGACCGTGACGAGGACCCAGACCTCACGGGGCAGCCGCTGATCGACCGGCGCGCGGTCCGGCCGCACCTCTGGCCCCGCGCCCATACCCCGCATCCTCTCCGCCCCTCCGCCTGGCCCCTCCGCCTGGCCCGCTCCGGACATCCCCTGCCACTCAACCCGCAACACCAACCAGGGCATTCCCCCGTCTCCGCGGCTGAGCTGCTCACATCACAGGCGGGATACTGGTGCTGGTGGAGGTACCGTGGTATAGCCCGGAACGCTCGGTTCCGCGCCCCTACGAGTGATCTGGAGTGCCGCGATGTTCGGTGCCCGCCGACGGGCGCGGGACGAGTTCCGTCACACGGTGCACGCACTTACCGAAGCGGCGCGCACCGGTGACGCCACCGCCGCCGCGGCAGCTATTACCCGGCTCGGTGACCTGCTGCCAAGACTGCGCCGCGGTGACCCGGCCATTGATGAAGCGGTACCACCGGTGGGCCAAATTGCGGCCCGACTGCTCGGCACTGCCGGTCCGGCGCTGGGTCCCGCGCTGACGGTGTTTCGATCACTCCTGACGGCCGCCCAGTTCGACGCCGGGCTGCAGGCGGCCCTGCTGATGTCGGTCGGTGAGGACCTGCTGCGCAGTGCCCGAGAAACCCACGAGCGGCAACTCGTCGACGAAGCGGTCAAGCTGGGCGATGCCGCAGTGGCGGCGGCCGAGCCAGGCAGCCAGCTTCAGGCCGTCATGCTGTCGATGCTGGGCGAGGCGTGCCAGCTTCGCTTCAGCAACAGCGGTGACGCGGCGGACCTGGAACGGGCCCTCGAGGCGTACCGGACTGCGGCAGACCGCGTCACCGCTCGTGTCCTGCCCCTGCGCCTCACCGGTGACGTGCGCATTCTGTGCCTGAGCGGGCTGGGCAGTTGCCTGTCGTTACAGTTCCAGCAGACCGCCGACCTCCGGGTCCTCGACGAGGCAATCACCGCATATCGGCGTGCCCTGCGAATCGTTCCCCCCGACGACCTCAGCCGGCCCGGCTACCTCGACAAGCTGAGTATCGCGCTGCACCGGCGATACCAGGCAACCGGGAGCGCCGACGCGCTGAACGAGGCCATCACGCTGTCCGCTGAGGCAGTGGAGACCGGAGTGCCAGACTCCACCGGGTATGCCTCCTGGCTGCACACCCACGCCATCTCGCTGCTGGCACGCCACCGGCTCACCGACGACCCCCATGATCTCGAGCGATCCATCTCGCTGCTGCGCAACGCGCTGCGGGTCGAATCGTCCGGATCGATCCGGCGGATAAGATACTGCTTCAGCCTCGGCACCGCCCTGCAGGAGCTCTTCCTTCGGTGTAACGATCTTGCTGCGTTGGACGAAGCGATCGGCACCTATCGGGACACCTTGCCCGGGTCACTCTCAGACCCGCATCTCAGCGGGATGATCCTCAGCCATCTCGGGGTAGCTCTCGGGCAGCACTACGAGGCATCCGGTGGCCCGATCGAGCACCTGAACGAGGCCATCACCCTCCTCCAGGAGGCGGTCGCGGTGCTGCCGGAGGACGATCCCAACCGGCCCGCCACCCTGGCCAACCTCGCCATTCTGCTAGAACGCCGCTCCCGCGCAGATCAGTGACCCCACCCCGTCGGCCCCGGTAAGTCAGCGGATTCCTTCGTCCGGCTGCACGCAGCGGACACCGTGCTGAACGAAGTCCGGGGGCGCTGCTCGTAGGAGCCAGGGCAACGGCATGTTGACATAAGGTAGTGGATCGTAGGAGCCGAGCCCTACTCCCAGGCGCGGGCGGTTCCTGCCGAGATGCAGAGACCATCCAAGAGCACGACCTCACCGACAGCGTGAAGGGCTTGTCAAGGCGGGAGCACCGGGCCAACGAGACAAGCAGAGCGCCCCGCCTACTTGGCCTAGTCCTTGCGGACCATGCTTCAAGTACAGCGGTAATGGTGGAGCTCCTCCACCGCTATTCCAACCCCTCTCACTTCCTAAAACCGCTGGTCAGCGTCCTGAGGAAGATCAAGAGTGGAGCAATGGATGCCGATCTGTCAGGCTTCGGGACAGTCCAGGGCAAGCAACCAAGCGTCTGGCGCCTCGTCGACCGCCTGAGCGAGCAGGAGGTTGCTGCCCTCCTGGATACCTACCGTGCGGGCACTCCGAGCCGAGTCTTAGCTGTTCGCTACAGCATCAGCCCTACGTCGGTCAAGCGGTTGCTGAGGGAGCATGGCGTGCGGCGACAGTAGACAGTAGGCGAGAGCCACAACCGCTGCTCTGCGTGGGCTGATCTTCCAACTGATCGTCCGGAAGCGGTGGCAGACGACAAGCTTCCTCGTTTAGTTGCCCGGGTGCGACCTCAGCCTTTAGCTACCTTGGTCTTAGGCCTGTCTGTCTTTCGCAGTGGCCTCTTGCTCGCTGATATTCCGCCGGTAACGCCGCATCAGAGCGCGCATCTCCCTATACGTCGCTGCGCGAGCAACTTCCCACCGCCATTGCGCAGTAAAAGACGAAGCATATCTAACACTCAAATGCAGCCCAACAAACAACGCTAAGTTGACTCGCCACTTAAGCGGCTCGCCCTGATTAAAGAATGGCATCTTCTTTGCTAGTGTCTCTTAAAACGTAGATCTTTACATCCCTATGCCGGATGTGGATAATGTGTTCCATGAAACTCTCTGAACAGGATCGCGCCGAGCTTCTCGCTGTACTCAAGTCAGATGGGTATGACGGGTCGGTCTCGTCGAGGGCTCAGATCGT
>DASTLT010000147.1:0-24015 GCA_035714625.1 Pseudonocardiaceae bacterium | reverse complement strand
CGGCCTCGCGCTGCTGGGTGCGCTGCTGGTCGTCGCCCGGTGCGACGCGCGCAGCGACCGCATCCGGCGGGTGGCGCTGCCGGCGCGGCACTGGTGGCGTCCCCGAGCGGTCGACCTGGTGGTCGTCACCGGCCTGGCGGGCTGGGCGGTGATCGGGCCGATCACCGTCGACGACGGCTACGTCGCCGGGATCATCCGCACCCGGGACGAGAACGGCTATGCCGGCAACCTGTACCGCTGGCTGAACGCCCCCGAGGCCCCCTTCGGCTGGTTCTACGAGCTCTACCACCTCGGCGCGCAGCTCAGCCCGGCAACGCTGGGGCTGCGGGTGCCGTCTACGGTGCTCGGGCTGGCCTGCTGGGTGCTGCTGTCCCGGGCGCTGCTGCCGCGGCTCGGCGCCTTCGCCGCGCGCCCGGCGACGGGCTGGGTCGCGGCTGCGGTGTTCGGTACCTGGTGGCTGCCGTTCAACCTGGGGTTGCGGTCCGAGCCGTGGATCGCGGTGGCCGGCCTGGTCACCCTGCTGGCGGTGGAGCGCACGGTGCTCACCCGCCGGGTGCTGCCACTGCTGCTGGCGCTGCTGGTGGCCGCGGCCGCGACGGCGGTGGCCCCCACCGGCATCGTCGCGTTCACCCCGCTGCTGGCCGGTCTGGTGCCGCTGCTGCGGGCGCTGCGGCAGCGCCCCGAGCTGACCGGGCTCCCGCTGCTGGTGCTACTGGTCGCGGCGATGAGCAGCGCGCTGCTGCTCGCCTTCGGCGACCAGACCCTGGCCGCGGTGGCCGAGGGCACCAGAATCCGCCCGCTCGTCGCCGGGGACGTGCCCTGGCACCAGGAGATCGAGCGCTACACCAGCCTGCTCACGCCGGAGTCGGTCGAGGGCGCGTTGCCGCGCCGGGTGCCGGTGCTGCTGACCCTGGCCGGGCTCGGCGGGCTCGTCTGGTGCCTGGGCCGGGGCGGGGGGGCGGGGCTGGCTCGCGGCCCGGTGACCCGGGTCGCGGTGACGTTCGGGCTCTCGCTGGTCGTGCTGAGCTTCACCCCGACGAAGTGGACCTACCACTTCGGCGCGTTGGCCGGGGTGGGCAGCGCGGTGCTGGTGACCGCGCTGCCGGCCTTTTCGCGCCGAGCCCTGCCCCGGTCGGCACCGCGCGCCCTGGCCGCGGCGGCGATCGGCACGGCGGTGGTGGCGGTGGTGGGGGGTCTCGCGCTGGCCGGGCGCAACCAGTGGCCGTACGTGTCCAACTACGCCGTCACCTGGAGCACCATCGCGCCGCAGGTGGGCGGTGTGCCGGCGTCGACCGTCGTGCTGGCCGGGGGGTTGCTGCTGGCTGCGGTGCCGGGCGCAGCGGCGGCCTGGGCACTGGCGGCCGACCGGCCAGCAGCCCTCCCCCGGTGGCTTTCCCGGTGGCTGCCCGCGCCTGGCCTGCTGGCGCTGGGCCTGGTCGTCACCACCGTCGTGCTGCAGCCGGCCACCGTGGCGCGGGCCGCGCTCGAGCAGCGCGCCGGGTTCAGCATGGCCGCGGACAGCGTGGCGGTGCTGACCGGGACGAGCTGTGGGCTGGCTGACCACCTGCGGGTGGAGCCCGACCCGAGGGCCGGCCTGCTGGCCGCGACCGGACCTGGCGAGATGGCCGCCTTCCAGCCGGCTCCGGTGGAGCTGGCGGGGGTGCAGATGGGGGGATGGGCGGCCACCGGGGTGGGCGACCCGGTGCGGGGCCGCACTCCCTGGTACCGGCTGGACGCCGCGGCTGACCGGCTGGTGGTGGTGACCGTCAGCGGGCAGCTCGGGCCGGGCACCAGCCTGACGGCGGAGTTCGCCCGCGCGGACGGCGCAGCACTGCCCCCCGTTGGGCTGGCCGACCCGCCGCGGGTGCCCGCCGCGCGGGACGTCCGGATCGCCGTGCCCGACGCCGGGGCCGACCTGGTCCGGATCTCGGTGCTGGCGCGCCGGGATCCGGGCACGGTCCCGCTGGCCTTCTCGCCGCCGCGCTCGCCCCATACCAGGCCGATGAGTGCGGTACTGCCACCCGGCACCCGGGCGGTGGTCGACTGGCCGGTGGCGTTCCTCTACCCCTGCCTGGAGGTCGTGGGAACGCCGCAGGGCACGGCGGTGCTACCCCGCTGGCAGGTCAGCACCCCCACCGCCGACGATTCCGGCCGAATCAGCACCACCCCCGAGGACGGAGGTCCGTTCGTGACCCCGCGGGCACTGGTCCGCCTCGAGCAGTTGCCCGTGTACCTCGACGGTGACCCGCTGCGCGATATCGCCACCCTGTACCGGTGGGTACCCCGCATCCGGTACGGCACCCCTGACGTCGCCCGGCGGACCGAGGTCGTGGCCGGTTGGCAGCGGCACGGGCACCTGCGCATCCCGGGGGTCGGCTGACGATGGGCAGCCTTTCCCCACCCGGTCCGGTGCGGCCCGATCGCTGATCGCGAAATACCCCACCTGACCGGGTGGGTCGCTGCTAACTTGGACGATTGGCCCAGCGGCCCGCCCGCACGTCATCGACTCCGTCGAGAAGGTTGAACGGCTTGACCAACCCCGTCGCCACCCCACCCCGCACCTGCTGTCCTGACGAGCTCGCCGCGGAGCAGGACTACGTGTCGATGCTCTACCGGCAGCTCGACGAGCGCCGCCGCTACACCACCCAGCGGCTCGCCGAGGTGCTCCGCGGCGCCACCACCGGCACTCCGCAGGGCCGCAGCGAGCGAGACGTGGCCGCCGCGATGTACACCGACCAGCTCGCCACCCTGGACGGCGTCGAGCAGGGCCTGTGCTTCGGGCGCCTCGACCTGGACGGCGACGGCCCCGACACCGCGGAGCGGCGCTACATCGGCCGGCTCGGGCTGCTGGACGAGGAGCGGGACTACGAGCCGCTGCTCATCGACTGGCGGGCCCCGGCGGCGCGCCCGTTCTACACCGCGACCGCCGCCTCCCCGGAGGGCGTGCGCCGCCGCCGACACATCCGGACCCGCAGCCGCACCGTGCTCGCCATCGACGACGAGGTGCTCGACCTCGACTCCTCAGCTCAGCGACCCCCCACCGCGGGGCCGGGGTTGACCAGCGAAGCGGCCCTGCTGGCCGCGCTGACCGCGAGCCGCACCGGCCGGATGGCGGACATCGTCGCGACCATCCAGGCCGAGCAGGACCGGATCATCCGGGCCAAGCCCCAGGGGGTGCTGGTGGTGCAGGGCGGGCCGGGTACCGGCAAGACCGCGGTGGCCCTGCACCGGGCCGCCTACCTGCTCTACACCCACCGCAAGCAGTTGGCGAAGCGGGGGGTGCTGGTGGTCGGGCCGAACTCGACCTTCCTGCGCTACATCGGGCAGGTGCTGCCCTCCCTCGGGGAGACCAGCGTGCTGCTGTCCACCGTCGCCGAGCTGCACCCCGGCCTGCATGCCCGCGGCGTGGAGCCCGCCGAGGCCGCCGCGGTCAAGGGGCGCGCGGAGATGGTGAAGGTGCTGGCCGCAGCCGTGCGGGACCGGCAGCAGATCCCCCCGGCGCCGATCGAGCTGCGGCTCGACGCGCACCGGGTGCGCCTGGACGGGGAGGTGTGCGCGCGGGCCCGCAACCAGGCGCGGCGCTCCCGGCGGCTGCACAACGAGGCGAAGCGGCTCTTCCATCGGGAGGTGGTCGCGGCGCTGGCCGATCAGGTGGCCGCCGCGCTGGGCCGGGACCTGTTAGATGCCAGCGACCTCGCCGACATCCGAGCCGAGCTGCGGGACAGCGACGAGCTGGCCGCGGTGCTGGACGAGCTGTGGCCGACCCTCTCGCCGGAGCAACTGCTCACCGATCTCTACGCCTGCCCGCGGAAGCTGGCGGCGGCCACTCAGCGGGTGCTCCGGCCCCGCGAGCGGGACCTGCTGGCCCGGCCCGCGCCTGGCCCCGCCGCCGACCCCGGGCTGGTCTGGACCCCGGCCGACGTGCCGCTGCTGGACGAGGCCGCCGAGCTGCTCGGCTCCGACGGCAGCGCCGAGGCCGCCCGGGAGGCCGCCGCGCTGCGCGAGGAGCTGCAGTACGCGCAGGGCGTGCTGGACGTTCTCGGCCTGGAGGAGGACCTCGACCCGGAGCTGCTGCGCGCCACCGACCTCATCGACGCCGACCGGCTGGCCGACCGCCAGCGGCTGCGCCGCCACGAGAGCACCGCCGACCGCGCCGCCGCCGACCGCACCTGGACCTACGGCCACATCATCATCGACGAGGCGCAGGAGCTGTCCCCGATGGCCTGGCGGTTGCTGATGCGCCGCTGCCCCAGCCGGTCCATGACGGTGGTGGGTGACATCGCGCAGACCGGCGACCGGGCGGGCGCGAGCTCCTGGCAGCAGGTGCTCGGCCCGTACGTCGCGCAGCGGTGGCGGCTGGAGCAGTTGACGATCAACTACCGCAATCCGGCCGAGATCGCCGAGCTGGCCGACCGGGTGCTTGCCGCGCTGGATGTCGGTATCACCCCCCCGCAGTCGGTGCGTCGCACCGGGGTGCCGCCGCGTTTTGTGCCGGTCACGGCGTTGCCGGCGGAGCTCCCCGCGGTGGTCGCCACCGAGCTGGCCGCGGTCGGCGACGGCCGGCTCGCCGTGCTCGCGCCCGCCGCGCAGGTGGGGGAGCTGGCGGCGGTGGTCGCGGCTGAGCTGCCCCAAGCAGTCCGCCCTGCTGGGGCTGGTTCTCCTGCGCCCGGGGCCGGGGACCTCGACGCGCCGGTGACGGTGCTGAGCGTCGCCGAGGCCAAAGGCCTGGAGTTCGACGCGGTGGTGCTGGCCGACCCGGCGGCGATGCTCGCCGAGTCACCGCGTGGCCGCAACGACCTCTATGTCGCCCTCACCCGCGCCACCCACCGGCTGACCATCGTGCACCCCGGCCCCCTCCCCGACCTCCTCGCCCGCTGAGCGTGGCGCGGGATCAGGCTGGGGCTACCACCGTCCAGTCCATCGATCGGGCGGCGGCGTTGCCCCGACGTACTGCGGCGGACCCGGCGGGCAGCAGGGCCCGGAGCACCTCGGTGCGGGTGAGCGCACTGGTCACCCAAGGTCTGCGGCGGCGCAGGTACCGCCGGTGCAGTGGCACCCGGCGCCGATAGGGTCCGGAACATGACCATCGGTGCGGGACCGCAGGAAGTGCTCATCCAGGTGCTGTCCGATGGCGTGACCCACGGCGACGGGCTCGACTGGCTCCCCATGCTGCCTCCGGCCAGCGTGGACCTGTTCTTCACCAGCCCGCCGTACGCCGACGCGCGGGTCTACAGCCGCATTCACCCGGATCGTTATGTGGACTGGTTCCTGCCCTTCGGGCAGGCGATGCTGACGGCTACGGCGGAGCACGGCAGCCTCGTGCTGAACATCAAGAACCGGGTCGCCGACCGCGGTCCGTTGCAGGGCCAGCGCCACCCGTACGTCTACCGGCTCGTGCTCGCGATGCAGGAGATGGGCTGGCGCTGGATCGAGACCTACGTCTGGGCGAAGCCGAACGCGGTCCCTGGCCGGTTCGGGCCGCGCACCAAGGACAGCTTCGAGTACGTCTACCACTTCGCCCGCGGGGCTCGGCCGTTCTTCGATCTCGACGCCGTCCGGGTGCCATACCGGGCCGATGATGCCGAGATCGCGCGGCGGAAGCTCGACCGGCTCGGCAGGCGCACCACGAGCGCCGGGTTCGGGCGGGACCGGACCAGGACCTACCAACTGGGCGGTGCCGACCCGGGCAACGTGGTCAGCGTGCCGCAGACCTACAACCAGCACCGCGGGGTGGCGCACACCGCGGCCATGCCCGAGGGGCTGGCCGAGTTCTTCATCAAGGCCATGAGCCCGCCGGACGGCGTGGTGATCGACCCGTTCGCCGGGGGCGGTACAACTGTTGTCGTGGCGCGCCGGCTCGGGCGCCGGGCCGGGGGTTTCGAGATCCACGAGGAGTTCGTGCAGGAAGCCCACCGCCGGATCAGGCTGGACCGCGCCGACCCGATGCAGACCCCGATCCGGTGACCGGTCCCCGGTGGGTAGCCTCAGCGGCGATGCCTGAGATTGTGGTTCGCGCGCTCACCGGGTGGGGGCGCACTGCGCCGAGCACCGCCCGGGTGCTGATCAACCCGACCGTCGAGGCGATCCAGCAGGCGGTGCGGACCGCGGCCGAGGAGGGTCGGCGCGGTCGCGGGGTGATCGCCCGCGGGCTGGGCCGCTCCTACGGTGACCCGGCGCAGAACGCGGGGGGCCTGGTCGTCGACATGACCGGGCTGGACCGGATCCACTCCATCGACGCCGGCACCGGGCTGGTCGTGCTCGACGCGGGGGTCAGCCTGGACGCGCTGATGCGCGCCGCGCTGCCGTTCGGCTTGTGGGTGCCGGTGCTGCCCGGCACCCGGCAGGTCACCGTGGGCGGCGCGATCGCGGCCGACATCCACGGCAAGAACCACCACACCGCGGGCAGCTTCGGCAACCACGTGCGGGCGCTGGACCTGGTGACCGGCGACGGGTCACTCACCACCCTGACCCCCGACGACGAGCCGTTCTGGGCGACGGTCGGCGGCATGGGGCTGACCGGGATCATCGTGCGCGCCACGGTCGCGCTGCAGCCCACCGGGTCGGCGTACTTCGTCGTCGACACCGACCGCACCGCCAACCTCGACGAGCTGATGGAGCTGCTCACCGACGGCTCCGACGATCACTACGACTACTCCGCGGCCTGGTTCGACGCCCTGTCCACCGGGTCGAAGCTGGGTCGCGCGGTGCTCACCCGCGGCCGGCTGGCCCGCCGCGACGAGCTGCCCCCCAAGCTGCGCCGGGCGCCGCTGGCCTTCGACGCACCGCAACTGCTCACCGCCCCCCGGGCGGTCCCCAACGGGCTGGCCAACCGGGCGGTCTTCGGCGCGCTCACCGAGGCGTGGTACCGCAAGGCACCCCAGCGCCGCCGCGGTGAGGTGCAGAACCTGACCGCCTTCTACCACCCGCTGGACATGATCGGGGAATGGAACCGGGCGTACGGCTCGCGCGGCTTCCTGCAGTACCAGTTCGTGGTGCCGTTCGGCGCCGAGGACGCCTTTCGCCGGATCGTGGAGCAGATCGCGCGCTCCGGGCAGGTGTCCTTTCTCAACGTGCTCAAGCGGTTCGGCGTGGCCAGCTTGGCGCCGCTGTCGTTTCCCTACCCGGGCTGGACGGTTACCGTGGACTTCCCGATCCGGCCGGGGCTCGCGACGTTCTGTGACCGGCTCGACGATCAGGTGCTGGAGGCGGACGGGCGGCTTTACCTCGCCAAGGAGTCCCGGACGTCCGCAGCCACCCTGCACCAGATGTACCCCCGGATCGACGAATGGCGCAAGCTGCGTGCCGCCACCGACCCCGCCGGGGTCTTCGCTTCCGACCTCTCCAGGCGACTTGACCTACTGTGACGAGGGGAAATCTGTGACAAGGGGAAATCTGTGATCGACGCTGTTGGTAACCCGCAGTCCCTGCTGCTGCTAGGTGGTACCTCCGAGATCGCGCTGGCCACCGCCGAGCACTACGCTGCCCGGCGGGCGCTGCGGGTGATCCTGGCCGCCCGCCCCTCCGAGCGGCT
The DNA here is from genome assembly GCA_035714625.1 of Pseudonocardiaceae bacterium. Classification (GTDB taxonomy): domain Bacteria; phylum Actinomycetota; class Actinomycetes; order Mycobacteriales; family Pseudonocardiaceae. The sequence goes on along the minus strand of DASTLT010000147.1, from coordinate 16,484 downwards.
GGATGCCGCCGCAGACCAGTTGCGTGCCCAGGGCTGCACCGTGACGACGCTGCCCTGCGACGCCCGGGACACCGCCGCGCACCCCGAGACGATCGAGAAGGCATTCGCCGACGGCGACGTCGACCTCACCCTGGTCGCCTTCGGGCTGCTCGGCGACCAGGAGCAGGCCTGGACCGACCACGCCACCGCCGTCGAGCTGGCGCAGGTCAATTACGTGGGTGCGGTGTCGGTCGGCGTGCTGGCGGCCAAGGCACTGCAGCGCCAAGGCCACGGTGCCCTGGTCGCGCTGTCCTCGGCCGCCGCCGAGCGGGCCCGGCGCTCGAACTTCGTCTACGGCTCCACCAAGGCCGGGCTGGACGCCTTCTACACCGGCCTCACCGAGGCGCTGCGCCCGTCCGGGATCAAGGTCTCGGTGATCCGGCCCGGTTTCGTGCACACCAGGATGACCGCCGGGATGAAGCCCGCCCCACTGTCGGTCACCCCGGCGCAGGTCGCCGAGGTGATCGTCGACGCGGTGGCGAACGGTCGCGAGCAGGCCTGGGCACCCGCCCAGATGCGGCTGGTGATGTCGGCGCTGCGCCACGTCCCCCGCTCGATCTTCCGCCGCCTCCCGATCTGACTCGCTTGTTCTTCCGCACCACCGGTCAAGGCAGCAGGGTGAAGTGCTGGACGTGCTTGGGCCGCACCGCCCGGAAGTGGCGGTGGTCGAGGGTGGCTACGTCGCTGATCCCCAGCCGCTCGGCGCACGCGACGACTGTGGCGTCCACCGTTCCCAGCGGGAAGTCGCGGTACTTGTCGACCAACTCGATCACGCGGAACCAGTCGGTAACGGCCACCGGCTCGACGCTGAACACGCCCGAGGCGAGGTCGCCGAGAAACAGCAGCTCCGCGCGGGTGCCCAGGCGGGTCTGCACCAGGTAGCACACCTCGGTGATGACCAGTTGGGGAACGATCAGCGTCCCGTCCCGGCAGGCCAGGAACTCAGCGCAGGCCCCGTGGTGCGCATCGTCGGCGTCGACGTAGGCGTACAGCGGACCCGCATCGACGACGACAGCGCGGCTCACCGGCTGGCGCCAAGCTCGGCGGCGAGAATCTCCCCCGCGCGCTCCGCGACGTCGGACCGCCCGCTCGCACCTGCACCGGTCGCCAGCAATCGCCGGCGCCCACCCTGCCGTGGCAGGTGGGCCTCAATCGCCTCCCTGGTCCACTCGGACACTGTCATCTCGCGTCGCTGCGCCTCGTCACGCATCGCACGGTCGAGCTCATCTGGCACCTTGATGGTAGTGCGCTTCATGTATGCTAGCATACCCTGCTGATCGACATCGGCCGTCGCCGCGTCCATTGCACCTGGCAGCGCCGAAGACGCGAGCGCCGGTCACCTCACGATCATGGCGTGGCATCCGGGTTGGTAGGTGGCGGAGGATGCGGGATTTGAACCCGCGAGGGGCTATCAACCCCAACACGATTTCCAATCGTGCGCCCTAGGCCACTAGGCGAATCCTCCACCTGCAAGGGTACCGGAGGGCCCGTCTACCAGCCAAAACGGCTGGTAGGACCTGCGGGGTGGACGGGTAGAGCACGGTGGGTGGCAGTGGTACCGACCGGCCCGGCGGTCGGGGGGGCGGGTACCGGGCCGGTCGGAGCTAGTGAGCGCGGGCCGACCTCGGGCGGCGCCGGGCACCAGTGACCCGATTGCCCACCAGAACCACGCAGGTGGGGAAGCGGGGAGCGGTCTGCTGGACGGTGGAGTGCTGAACTGTGGATCGCCACCCCCCGACCAGAGCCCTCCGAGGGGCGGTCATGGCTCGAGCATGCGAGGTCAGTGTCAACAACACAAGAAATCTGGGTCACAATCTGCGGGCGCCCCCCGGATGGGTGGTCTCGGCAACCGCACCGGCCGGCGCCGACTGGGGGGCTCGGGCTGGGTCAGGGGCGGCCCCCCTACACTGAGGGCCGGACCCCGCGCGGCGTCCATCGTGCGAACTCCCCCAGGGTCGGAAGGCAGCAAGGGTCAGCATGCTCTGGCGGGTGCGCGGGGTCCCCTTCATGGCGCAGCAGGGTCGCACCAGGGGAGTCGGATGGGTCCCGAGACCCGCAGGCGGGTGGCCGGCACCGTGGCGCGGGTGCACTCGGTGCAGGCGCTGACCCCGCGGATGACCCGGGTGCGGCTCGTCGGCGAGAGCCTGCGCGGGCTGGGGGCGGTCCCGGGGCAGGCGGTCAAGATCTACGTCCCGGACCTGGTGACCGGGCAGCCGGTGAGCCGGGACTACACCGTGCGCGACTACCGCGACGTCCCGGCCGGTCCATACCTGGACATCGACTTCGTGCTGCACGGGAGCGGACCGGCAGCCAATTGGGCCCGGCACACCCAGCCCGGCCAGACCCTGGAGTTCGTCGGCCCGAGCGGCCGCTACCGGCCGGATCCCAGTGCCGACTGGCACCTGTTCGCCGGGGACGAGAGCGCCTTGCCGGCGATTCAGGCGTATGCCGGGATGCTGCCCGCGCCCGCCCAGGTATGCGTCTACGTCGAGGTGCCCGACGTCGCTGAGCAGCAACCGATACCCGGCCCTGCCCGGTGCACGGTGCACTGGTTGCACCGCGCAACCGCGGCGGCGGGGACCAGCACGGTGCTGCCGGACGCGCTGCGGGCCGTCGAGCTACCCCCCGGCAGGGGACAGATCTGGATCGCCGGCCACACCCCGACGGTGCGCCGGATCCGGACCCACCTGCTCGACGAGCGCGGCATCGACCGGCGCGCGCTGTACGTCAAGGGCTACTGGGACCGTGCCGCGCACTGGCGAGCACCGTGAGCGCGGTTCGGCCGGGCCGGTAGCCTCGCGCCGTGGCACTAGCCCTCTACCGCAAATACCGCCCGGCGACGTTCGCGGAGGTGGTGGGCCAGGAGCACGTCACCGAGCCGCTGCGCACCGCGCTCGGCGCCGGTCGGGTCAACCACGCCTACCTGTTCTCCGGTCCCCGGGGCTGCGGGAAGACGTCCAGCGCGCGCATCCTGGCCCGCTCGTTGAACTGCGTGCAGGGCCCCACTCCGGATCCGTGCGGGGCCTGCCCGTCCTGCGTGGCGCTGGCCCCCGAGGGGCCCGGCTCCATCGACGTGGTCGAGCTCGACGCGGCCAGCCACGGCGGCGTGGACGATGCTCGGGACCTGCGCGACCGGGCCTTTTACACCCCCGCCGAGTCCCGGTACCGGGTGTTCATCATCGACGAGGCGCACATGGTTACCACGCAGGGCTTCAACGCCCTGCTCAAGATCGTGGAGGAGCCCCCGGAGCACCTCGTGTTCGTGTTCGCCACCACCGAGCCGGAGAAGGTGCTGGCGACCATTCGTTCCCGCACCCACCACTACCCGTTCCGGCTGCTGCCCCCGGGCACCATGCGTGGGCTGCTGGAACAGGTGTGCGCCGAGGAGAAAGTGCACGTCGAGCCGGCGGTCTACCCGCTGGTGATCCGGGCTGGCGGTGGTTCGGCCCGGGACTCGCTGTCCGTGCTGGACCAGTTGCTGGCCGGCGCGGGTGCCGAGGGCATCACCTACGCCCGCGCGGTGACCCTGCTCGGGGTCACCGACGTCACGCTGATCGACGACATGGTGTCCGCGCTGGCCGCCCAGGACGGGGCGGCGGTGTTCACCACCATCGACCGGCTGGTCGAGGCGGGCCACGACCCCCGGCGTTTCGCTTCCGACCTGCTGCAGCGCCTGCGTGACCTGGTGCTGCTGCGGGTCACCCCCGAGGCCGCCCGACGGGGGCTGGTCGACGCGCCCGAGGACCAGATCAGCACCATGATCGACCAGGCTGGGCGGCTGGGCGTGGGCACCCTGACCCGGTTCGCGGAGATCGTGCACAGTGGCCTGACCGAGATGCGCGGGGCCACCGCTCCTCGGCTGCTGCTGGAGTTGCTCTGCGCCCGGATGCTGCTGCCGGCCGCCGCCGAGGGGGAGGGCGCGGTGCTGCACCGGCTGGAGCGGCTGGAGCGCCGCCTCATCATCACCGCACCCGAGCCTGCACCTGGCCGTGCCGCCGAGCCCCAGTCGCGCTCCGCGGCAGCCGACCCAGCGCCGCCCCGCTCCGCGCCAGCACCCCCCGCCTCGGCACCCGCCGCCTCGGCACCCGGCACCCCGGTGCCGTCCGCCTCGGCACCGTCCGCCCCGGTTCGACCAGAACCCGGCGCGCCCCGCCCGGCAGGGCCTGACCAGCTCGACGCCGCTGCGGTGCGGCGGGTGTGGCAGGCGCTGCTGGACGCCGTGCGCGAGCAGAGCCGGGCCACCCAGGTCCTGCTGAGCAATGCCACCGCGAGCGCGGTGCACGGCGACACCCTGATCCTCACCTTGCCCACCGCCCCGCTGGCCCGCCGGCTGTCCGATGAGCGCAACATCGAGATGATCAAGGGTGCGTTGCGGGCCGTCCTGGGCGTGGACTGGCAGGTGCGCTGCGAGCACGCCGGTGGCGATCCGGCTCCGCGGGGCTCGGTCCGCCAGCCCCAGCCCCAGCCTCAGCGTGCCCGGCCAGGGCAGCGCCCGCCGGACCGTCCCGCCCGGCCGTCCACCCGGCGTCCGGAATCGCCCCAGCGCCCCGTCCCCCCGGACGATGACATCCCGCCACCGCCCGAGCCACCCGATCCCGCCGAACCCCCGGAGCCGGACGAACCCCGACAGCCGCCAGCGGTCGCCGCCCCGCCCCCAGCCGCACCCCCGCAGCCCGCCTCACCGCAGGTTGCTCCAGCGCAGATTGCCCCAGCGCAGGTTGCCCCCGGGCAGGATGACGAGGAGGCGATGCTCGCCGGGTCCGCCGACGCGATTCAGCAGCACCCCAGCCGCCATCCTGACGAGATCGCCCTCGAGCTGCTCGCCGAGCAACTCGGTGCCCGCCGCATCGACTCGTGAAGGGTCAAGGCGGCCTGCGGCGGTAACTCATTCGATCAGTCAGCGGGTTGGCGGACGGCGAGCATGGCCCGGTAACCGGCCGCTACCAGCGGCACCGCGATCACCGCTCCCAGCACACCGGCCAGTAACCAGCCCCCCGTGACCGCGAGCAACACCACCAGAGGAGCTAACCGCAGCGCGTTTCCCATGATCCATGGGTAGAACACGTTGCCCTCCAGTTGCTGGATCAGCAACACCGCACCGAGCACGATGAGTGCGGTGACAAGTCCGTCCGTGGCGAGCGCGACCAGCACTATCATCGCCCCGACGACGGTCGCTCCGATGATCGGAATGAAGGCGCCGAGGAAGGTGAGCATCGCCAACGATGAGGCCAGCGGCACGCCGAGCAGTACCAGCGCGACGCCGATACCGATGGCGTCGATCAGCGCGACCACGACCACCCCGCGGATGTAGGAGGTCAGGGTATCCCAAGCGGCCCGCCCGGCGGCGTCGACGCGCAGCCGGGTGCCTGGCGCGAAGCGCTCGACGAGCCAGCGCCACGTTGCCGGGCCGTTCTTGAGCAACAGGAACAGGATCGCCAGCGCGAGCACGATGGTGGCCAACGCGTTGAGCACCGCTGCGGCCCCGCTGACCGGGGCGGGAGCCGTCTGCTGCGCCCCCGTAACCAGGGCCTCCTGCACCTGGTCGACCTGGCTGGCGGACAGCGAAAGCGGTCCGTTCACCAGGTAGTCGCGCAGGTGTTGCACACCGCTGGTCACCGTCTCCCGCAACTGCGGGATCTGGGCGGTGATCCGTACGGACACCAGCGTCAGGATGGCTGCCAACCCTGCCACCAGCACCAGCAACGCGCCTCCCGCCGCCAGGACAGGGGGCAGCTTCACCTTGCGCAGCACCTCTGTCACCGGGCTCAGCAACGCGGCCAGCAGCAGCGCCGCCACTACCGCCACGACGAGCACCTGCAGTTGCGCGAGGAGCGCAGCGAGCAGGTAGAGCCCGACCCCGAGCACGATCAGGCAAGCCGTCCAACCGGTCGCGACCAGCAGTTGGGTAGGCACCGGGGCCTGTGCCCGGCGAAGCGGCCGGGGCGCCGGCTCGGCCGCCGGAGGCTGGTCGGCTGCTGGCGGGTGCTCGGCTGCGGGAGGCTGGTCGGCTGCTGTGGGGTGCTCGGCTGCGGCAGGCTGGTCGGCTGCTGGTGGGTGCTCGGCTTGCGCGGCCATTCGATCAGTCACGGCCGGCTCGCGATGACCTCGGCCAGCGCACGGTCAGGATTGCCGAGACCAACCGATGGGCCGGGACCCGACGGTCGGAGAAGCTACCGACGGGGTACTGGGTCTGGGCATACTCCGCGAACCGGGCGTTGCCTGTGCTCGTGCCGTCCATCGGGTCCTCCCTATCCTTGTTTGGCTGCTGCCCAGCCGGCTCCTGCAGGAGGCAGTCGATCGAAGCACACGCCCATCGGGGCCGGATACCCGCGAGGAAACTCACCCAACCACAGGATGCAGTAGTTCGCTGCCTGCGGGTAGTCCAGGTATCAGGGCGGCCACCTGCGCGGGATAGTCGTGCTCGCCGTCCCGGGCACCGCGAAGAACGCCGCCCACTTACCAGGCGTGAAGTTGGAGTCATGCTTGACACCTGTTCGGTGGGGCTTGAGCCGTGTGGAGCCGACCGCCCAGGAGCGACCGAATTTTTCTTGATAAAGAGCGGAGAAGCTGACCGGTAATCATCCAACCTCAGTTAGCGCAAAACGTGCAACAGAGTCACCACCCAGGAAATCGGGATAGCTGCCCTCGCACTTGTCTCGCATGCCGTTGAAGAAGGCGGGTAGCGCATCCTTGTCACACCGCAATGGGTCGTCGGCCCGGTGGGGCGCCGTATGGTTAGTGATGAGGCTGGCGAGCCAGACCGCGAGGCTGTAGCGCAGAAATCTGAGCGGCGCTGCACGGCCGCTAGGTTGGGAGAGGTCGGCGACCACGCCGTCAAGGAGTCGCCGAATGGCGTTCACCGGTGACTGGCCGGCGCCAGCAAGGGGTTACCAACGGCCTTGCGCTGGTATGGCGACGACTCCCGGCAGTGCCGCACGGGAGGTGAGCGACATCGGCAATGTCACCGGTGGGGGAGCCGGCAGGGCAGGCTGCAGGGCCGTTTCCCAGCTCGCTGGCGGAGTTAGCCGGTGCTGTCTCAGCCGATCAGGGCGGCCACCTGCGCGTGATAGTCGAACTCGCCGTCCCGGGCACCGGCGACGAACGCCGCCCACTCACCACGCGTGAAGTGCAGCACCGCCTGGCCGGCAGCCGACTGGACCTGGGTGCCTTCGGGCTGGTGGGTGACGGCCACCGCGCTGTTCGTGCTGGGGAGGTCGTGCACCGACTCGCGGACGAACGCCGCCCACTGGGTGGGGGTGAAGTCAAGGATCGGCCCGGCGCCCCGGGCCTTGCTGTCACGCATCTGCACACCGGTCGCGGTGAAGTCCACCTCGACGCAGTTGGCGCCATTACTGCTACGGGTCGGCGTGCGCCATCCGGCACGCCACCCCGGGGTCGTCATGTCGTCCTCCGTCAATCAGGTCAGCTTGGCGAGCCGCGCGGTGATCGCCTCGACGGACTCGCGCTGCGGCAGCGCCACGGAGCGCAGCGACTCCGCCGTACGAGTATACGCCGCCACCTGATCTTGGTCCTGCACGTAGACAGCACCATCCGGGAACTCGACATAGCCGATGGACTGTGCCTGCTCGAAGTGCAGCACGGTGAACGCCCCTTCAAGCCCGTCGTGATGGCCGATCGAGGTGGGCAGCACCAGGATCTCCACATTGTCCCGGGCAGACAGCTCCACCAGGTGCGCAAGCTGGGCGTGCATGGTTGCCGCGCCGCCGATCGGCCGGTCCAGCACCGACTCCTCGATCAGGGCCGTGAGCCGCAGCGGGTCGGTGTCCGTGAACAGCCTGCGCTGCCGCTCCATCCGCAGGCCGACCATGCGCTCCACCTGATCGGGGCGCACCCGCGCACTGCCCGCCGTGGTGGCGACGGAGTACTCCTGGGTTTGCGCCAGCGCTGGCAGCACCAGTGGCATATAGATGATCTGGTGAGAAGCCAGTCCCTCCAGGCCGACGTAGGTTCGCAGCCAGTCCGGGATGACGTCGTTCCAGCGCGCCACCCAACTGCTCTGGTCGGCCCGGCCGGTCAGCGACGACAGCCGCTCGACGTCCCAGGCCGGGGCGCCGTAGAAGCCGAGCAGCCCGGCGATCTGCTCCGGCGCCGGGAAGTACATCCCCTTCTCGAAGTGGCCGACCAGGCTGGCTGAGCAGTTGATCGCCTTCGCCGCCTTGGCCAGCGTCTGCCCGGCCCGCTTGCGGTAGTTCTGCAGCTCGACGCCGATCAGCCAGCGCAGCGCCGAGGGGTCGCGGCGGTCCGCCATCGGATGGTCCCTCCTGTCGTCGCCGGAGCGTAACGGCAGGCGACCCCTCGTCCAGTACCGACACGCACCGCGCACGCAATAGTATTGACAGTAACTAGAACCATAGCTATGGTTCGGCTGTGCGGGTCGATCGCGATCCGCGTTCCGACCGGGCGGTGAGTGGTCGCCGCTGAGGCCACCCAGGCGACCCGGAGTGGCGCTCTGCTGTTTCCCGTCCGGCCGGAGGGTGGTGGGGCCGGGGCATCTCCCCGGATTGGCCCGGTCCCACCACATCCAGCGAAGTGTGGGGGTCTGATGCCGATGTCCACCGTGCTACTGGCCCGCTACCGCTCCGGAGCAGCCGGGGAGGCGGCGCGCGAGGTGCACATGTTCCCGCTGCCGCTCGGTGCCGGTGCCGGTGCCGGTGCCGGTGCCGAGACGGGTGTGGCCTGCCTGCCCAGCGCACTGTGCGGGGTGCGGTGGCACCCCGCGGAGTTCGAGACCGTCGAACCAAGCCAGGGGATGCCGTGTGCGGTGTGCTACCTCGCCCACGTGACCCGCCGCCCGCCGTCCCCGGAGCCGGTTTCAGCCCCGGACCCCTCGACCGCGGGCACTCCAGGAGTGGACCGGGTCGCGGTCGGGGCTGCGTACCGGAAACTGGGCTGGCCGGTGACCATGCGCCGCGACCAGGTCCTGCTCAGCCTGGACCTGGACGTCGACGCGGTGGCGCTGATCATCCCGGCCGCCCTTGGCCTGCGGGTGGTGGAGATCCTGCTGCAGCGACGCTGCCCGCCACCCGTGCTGGCCCACCCCTACATGCCCGAGCATCGGGTGATCGTGGCCGGGGAGCGGTTCGGCGTGCCGCTGGCCTGGCCGGCCGGAATGCACCGGATCGGCGGCACCCTGCTCCTTCCGCCCACCCTCACAGCACGCGGACCGGTCCGGTGGGAACGCCCGCCGCACCCGGACTCGCTGGCGCTGTGCCGCGAGATCGACGTGTTCGCAGCACTGCGCACCGCGCTCAGCCACCCTCGAGCAGATCCCGCCCAGCCACCCAGCGGGGCCTTACCAGCTTGATAGCCCGCACCGGGCGAGGGGAAGGAACCAATGGTGCTGCGGAACGCCAAGATCGTTTGCTTTTGATGGCACACATTCAGAAGCATGGGACCTGGTCGCATATGTAGCCAGCGAAGAGTTCGCCCGGTTAGTTGAATAAGAAGATTCGGTAGGTTGCGCTACGCTGTGGTCTGGGCGGGCGCAGCTCGGCGCACACCGCCCACACCGTCCCTCGCCGAGATGGCAGCACTCTCGGAGTCCGCGTGAGCGACCTCGTGAGTGGCGTTGGGTGCGATAACACTGTTACGCACTCACGAGGCGCGTCAGCGCCACCAGGGGCGCAGCGGGACGTGGGCGTTGCCGGCGGGGTCGGGGCGGACGGCGAGTACCTGGTGCAGTTGGATGCCGTTGCGCTCAAAGGCCAGCCGGGAGGCGGCCATGTAGAGACCCCACACCCGGGCGGTGGCCTCGCCGACCTCGGCCACGCACTCCTCCCAGTGCCGCACCAGGTTGGCGCACCAGTCGCGCAGGGTCAGGGCGTAATGCTCGCGCAGGTTCTCCGCATGGCGTACCTCGAACCCGGCGTCCTGCGCCTCGCTGATGATCCGGCCGGAGCCGGTGAGCTCACCGTCGGGGAACACGTAGCGGTCGATGAAGGCGTCGGGCTGCACCCGGGACCGGTTGTCCGGGCGGGTGATGCAGTGGTTGAGCAGCCGCCCCCCAGGCCGCAACTTGGCGTGCAGCAGCCCGAAGTAGGACGGGTAGGCCCCCACGCCCACGTGCTCGGTGAGCCCGATCGAGCTGATCGCGTCGTAGTGCTGGCCGGGGGCGTCGCGGTAGTCCAGATGGCGCACCTCGGCGAGCCCGCTCAGCCCCTCGCCGGCGATGGTGGCCTGGGCCCAGCGGGCCTGCTCGGCGGACAGGGTGACGCCCAGCGCGCGCACCCCGCGGCGGGCGGCGTAGCGCACCATGCCGCCCCAACCGCAGCCGACATCGAGCAGCCGCATCCCGGCCTGCAGTCCGAGCTTGTCGGCGATGAGCTCGTGCTTGCGTTCCTGGGCCTGCTCCAGGGTGGCCTCCGGATCGTCGTAGACGGCGCAGGTGTAGGTCATCGAAGGGCCGAGGAACAGCTCGTAGAACCGGTTGGAGACGTCGTAGTGGTGATGGATCGCCTCGGAGTCACGCTGCCGGGTGTGCGCCAGCCCCTCCAGCACCCGCCGCCACCGGGGGCGGGACTCCTGCGGCGGTGGTGGTACCGGACGCAGCAGCTCCCAACCCAGCGAGCGGGTGATCAACGCCAGCTCCGGCACGTTCGGGCGGCGGAAGCGCAGCTCGTCACTCATCAGCCGGAGGGCGACGTAGGGGTCGCCCGGGTGCACTCCTTCGACCCGGAGGTCACCGGTGATGTAGGCGCGGGCCATGCCGAGGTCCCCGGGTGCGGTGGCCAGGTAGGTGGCGCCCCGGGGGGTGGTGAGGTGCACTGTGATCTCGGCGTCGGGTGGGCCGGTGGCGCTGCCGTCGTAGGCGCTGAACCGGACCGGCAGGTGGCCGTCGGTGAGCAGGTCGAGAATGCCGGCCAGCGACAGCTTGCCCTGCGGCCCTGGGGATGCCTCGGGGGAGGGAGTCGCCGGAGTCGGGCGCCGGAAGGTTGTCATCGACGTCGCACCGCCTTGGTGTAGAGGTCCAGCAGTCGCCGGTCCGGGTCGTAGCGCTCTTTGAGTACCGCATACTGCTCGCCGCCGTAGCGGGCGTCGAAGTCCGCTCGGGAGTAGAACGAGTCCGAGTACAGCGATTTGTGCCCGCCGACCGCGTGCACCTGGTCCTCGATGGCCCGATTGGTGTCGCTGCCGGTGCCGCCAGGGGCGATCGGGACCGTCGACCAGAAGCCGACGTTGATGTAGTCCCGGCCGGGCTCCAGCGGATACAGCGGCCAGCGACGCTCGCCGCGCAGCCGGATCGGGCACAGCCACACCGGCTCGATCGGGACGTGCCCGGCGAACCAGCGCAGGAACTCCGCCGTCCGCTCGACAGGGATCTCGACGTCCTGGATCACCGGTTCCCGCCGCGGTCGGCCGCGCCATACCTCCAGCCGGTTGGACAGGTCGAGCCGGCGGTCCAGGGCGACGATCTTCCAGTAGACGTCGCTGCGGCGCAGCGTGGCCGGCCACAGCTTGCGCAGCACCGGGTGCTGGGCGCCGAAGGCCCGCGAGCACCAGAACCAGTCGGTGTCCCAGCGCCACAGGTAGTCGTGGGTGGTCAGCAGGTCGCGGCGGCGGCGCTGGAGGGAGCGGTAGTAGATCTGCTGGCCGGTGTAGTCGCTGGCCGGGCCGTGGTGGCTGGTGCGCCGGCCCAGGGTCAGGTAGCACTCGGTGGGGGTGAACATGACCCCGTCCAGGTAGTCGACGTCCTCGCCGTCCCAGACCCGGGTAGCCATGATCTGCGCCACCGCGGCGCACAGCACGTCCAGGTCGTCGAACCGGACGTGGCGCAGGGCCACGTGCGAGCGCACCGGTTCCAGCTCGATGCGCAGCCGGGTGGCGTAGCCCAGGGTGCCGTAGGAGTTGGGGAACCCGGCGAACAGGTCGTCCCCCGGTCTGCTGGTGACCAGCTCGCCGGTGCCGGTGAGCACGTCGAGTTCCAGCACCGACTCGTGCGGCAGCCCGTTGCGGAACGACGCCGACTCGATGCCCAGCCCGCTCACCGCGCCGCCCAGGGTGATCGTCTTGAGCTGGGGGACGACCAGCGGGGTGAGCCCGTGCGGCAACGTGGCCGCGACCAGGTCGACGTAGCGGCACATGCCGGCGACCTCGGCGGTGCGGGTGGCCGGGTCGACCTCCAGCACCCCGGTCAGCCCCGAGACGTCCAGGCCGGGGGTGCCCGTCGGGGGCCGGAGCCGGAACAGGTTGGAGGTGCGCTTGGCCAGCCGCACCGGCGCGCCGGCCGGGATGGCCCGGTAACTGGCCTGCAGCCGCGCGACGGCGTCCCGGTACTGGTTCGGTTCGGTCATCTGCACGCCGATACGCTACGACCAACCCGACGTCCCCTGCACCGCTCATTGCGGGTGAGCTGGCTACGCTGGGGCACACGGGTCTAGCAGGGGGCCCGGACCCGATCGGTGAGAGGAGCCGCTGTGCAGCCCAGTGGAGCGCTTGATATGCAGCAGATTCTGCAGCAGGCCCAGGAGATGCAGCAGCAACTGCTGAATGCGCAGGCAGAGCTGGCCGAGGCCGAGGTGACCGGTCAAGCCGGGGGCAATCTGGTGCGCGTGACGCTGACCGGCACCGGTGAGGTGCAGAGCGTGACGATCGATCCCAAGGTGGTCGACCCCGAGGACGTGGAGACGCTGCAGGACCTGGTGGTGGGTGCGCTGGCCGACGCGAACCGGGGCCTGCAGGAGCTCACCCAGCAGAAGATGGGCCCGCTGGCAGGTGGGCTGGGCGGACTCGGCGGGCCTGGTGAGGGGCTCGGCCTGCCCGGGATGTGACCGCGCTGTACGAGGGGGTCGTCCAGGACCTCATCGACGAGCTGGGGCGGCTGCCCGGCATCGGCCCCAAGAGCGCGCAGCGGATCGCCTTCCACCTGCTGGCCGCCGATCCGGCTGATGTGACCCGGCTGCAGGACGCCCTGCAGCGGGTCAAGGACGGGGTGGTGTTCTGCGCCGTGTGCGGCACGGTGTCGGAGAAACAGACCTGCCGGATCTGCTCTGATGCGCGCCGCGATCCGACCCTGATCTGCGTGGTGGAGGAACCCAAGGATGTGCTGGCGGTGGAGCGCACCCGCGAATTCACCGGCCGCTACCACGTGCTGGGCGGGGCACTCGACCCGCTCTCCGGAATCGGGCCCGACCAGTTGCGCATCCGGGAGCTGCTGACCCGGATCGGCAGTGACGAGATCACCGAGGTGATCATCGCGACGGACCCGAACACCGAGGGCGAGGCTACCGCCACCTACCTGGTGCGGATGCTGCGGGAGTTCCCCGGCCTGTCGGTGACCCGCCTTGCCTCCGGATTACCGATGGGTGGCGACCTGGAATTCGCCGACGAACTCACCCTGGGACGCGCGCTGTCCGGCCGCCGGGCCGTCTGAATTGTGGTAGCACAAGCTCGTTACCGCGCAATTGACACTTCTTGATGGGTGGGTGACACTCACCCCCTATAGCCAAGTCGGCTAGGGGGAAGCTTATGAGCACGGTAATGCTGATGCCGCTGATGGGGATACCGGGCGGGCGACTTGCGGTAATCCGGGCAGCGAGCGGTGAATGGAATTATTGATGTCCCCAGAGATCATCGGCGCGATCTTCACCGGGCTCACCGGCCTGATCGCAGCGCTGGCCGCCTACGCCGCCAACCGGGGTAGGCGCACCGCCGCCGACCTCCATGCGCTGCGCCGCCGGGTGCGGCGCCTGGAACGGCTCTCCGCAGCGGCGGTGGGGCACGTCTTCCAGCTCGAGCTCGTCCTGTCTGGCCATGGGTTCTCGGTGCCGCCCCGCCCCCAGGTGCTTGAGGAGTTCTACGCCGACTCTGAGAAGGGCGAGAAGGGCGACGTGGCCTCGGGCGTCGAGGAGCCGAGTCATGACCGATCCTGACCTCCTTACTGGGCCGCCTCGCCGGCCCACCTGGCTGTTCGCGCTGATTGGTCTGACCGGCGTGCTCGCCGTGCTGGCCGGCGTGGCGGTCACCCTCGCCGCCGGGAACACCGAGGACCAGCGCGACGCCGCCGTGGCCCAGTCACTGTCGCTGGCTGAGCAGGTGCGCCAGGCGTGCGCCGCGGGCGGACCGGGTGCCGCCGAGCTGGCGCAGGCGGGGGCCTGCCGGAATGCCGCCCAGGTACAGGCAGCTCCCATTCCCGGGCCGGCCGGGGCGCCCGGCGTCTCGGGTGAGGCCGGCCGCGAAGGCCCGCCCGGTGCTCCGGGTCCCTCCGGTCGGCCAGGTCCTCCGGGGCCACCAGGCCCACCGGGGGCACCAGGCCCACCTGGTATCCCGGGGCCGCCCGGCCAGGACGGCCGGGACGGCAGGCCAGGTGTCGGCGGGGCGGTCGGCCCCACTGGACCGCCGGGTCCGTCGGGGCCCCCCGGCACGGACTGCCCGCCCGGGGAGTCCCGCCAGCCGGTCACCTGGCCCGACGGGCGCATCGGATCCGGTTGCATCGTCAACCAGCCAGCGGGCGCACCAACCCAGACCCCGCCCAGCGAGGCCCCGCCCAGCGAGGCCCCGCCCGGCGACGGCCTGCTGCCCGGATGGTGAGCTACCCCCGGGGCTCAGCAGCAGTGGGGGCTTGCCGGTCGAGGAGGTAGCGGTGCACCTTTACCCGGGGCGTGCGGGATGAACACGTTCGATTACGTCGTGGTCGGCGGGGGCACCGCAGGGTCCGTGGTCGCGGCGCGGCTGTCGGAGGATCCGGCGGTCACGGTGTGCCTGCTCGAGGCGGGCCCCTCCGACGTCGGTGACCAGAACGTGCTGCAACTGGCGCGCTGGATGGACCTGCTGGAGTCGGACTACGACTGGGACTACCCGGTCGAGCCGCAGCCGGCGGGCAACTCCTTGCTGCGCCACGCCCGAGCCCGGGTGCTCGGCGGCTGCTCGTCGCACAACTCCGCCATCGCGTTCTGGGCCCCCGCCGAGGACCTCGACGAGTGGGCCTCCCGCGGCTGCACCGGGTGGAGCGCCGCCGAGTGCTTCCCGCTCTTCCGGCGCCTGGAGCGCAACGATGCCCCCGGCGAGCACCACGGTCGGGAAGGGCCGGTCCGGGTCCGCTCGATCCCCCCGCTCGACCCGTGCGGAGTCGCGCTGCTGGTTGCTTGCGAGCAGGCGGGCATCCCGGTCACCCCGTTCAACTCCGGCACCACCGTGCGAAGGGGCGCCAACTGGTTCCAGATCAACGCCGACGAGAACGGGGTGCGCGCCTCGGCCTCGGTGTGCTACCTGCATCCGGCGCTGACCCGACCCAATCTCGACGTCCGCACCAGCGTGCTCGCCACCAAGCTGCTGTTCGCGGGCCGGCGCTGCACCGGCGTCGAATACTGCCATGACGACGACCTGGCGCGCCCGGTGTCGGTGCGCGCCCGGCGCACGGTCGTGGTGAGCTGCGGTCCGATCGAGACCCCGAAGCTGCTCATGCTGTCCGGGATCGGACCCGCCGGGCACCTGCGCGAGCTGGGCGTTGAGGTCCTGCTGGATGCCCCCGGGGTGGGGGCGAACCTGCAGGACCACCCCGAAGCCGTGGTGCAGTGGGAGGCGACGCGCCCGATGGTGCGCCAGTCCACCCAGTGCTGGGAGATCGGGATCTTTACCAGCACCGCGGACGGCCTGGACCGCCCGGACCTGATGCTGCATTACGGCGCGGTGCCCTTCGACCGCAACACCGCCCGTCACGGCTACCCCACCACCGGCAACGGGTTCTGCCTCACCCCCAACGTCACCCGCGCCCGGTCGACGGGGACGGTGCGGCTGCGCACCCGGGACTTCCGGGACAAGCCCCGCGTCGACCCGCGGTACTTCACCGCCGAGCACGACCTGCGGGTGATGCTGCGCGGGGTGCGGCTGGCCCGGCACATCGCGGCCCAGCCCGGCTGGACGTCGTGGATCCGCCGCGAGCTTGCCCCCGGCCCCGACGCGGTGTCCGACGACGAGCTGACCGACTACATCAGGGCCACCCACAACACCGTCTATCACCCCTCGTGCACGGTCGCCATGGGCCCGGACACCGACCCGATGGCCCCGCTGGATCCCCGCCTGCGGGTCAAGGGCATCGACGGGCTGCGGGTCGCGGACAGCTCGGTGCTGCCGTTCCTGGTCGCGGTCAACCCCTGCCTCACCACGATGATGATCGGCGAGAAGTGCGCCGATCTGCTCCGCGAAGACGCCCGGTAGCCCCGTGTTGGCTCAGCGGCACGAGGTAACCTTGCGTATGTCGGTTCTGGATCGTTTGGTCGAGCAAGGAGTAACCGGAACGCCCTGGAGAAGGAGTGGAGTTCTCTCACCTCACTAGGAACAGACGAGCGCGACTAGTGTCTCTTAAAATGTTGTTCTTTACGCAGCCTGACGGGTGACATCGCCGATCTCGCTAGCGCGATTGAGCTGTTCCACGTGCGCGGTGATCGACCGGACTTTATCGATGATCTCGTCGGCGGTTGCGGTCCACT
>DASTLT010000146.1:0-2323 GCA_035714625.1 Pseudonocardiaceae bacterium | reverse complement strand
CAGAGTGGCTGTCGGCCGGTCGGTTCGGAGAGAACCGGGAGAAAGACCTGTCACTTTTAGTCTTGCTACGATTACCCTTCGACAAACCCGGACTGTAGTGAGGCACCGGCGCTGGACGGCCGCTGATTACGTGCTGGGTGCCCCGGAAAGCGACGAGTACGAACCGGTGGCGGTGACGGTGCGCGCGTCGGTGGGGCTGTCGCTGGAGGACCTCGCCGCGGGGCTGGTGGACTGGGACTGGCCCATCGAGGAGCCGGCCGACGATGCCATCGTGCGGTTTTGCCGAGACGGTGATGAACGCCGGGTGCTTGCAGATCGAGGAGCGCCGCTGTCAGCTCGGCGAGCGGCAAACATTCAGCCTGAGTACGCGAATGTTCGGTAGCGTCGTCAATCGTTGAACTTCTGCAGGCGGAATGGGATGGTGCTGGGCTGGTGGGTGGCCCTTTTGATCTCCTTCCAGGCGGGATGGTGCAGCAGCCGTGCGGTCTGCACGGTGAGCAGGTCACGTAGCCCGGCGATGCTCCAGCGGCTGCCGGCGATGTCGGTACGCGTATTGAGCTCGCGCATGACGCGTTCGAGCACGCCGGTGCCCAGCTCGGGTCCGCCGAGGTGGGCGAGGCGGGCTCGCAGGGCGGGGTCGAGGCAGGTGAAGGCGTGATCGTGGGCGGCGGCGAGGTAGGCGTGCGCGCTGGTGAGCTTGTCCGGGATGGTCTCGGAGAAGGCGTCCCAGGCGGTCAGGGCCTCCTGGGTGGTCTGTTCGTGACGGATCGAGTCGCGCAGCAGCTCGCCGAGCTGGTCGCTCAGGTATCGGGCCCACCGGGGGTGGACAGGGCGGTTGGGCTGCATCGTCGGTGTAGTAGGGCCTTGCGCAGCCCGTGCGGCAAATGCCACCAGCAGCGCTGGATCGGGGTGTCCGGCCACAGCTGCCCGGCCAGGGCGGTGATCTCGGCCTCGCCGTCGAGCACGACCAGCGCCGGGGCGGGCAGCCCGGCCCGCTGCGCACCCAGCGCGGACCAGTCCTCATCGACGGTCAGCCCGAGCAGGTGGGTGGGTGCGCGGCGCCGGCCCGGACCGGCCGGTGAGCCCGAGGGCCAGATGCGCACCAACCCCGTTCTTGTTCGCCCCGGCGCGGGCCCCGGTGCCGTCGAAGGCCACCACGTCCGGACTGGGGTGCCCCGGCCCCGGCGTGCCGTCGGCGCCGGTGAGCACCGCGGCGGTGTCAGCCAGCGCATTGTGCGCCTGCCCGGCGGTGGCGGCAGGGCCGGTCACCTGCCGGGAGATCTGCCCGGTGCGGGCGAAGCTGACCTGGGTACCCAGCTCGGCCAGGTCCACCGTCAGCCGGTCGGTGCGCCGCTTCCCGGACAACCCAGCATGATCAGTAGCGGGGCGAACACCCGCCCGCAGTCCCGGCACCCGACGTGCCACACCACCAGCTCCACCACCCCCGCCGCGGTATGCAGCTTGCGTCTGCGGGGTGCGTTTCCCCTTCCGGGCGAAGTCCTCGCTCACCCCACAGCGTGGGCAGGCGAACGGCGCCGTCAGCCCCCGCACCGGGGACCACCACGGCCCGCACACCGAGTCGATCAGCCGTTCCTGCGCATCGGCCAGCGCTTCCTCCAACCCCCGCAACGGGACCTCACGCGACATCTGCACCGCCAACGACTCGAACTCCGCCCACGACGACCGAGCGTCCAGTGCTCCCGGCTCAATCGGGAGCGTCAGGGTAGTAGCGGACATAGGGGTGGCGACTCCTCACACGAGTGGATGATCGCCTGCAGTCCTACAAGATCAGGACCGAAGTTCAACGAAGCGACACGCTACCGAAGTTTCGGTGCGGCCCGTCCGGCGTCAGTCGATACCGAGCGCCGTTTCGACACGTTGGCGGGAGGCTTCTTCCTGGTTGTCGATGCACTTGGCGTAGACCCGCAGCAGGACCGCGACGCTGGGTCCGGCCCACTCGGCGACCCGGGGGGCTCGACGCTGCCGTTGAGCCAGGGCGAGACGGCCGCCTGCCGCAGGTCGTAGGGGCGGCCAGCGAGGGGGAGGTGACCTAAGTGGCTGAACACCTGCTTGCGGGCGGTCTGCCAGACCCGACTGTAGACGCCGCATGTTCCCCGGAACAGGCGCCCTTCGCCAGCGTGAGCATCCGGTGGACAGTCGGACACGATCTATATAGAGTTAAGGTCATGGGTAGCCTGCGTATGACCGTCGGTGTCCAGGCGGTGCTGGGCGCGATGCTCCAGCACCCCGACACCGAGCTGTACGGATTGGAGATCATCAAGACCAGCGGACTAGAGCCGGGCACGATCTACCCGATCCTGCA
>DASTLT010000145.1:0-4860 GCA_035714625.1 Pseudonocardiaceae bacterium | reverse complement strand
CGTTCTGATTCCACTGCGGGCGCCCGGCAACACCGGGTGAGCCCTGCGCGGTCTGCGGGACGCCGGTGCCCGGACTGCACTGGGTGGCGACCCCGCCTCCGATCCCGCCGCTGCCGACGGCAACGCCGCCGGGGGCGACGGAGACAGCGCAGCCACGGCCCTACACCGGCCCGCCGTCCTACCCGGCGCCCCCGCGCTGGGGCTTTCTTTCCGTCGGCTGGCGGTCGGCGACGTCGACCGCCCCGGAGCTGAGCGCCGAGGAGCGGATGCGGGCCTTGGCCGCCACGGCGGTCCCGCTGCTGTGGCTGACCGCCGCGGTGGTGCTGGTGACCGCGGGCGCCGAGGGGTGGCGCTACGCGCTGCTGCTGGACAGCCGCACCGACGCGGTGCCCGCCTGGCCGCTGCATGTCAGCGACGCGCTGGTGATCACCGGCGGGGTGATCTCGCTGCTCACCGCGACCCTGGCCGGCCTGGTGACGGTGGGCTGGCTACTGCACGCCTGCGCGACCGCGGCCCAGGCGGCCGGGGTCCGGCCACCCCGGCCGTCGTGGCAGGTGGTCGCGGGGGTGCTGGTGCCGGGAGTGAACCTGCTGCTGCCGGGCGCGGTGCTGGCCGAGCTGGAGCACGCGGCACTGCACCGCGACCCCGACCGCCGGCCGCGCCCTTCCCCGCTGGTCACCACCTGGTGGGTGCTCTGGGCGAGCGGCCTGATGCTGGCCGGGGTCACCATGCTGTGGGGGCTGCGCGACGGGGTGCAGGCCCGCGCCGACGGGGTGCTGCTGCATCTGGCCACCGACCTGGTGGCCGGGGTGGTCGCGGGCACCACGGTCGTGGTGGTGCGCCGGCTCACCCGGCTGCTCAGCCCGACGACGCTGCGCGGTGCCCGCCGGATGGTCGTCGTCCGGATCGGCAGCGGTTCCACCCCTGGTGGGTGAGGCCGCCACCCAACGCGACCAGGAGTCACCGGCTGGGAGGATCATGGGGTGGTGTCCACGAGTTCACCGCTGATCGTCGCGCACCGGGGCGCTTCGGCGCACCGCGCCGAGCACACCCTGGCCGCCTACGCGCTGGCCCTGGAGCAGGGTGCCGAGGGGTTGGAGTGCGACGTCCGGCTGACCCGCGACGGGCACCTGGTGTGCGTGCACGACCGGCGGGTGGACCGCACCTCCACCGGGCGCGGCCCGGTCAGCGCCCAGGACCTGGCCGACCTCGCCGTGCACGACTACGGAAGCTGGCACGACGAGCTGGACCACGCCGACGACCTGATCACCCGCCGGGTCGCCAGCCGGGGCCCGGTCGAGAGCGGGCTGCTCACCCTGGACGACCTGGTGGCGCTGGTCGTCGACTGGCCGCGTCCGGTGCGGCTGTTCATCGAGACCAAGCACCCGGCGCGCAACTCCGCGCTGGTGGAGCCCACGCTGGTGGCCCTGCTGGCCCGGTACGGGCTGGCCGCCCCGGCCTGCCGGGCGGAGTCCCCGGTGCTGGTCATGTCGTTCTCGCCGTGCGCACTGCGCCGGGTCCGCGCCGAGGCCCCGACGCTGCCCACCGTCGCGCTGCTGGGGGCGCTGAAGGGCCTGCGCTCCGGCCGGCTACCCGGGTGGGTCGACATCGCCGGGCCCGGCGTGCGCGCGCTGCGCGCCGACCCGGGTTTCGTGGAGCGGGCCGCCGCGCACGGCCACCCCACCTACTGCTGGACCGTGGACGACCCGGCCGACGTGGCCCTGTGCGCCGCGCAGGGGGTCAGCTTCCTGGCCACCAACCACCCCGCCACCACCCGGGCCCTACTGCGCTCGTGAGTGTCGTTCAATGCCAGAACGCTGTTACCCACTCACGACCACGCTAGCGTGCACTCTCGTGCCCAAGCGCAGTGCGAGAAAGATCGGACCTGGCAGCGACCAGCTCAACCCCCGTCAGCCGTGTCCGTGCGGCTCCGGCAAGCGGTACAAGGCCTGCCACGGGGCCGCGGGGGGCGTCGAGGACCGCATCGTGGTCCGGCCCTATGCCGGGCTGGCCGCCGAGTGCCAGCTCGTCGCCCTCCGGGAGCTGGTGCCCTCGGCGACCGCGCCGCTGCCGCTGGCCGAGCCGGCCGAGCGGGACATCAAGCTGGCCACCGTGCTGCCCGCGGCGGTCGCGGCCATGGTCCGGTCGGACGGGGTGGCCATGGTGGCGATGCAGGTGCTGACCCGCTCCGGTGACCTGTCCCGGGATCTGGGCCGCGCGGTGACCTGGGCGCTGACCGCCGCGCCCGGTGCGCTGCTGCCCGCGGTGGACGCCGGCACCGGTGCGCAGACCCGGCTGCAGGACCTGATGGCGCCCGAGGCGCGGCTCGACATCACCCTCTACCCCGACTTCGCCTGGTGGGTCCCCGGCGAGGCACCCCCGACCGGCGCGGTGGCACTGTCGATGCAGCGGGCCAACGCGGCGCTCCTGCCCACGGTGGCGGTCACCGGCGCCGGGGTCGAGTCGGCCTACTGGGTGGACGCGGGCGACAAGGCGCACCTGCGCTGGGTCCGCCCGGAGCCGGAGGAGCAGTTGCTGGCCGCGCTGGCCCGGCTGGCCGCCCGCGACGAGCTGGACCTCGGCGAGGGCTCCCGCTACGCGGGCTCGTTTCGCGCGCACGGGCTGCTGGTGCCGGTCTGGGACCTCGACCCGGAGCGGCACGCCCGGGAATGGGCCGCCCCCGCGGCAGCCTTCGCCCCCCGACTGGCCGCCGCGCTGGCCTCGCTGGACGGCACCCCGCTCACCGAGGCCGAGCGCCGCGCGCTACGTGGCCTGCACGGCCGCCAGGTCACCCTGCGCTGATCCCCTTCACCCCGCGGCTCTGAGAGGGCAAATCGTGGCGTCAGCCCTGGTGCCGCATTCGGCGTTGCTGAGCAGAGTGCAGGGTTGCGCACCTTAAGTAACAACTGAGAGGGTCTTGCCGACACTCAGCGCAGGAACTTGGACTCATGACAGCCCTCGGCCTGGGGGAGGTGCACGTGTGGCGGCAGAGGTTGTCCCGGCTGGGACGTGCCGGGTGGCTGTTCCTCATCACCGGGCTCGTGATTTTAGGCGTCACGCTGCCGCTCCGGGCGCTCAGGGCCGATGAGACAGATTTCAACCGTCTCGTTGGATGGTCGAACATCTTGGCCTGCTCGATCGCCGCAATTGGCTTTGTGCTGCTGGTAAAGGATCGACGAAAAGCGCTCGCCAACCCGTCGGCCGAGGACCTCGACAAGGCGGCGGACCAGTTAGCCGGCGAAGTTCTCAAGCAGGAGAGTGTACAGCGCGCACGCATGCTTGGCACCGATACGGTCAACTTCACCACTGCTGACGTTCAGTTCGATCGGGTGGATCGGCTGGTCAACTTCGAGGAGGTCGACTCAGGACGCCAGGGAACTCTGGATAATGTGTCGCAGTACTACCATGAGCACACCGCCGGGCGTTTGGTTATCCTGGGCGATCCTGGATCTGGCAAGACCGTGCTGGCGTTGGAGCTACTCGTTGCTCTGCTGGAGTTACGTCGTAGTGGCGCGGGTGACGCGAAGCCGGCACCGGTACCAATCCGGTTCTCGCTGTCCACCTGGAACACCGGCCAATCCTTGCTGGAGTGGCTGACCGGTGAGCTGATGGCGCGGTTCAGCATGCCGGACGCCCTAGCCCGTGGGCTCGTAGCGACGGGGCGAATCCTACCCATCCTGGATGGGCTCGACGAGATGGATCCGGAGCAGGGAGACCCGGTCCGGGCCCTCGCCGCGGTCTCGAGGATCAATAATGAGGGCGGTGTCAAGTGGTGAGTGCACCACCAGCCTCTACCAGGAGTTTGTTGAATACTTCGGTTGGTTTCCGCCAGCCGAGTGTCTGACGTGGACGGTTGTTGAGTTCGTCGGCCACGGCGTCGAGCTCGGCCTGCGTGTAGCCCGACAGATCGGTCCCTTTCGGGAAATATTGACGCAGGAGGCCGTTGGTGTTCTCGTTACTACCCCGTTGCCACGGTGAGTGGGGATCACAGAAGTAGACGTCGATTCCAGTCTTGATCGTAAAGTTGGCGTGCGCAGCCATCTCTGTGCCCTGATCCCAGGTGATGCTGTTCCGGAGAAATTCCGGCAGGGTCTGCATCTTCCGGGCCAGCAGCGCGGCGACCCGCTCCGCAGTCCGGTCGTAGGGAATCCGGACGAGCATCACGAACCGGCTGGTGCGCTCGACGAGGGTGGCGATCTGCGACTTGCCGCCCTTGCCGATGATCAAATCTCCTTCCCAAAAACCCGGCACCGCCCGGTCGGCGGCCTCCACCGGCCGTTCGCTGATGTTGACCATGTCCGGGATCTTCCCCCTGGCCACGGTCGCCCGGGAGCGGTTGACCCGCCGAGTGCGCCCCTGGCGCAGCGCCAGGGTGAGCTGGGTGCGCAACTCGCCGCGCGCCTGCAGATACAAGCTTTCGTAAATGGTCTCATGCGACACGCGCATAGTCTCGTCGGCGGGGAAGTCCTGCCGCAACCGCTTACTGACCTGCCGGGGTGACCATTTCTGGTCCAACCCCGCCTTCACTTCGTCATGCAGCCGCGTATTCGTCTCCAGCAATCGGGGCTTGGGGCGGGTGCGGTGCTGGTCGGCTCGCTGCTGGGCGGAGATCACCCGATACGCCAGTCGGCCACCATTTCGGGCAACTTCACGGGACACCACGGTATGGTCCCTGCCCAGCCGTCGCCCGATCGACCGATACGACCCGCCGCCGGCGAGTTCCCGAGAGATGATTTCCCGTTCCTCGGCGAGAAGTTCCGCACCCCGCACTGCCAGTACCCCCCTTGTGCCTTACTAGCTGGACGACCAGATGGTATCATTGGGCCATTCCTGGTGGTGCACTCACCCTATGACACCAAG
>DASTLT010000144.1:0-1813 GCA_035714625.1 Pseudonocardiaceae bacterium | reverse complement strand
GCAGCAACGGACCGTAGCAGCGGCATGACGTTACGTGGCGAGTACCGCAGAGTCAGGTGGCTACTGCTGTTCGGCAAGTGCCGATCTTGGCTTGGGCCGGACAAAACAGCAGCCCCACAGGGTACGCGTCACCGACTCCACTGCAACCAGTGCGACGAGGTTGCCCCGGACGTCGTGGAATTTGAGGTGGCGGTCCCCCGCCTGACTCCTGCCTTGCGGTAGGTGTTGGGCGTCCGCCAAAGACACCACCAAGAAGGGGACCGCCGTGAAACAGAACTACCAGACGATCGATGCGGCCGCGACGGCACTGGCTGTGCCCGAAGCGGTGACCGTGGCGCTGGGCGAGGTCGTCGCCGATGTCCGCGAGGGCCTGCTGGCGATGGCCGTGGGTACTGGGCTGCAGGTGATGGCCGCGATGATGGACGCCGACGTGGCCGCGGCATGCGGCCCGAAGGGCAAACACGACCCGAACCGGTCGGCGGTGCGGCATGGCACCGAGAAGGGCTCGGTCAGTCTCGGCGGGCGCCGTGTGCCGGTCGAGCGGCCGCGGATGCGCGCGGTCGATGGTTCCGGCGAGCTGCCGGTGCCGTCGTATGCGCTGTTCACCAGCACCGAGATGCTCGGTCGGCTGGCCATGCAGAAGATGCTCGCCGGGATCTCCACCCGCGGTTGGCGGGCTGGGCTAGAGCCGGTCGGCGAGCAGGTCGAACGGGCGGCGTCGGCGACGAGCAAGTCCGCGGTCAGCCGGCGATTTGTCAAGGCGACCGAAACCGCGCTGAGCGACCTGCTCGCCAGGCCGCTGGCCGAGCTGGACCTGGTCGCGTTGATGCTCGACGGCGTGCACTTCGGTGAGCACGTCTGCGTCGTCGCACTCGGGATCGGCATCGACGGCACCAAACACCCGCTCGCCCTAGTCGAGGGCGACACGGAGAACACCACCGTGGTGACCGATCTGCTCACCGGCTTGCGGGACCGGGGCCTGGACACCACCCGCCCGATCCTGGTCGTCATCGACGGCGCGAAAGCGCTGCGCGCCGCGGTGACCCGGGTGTTCGACCACCCGGTGATCGCTCGGTGTCAGATCCACAAGCTTAGGAATGTCGCTGACCGGCTGCCCGACCACCTCGCCGCCACCGTGACCAAGCGGATGCGCCAGGCCTACCACGCCGAGACCGCGCTGGCCGCCCAAGCCCAGCTCGAGGCCCTCGCCCGTGAGCTGGACAAGACCCACCCCGGCGCGGCCGCATCGCTGCGTGAGGGGCTCGCCGAGACGCTGACCGTGCTGCGCCTCGGGGTGTCGCCCACTTTGGCCCGGACGCTGCGCTCGACCAACAGCATCGAGTCGATGATCTCGATCAGCCGCACCCACGCCCGCAACGTCAAGCACTGGCAATCCGGGAACATGGCGTTGCGCTGGTGCGCCGCTGGCATGGCCGAAGCCGGCAAGCAGTTCCGCCGCGTCAACGGACACCTGCACCTGGCTGCTCTTCGACGCGCTCTTGACGAGCATGTCACAGCCGAAACTGTCAGTGCCCTCCCTCATAATGAACCCGTGATCGCCGCCTGACGATCATGACCGCCACCGAAAATCAACGACGAGCGGGACATCCTCCGCAACTGAGATACACCGCGACAGGACACGTGCGCTGCACTAATTGGGGAACTATCCGGGGTGTGGCTCGCGTGGGGACGGCGCCGGGAGCTGGGCGCTCTGGGCACAGGCGCGTTCGCGGTCGCCCAGCGTCGCGGCTGAGTGAGGGCCAGCGCGCCCTCGAGGACGATGTGGACGACGTGGACGAACACTGAATTGCTG
>DASTLT010000143.1:0-50160 GCA_035714625.1 Pseudonocardiaceae bacterium | reverse complement strand
CATAGTCGCATCGCGTCACTACGGGCGTGCGCTGGCAACGCTCGTTGACCTCAACCGCTTCGCGCTCTATGAACGACTGAGACTCGAGTTGCCGACCGACACGCAGCAAGAGCGCGAACTGACGGAGAGACTCAGCAGGCTTGCGCTCCTGCACAGCGAGGACGAGAATGTGCCCTACGCCATTCAGTCCTCCCAGTCGACTCCCGCAAAGCCACTGGTTACCGGATCAGCGACGGCACAAGGTGCGCCATCACCGGACACACCGTGAACACCAGCCGCCCGGCTTTGCCCTAGGCTTGATGAGCGCCAGCAGAACCAGGCCGAGGGGGGCGCCAGATCCAGCATCTTAGCTGGGCATTCAGCTTGTGCACATATCCTTCCATCTCGGCCCGCATCGCCTGCGACGTCGCGCTCTGGTAATACCGCAGCCCTCCTACCCCATGACGACTCGCCCAGTCCGCCGCAGCATCCGGGCCGAGCACAATCAGCGCCCACACAGTAGTTGCTTTCGTTGCCGTACACGATCATCTGGCTGGCCAGCGGGCAGAGCGAGGCCAGTGCGTTGCGATGCTTGCGCAGCTTGGTGATCTGGTCGTCGTCCTCAGCGAACACGACCTGACTTGCCGAGTCAGCCACAATCCGGCACTGTGCTCATCGCCAGAGTGCTCATAGTCAGAGTGCAGGCTCATCGCCAGAATGCAGGTTCATATCCTGAGTGCAGGCCGAGTGAAAACTCCGTTCGCAGTGGCTTTCCGGGGTCACAGCTTATCATTCGTCCCGGCCTGCACCGGCACCCCCCGGCGGAGCAGGGCGGTCCCGTCCCACCGAACGTTCCGCAGTAACATTCGGTAATTCCCCCTGGCCGCACATTACGCCCAAATGTGCGTGCCACCCCACGCACATACTATTATGCCGCTACTTAGCTCACGCCGTGCCCGCATAACTATCGAAGCACTACACCCAATCGGATGAACCAACATCGGAGGCGCGGAGGTGGACGGCGGGGAGGGTATCACCCCATGCGTACCTCGAACGAGTGAAAATTACCCAGCCCCGGTTCCACCTCTGCGACCATTAGGCCACGAGAACGAATTCGGGGCAATTAGACGCTTGAGGTAGCGGGATCGCCAGCAGGCAGCCAGCCAGGGCCGTCGTCCGCACAACCGGAAGGGCGGATGATGAGTTCAGGGCTCGGTCAGAGCGCAGCGCAACGGGTCTGCGTGATTGGCGCCGGCGTCAGCGGACTCGCCGTCGCCAAGGTTTTTGCGCACGCCGGGCACCAGGTCACGGTATTCGAACGGCAGTGCAGCCCCGGCGGAGTATGGGCGCCGGCCCGAATCTACCCCGGCCTGACCACGCAGACTCCCGGCGACCAGTATGCATTCTCGGATTTTCCCATGCCAGCACATTACCTGGACTGGCCGTCGGCAGCGCAGGTGATGGACTACCTGCGCGCGTACGTTGACCGATTCGAAATTGCGTCGCTCATCCGCTACCGGTCCACCGTTATCAACATCAGCCGGCCCCGGGGAGCCACGTCCGCCTGGTCGGTCACAATCACCAATCCGGCAGGCAGGCGAGCCACCCACTTGTTTGACTTCATTGTCGTCTGCAACGGCACCTTCAATATCCCGAACTACCCTTGTTTTGCAGGAGTAGAACTTTTTCGGGCCGGCGGCGGCGTTGTCCTGCACTCCTCGGAATTTACCGATCCTAAGCTGATCCAGGACAAAAGGATCATCGTCATCGGATACGGCAAGTCCGCTACGGACATCGCTTGCTTCGCGGCCGGCCCGGCACGGAGTGTCCACCTGATATTTCGCCGTCCGATCTGGCCGGTTCCTCGATTTCTCGGCGGCCGAATACACGTCCGCCACGTCTGTACATCACGGCTATGGGAATCGCTGATGCCAGCTCCTACGTTCCCTGAGCGGAGCCACCCAGCGAACGTGCTGAAAAACCAGCTTCCGGCAGTGTGCTGGCGGGCGATGGAGATCCTCCTATCCCACCAGTTTGACCTGGACCGATGCGGACTACGACCCTCGCACAAGTTCCGGGACCAAGTCACCTCCGGTTTCCTCGTGAGCCCGGACGAGCTGTTCACTATGATCAAGGACGGCAGGATAAGCCCAGTCAACGAGACGGTCGAGCACTTCACTCCGCGTGGGGTGGTGCTGTCTGACGGGAGGCAACTCGAAGCCGATGTGGTCGTCCTGGGCACCGGATATCGCCAGGAGATACCCTTTCTCGAGTCCGATATCCGCTCCCGTGTCATCGACGATCAGGGCCGCTACCGCCTCTACCGGTACCTCCTGAACCCTGATGTTCCGGATCTCGGCTTCGTCGGCTACAACTCCAGTCTGTTCACTCCCATTACCTCGGAACTCGGCGCCCGCTGGCTAGCCGCGCACCTGACGGGACGGCTGGCGCTGCCGGCAACCGACCAGATGCACCGAGCCATCGATTCCGAGTTGAAAATTGGCAAGGCCGTCCGCCCGCTGGCCCGCAGGTTCACCGGAGTAAATGTCGCACCCTACACCTACCGCTATCTGGACACGTTACGAAAAGACTTGAACGAATCGTCGCAGCCCAAGGGCCTGCGGAGGGTTTACAACTTCGTCAAACCCTTCACGCCGGCGGATTTCGCCTGAATCCGACCGCATTCCACCAACGATGCCTGGAGAGGTTGATGGATCAAGTTCTGGCTCGGCTCTTCGATAACGTTCCACTCCGGGGCTCCTTGGATGACTTCGCGCCAGCTGACACGACTCCGTGGGACCGGGTGGAAGTCGACGCATTCCTGGAGCAGGAGTACCAGCGAAGCCGGGCTGACCTCACCGCGGGCGCAACGGTCAGCAAGGTCGAAGCGGCCTTGCACTGGGTGCGGAGCGGGTTGAATCTGCCGGCCGGAGCAGACATTCTCGATGTGGGCTGTGGTGTAGGGCTGTACTGTCATCGCCTGGCGCAGCACGGATATCGGGTCACCGGAACCGACGTCAGTGACAGTTTTCTCACGTTTGCCCACGCCCGGGCAACGGCGAACGCGGTGTCCTGCTCTTACCGCAAGCTGTCCGCCTTCGACATGGATTTCATCAACGAATTCGATTTTGTACTAATCACCCAGGGACCTTCGCTACAACTCACTCAGGAGGAACTACACGGCTTCCTCGTGCGGGCGAAGCAGGCTCTGCGGCCACGCGGACATCTGGTTTGTGAGTTCAGCACCATTCCTGCCGACCTGCAAGCGTGCGCTGCCGAGGCCACGCTGTCGGCGCACCTTTCCGGGCGAATCCTGCTGGGCAAGCCGTTGCGGGCCCAGATGTTCCGTAAGCTCATCTTCCCCGAGGCCAGGCAACGTGTCAATCATCGGATTTTCCTGTACCAGGACGGTGCGCTGGTGGAGTTCTGGTCACGATTTTTCATGCATACTCCGGACGAGCTCGTCACGGTGCTGGAACGAACCGGTTTCGAGGTCCGTGGCATCTTCGGACCGGTGATCGGGCAACCCTTGCTCACGGGCAATCAGACTTGCCACATCTGGGCGACGCTCGGTAAAACGACGGGAGGCTCCGGGTGAGCAGGGCTGCGCGCCTCGGTGCGGGAACGCTGAGCGACCTGGTCCGCGCGGTCGCACCCCAGTTGTCCGCTGAGCTCGTCGGAGCTGATCAGTTGGCGCGAATGGAGCGTATCAGCGCTATGTTTCCGGCACGACTCAGCGAGTGTATCGGATTCGAGTGCCGGCTGAGCCGGAGCAACGCGCCGGTCGATTTCATGTTCTGTGTGGACAGATCAGCAGCGGAACTGTGCGATACGCTGCTGCCACGTCCGGTGACCCACCCCGTCTGGGGTCGGCTACGCGATTTCTTCCGCGCCTGGCCGGACGCGTGCTCCACACTGCGCTCCGTGCGGGAAGTCTGGCTGGAGTTCGATCTGGGCTCCGCTGCGGACGACTTGCCGGTACCCAGCATCTTCTTCCAAATAGCTGCCGGCTTCGCTCGCCGAGAAACGGTCCGTGCGCTGCTGAACCAGGTGCAGGTGCTGCTCGGCGATAACGCGTCTATACATTCCGCAGATGCCGGTCTGGCTGCATGTTTGGAACGGCTGCCGCCGACTACGACTGCCGTGATCTTTGGTGTCCTGCTGCCACGACAGGTCAACTATCTCAGGCTCTGCGTGCAGGGCCTGGACGGCGATCAGGTGCTGTCCTACCTCGGCTCGGTCGGATGGGCCGGGGACCGGCTTGAACTCCAGGCAATCCTGGACACCCTGGCCCCGACGGTAGACCTGCTCACCCTCGACCTCGACGTGGCGGGGGCGGTACAACCCCGCGTTGGCATCGAGTACATGTTCAAGCACCGTAGCAGACCAGCAAACGTGGCAGATTGGCAGCAGGTACTGGTTGCCCTGCAGCATGTGGGGTTGTGTCGGCCCGGCCTGCCTGAAGCCCTGTTGCGATTCTGCACCAGCAGCGTTCCCGAGCACGGTCGGGGTGGCGTCCAGGACCAGTCCAGGCGGGTGTGGCGACGCCTGAACCATATCAAGGTCGTGCACTCTCCGAAGGCCGACCCTGAGGCAAAATGCTACCTCTTCGCACGGTATGTGGAGGGTGGGCAGACTCGTGTCCCGATCGAGACCGGCTGAGCTTCGCACGCCATCCAGCATCCACTGCGCCGACGAGATCCTCCGATGGGCGCAGGATTACATCTCGCGGCCCGATCCGCGACTCGGCCGCAGCGGAGCCATCTGTCCGTTCGTACCGCCTGCGCTGAAGGAGAATGTGTTCTACGTCGCGGTCCACGAGGATGTGGATGACACCACCGGAACCGGCCAGATCGAAGAGCTACTGGCGGACTATGCCGAAGCCTTCCTGCGTACTCCCCCGGTGACCACGCCAGAGCGGCTGATCAAGACGATACTCCCCGCCTTCCCGAACATGTCCGCCCAGCGTGCACTGGTACTCGATGAGATTCACGCACGGATGAAGAGCTTCTTCGTGGAAAAAGAAATGATGATCGGCCAGTTTCACCCGCGGTGCTCAGCGACAGCAGTGCGCAACCCCGCCTTTGAAAACAAGAAATCCCCGATTCCGATGTTCGCCCTGCGACACATCGTGGTGCACGATATCCTATTCTTGAGCAATCGCAGGGACTGGTTCGAGAAATACCGCTTGCTCTACGGCGCGAGGTATGACGCGCGGGAAGTCTCCCATGAGCACGACTTCGTCAGGCTGTACCGGGAGGCGCTTCGACGGTTCTCGCCGGACGCGACTGCTCACCTGGCAGGTCCGCTAGATCCGTTCGCTACCCAGGATGAGGTGTGAAAGGTGAAGCTTCTCGATGTGACTCTCCGTGACGGTGGATTCGTCAACGAGTTCACCCTCGACCACGCGGCCGCATTGCGGATCATCGCGTTGCTCGACGGCGCTGAGCTGGACGCGATGGAGATCGGCTACCTCACCGGGCTTCCGCCGAATCACGGCTACTACCCAGCTCCCGGGATCTGTTATGCCTGGACACCCGAGCAGATCGCCGAGGTGGTCTCCACCGTGACGACTCCGCTCGTCGGGATGCTGCATCCCGGCGGCCCGGTACCACTCAATCTTCACGAGCTGGCACAATCCGGACTGGCGCTCGTGCGTATTCCGGTCACACCCGGAGTCCAGTCCAACTGGCGCGACTTCGCCGACTCGCTGGGCGCTGCGGGACTCCGTTTCACGGTCAACCTGACCCTGGCCACCTGGTCGACTCCGGAAACCGTGGCTGAATGCGCAGGTGCCGCCGAGCAGGCGGGTGCCGACGTCTTCTACATCGCAGATACCAACAGCGCGTTCCTGCCGCATCGGGTGGAACGGCTGTTTCGCCAGATCAGCGCCGCCGTCCGGATTCCGCTGGGCTTTCACGCCCACGACGGCAAGCGATTGGCCCACGCGAACGTGCTGGCCGCAGTGCACGGAGGTGCGAGCTGGGCCGACGCCTCACTGGGTGGTCTCGGTCGTGGCATGGGGAATGCTGCGACTGAAGTCCTGCATGAGATCACCGGGCGAAGGCAGGGTGGCCGGTATAGGCTCTTGCGGGCGCTGCCCGAAATCGCCCTCGCGTTCGGCGTGGACCGCACCGAGCAGTTGTGGCAGCAGCTATGCGCATTCATGGATATCTGGCCTCCCACGATTGAGGTATTCGAACGCGCCGAGGTGGAATTGGGGATCGACAAGTACACTTTGGTTGTGAACCGGGTTCTCGGACGGCCGCTGGCCCGCCCGCCCCGGGAGACCGACCTGAGAGAGATAATGGGGCTCGGCATGCCGGATATTCGGCTGGATACAGCCGACCAGCTCCACTAACGGACGTCATCATGACTGAGCCAGAGATCGCAGTGGTCATCCTGGAGCACAATCGGGCACGATATCTCGAGATCCTGCTGGCCAAGCTGGCCGAGCAGGACATCGAGGTGACCAGGTTTCGGGTCATCGTGGTGGACAACGGTAGCGCCGTGCCGTTGCGTCCGATCGTCGACAGCTACTCGTCGAGGTTGCGGATCGAGTGGGTGCGTATCAATCGGCCACGCAGTATCGCGGTCGCCAAGAACATGGGGATTGATCGGACGACCGAGGCGCTTGTTCTTGTCCTGGACGGCGACGTCCTCCCCGGCCGGGACCTGGTGCGACGGCATCTCGCAGTGTTGTCCGCTCCGGACGCCGCGGTCAGTATCGGCACCAGAAGGGAGGGTAGGGCCGTCGACCCAGGCGCCGGGCAGCCACCCGGAACACCCATGGTGACCTATGGTCTGCTCCAGCGTGCAGCGGAAACTGACGTGCGGCTGCCGCTGGTCGAGCAGCAGATAATTCAGGACAACTTCGATCGCCTCGGTTACTACTTCCTGTACGGTCACAACTTCGCCTTGCGGCGGGAATTCTTGATAGCCTCCGGTGGTTTTGACGAGACCCTCGAAGGGTGGGGCCTGGAAGACGTCGAGCTTGGATTTCGGATTCGGCTGGCGCTCCCCGATGGATACCTGATGAAATGGTCCCCCCAAGCGGCGGTGTCACATATTCCACATTTGAGAAGGGTGTGCGACAACCTCCATGACATGGAGCTCAACAAGCAGAAGGCTCTGGAAACCCACCGCTCATTTCACTGGGAGGGAAGATATCGCGTTTCCGGGTTGCTGGAATGCTCTCGGATTCTCCTGCTGGAGAAGTTGGCCGACCATCTTCGTGACACTCAGTCGGTCCCGGTCGACGTGTCAGCCGTCAAACTGTGGCTCGACCGTGGCGGTGGTAGCGGGAGCTCCTATCTGATCAGCACAGGCCGAGTGTGTGGCTGGGACCCCATTCTCGACCGGAACCGTTCCGCACTCGTCACATGGCGGGACAGGTCAGAGTCCAGCTTCAGCGGCCTGCAGCTACCCGTGGCAGACCGGTCCCTTGCTAATCTCATCAATGTCGATGTGTGGCGTGTGTTGCCTTGGTGGCATGTCTCCGAAGCTCTGGAAGAGGCGCTACGGGTAGCACGAAATGTGGTCTTCGTGGCGACCGCCCGGCACGACAGGACGGTGGGAGAACTGGATCCGAGCAGTTCTGTCCTTCGTGCTCCGCGGTTTGTCGAGGAAGCGGAGTGGCTGGTGACCGCCCTCCGGGAGTTCGGGTTCGTTCCGCAGGTCATGCGTACTGGCGAGGTGATGGCGGTTTGCGTCGGCAACGGTTGAGCCTGGGTCCCCCGCAGGGGCGGCAGCATGTGGCGATTGTCACCTTTGCGGCCCAAGGTCACATCAACAAAAGTCTGGCGATCGCCAGCGAGCTTGTTGCCCGTGGCCACCGGGTCACTTACCCGGTGAGCGCGCAGTTCGCGGCGCAGGTGCAGGCCGCCGGCGCAGTCCCGGTCCACTACCGTGCCACGATCAACCCGGAACCCAGCGCCGCGGAATGGCCGGCCGTGACGTCCGGAGCGGACGCCCTGTTTCTTGCTGAGACCGTGATGATGCTGCCCCAGCTTGCGGCCGCTTATCAGGACGACCGCCCGGACCTGCTGCTGTACAAAGTCGGCTGCTGGCCGGGGCCGATCCTGGCCACCACCTGGGGCATCCCGGCTGTCCAGTTTGCCTCGACCCGCATCCCCCGCACCGGCAGCCGGGTGGAGCGAGCGTCGTTCTGCGAGCGTTTCGAGAGGTTCCTGGTAGGCCACGGAATTGACCTGTCCCTGCCGGAGCTCAGCAGCCGGCCGGACCCCTGCCTGGTGCTCCTTCCGCGCACGCTGCAAGCCGAAGCGGACAAGGTTCCGGACAACTGCACGTTCGTCGGCCCGTGCCTGCAGGACCGACCGTGGCAGGGCGGATGGCACCCGCCAGACAGCCGGCCGGTACTGCTGATCACTCTCGGCTCGGTGTTCACCGACCGCCCAGATCTCTACCGCCAGTGCGTGGCGGCATTCGCCGACGAGGACTGGACGGTGGTGATGGCTATCGGCAGTCACGTCCAGCCGGCCGACCTCGGCCGGGTGCCGGACAACTTCGAGATCCGCCGCAGCGTGCC
This sequence comes from Pseudonocardiaceae bacterium, assembly GCA_035714625.1. Taxonomy (GTDB): domain Bacteria; phylum Actinomycetota; class Actinomycetes; order Mycobacteriales; family Pseudonocardiaceae. Next base: position 41,633 of record DASTLT010000143.1, on the reverse strand, counting down.
GCAACTGGCCGTCCTTGCCCAGGCCCGGGCGTTCCTCTCGCACTGCGGGATGGGCGGCCTGGTGGAGGCCCTTTACCACGGCGTTCCGATCGTGGGGGTGCCGCAGGCCGCCGACCAGTTCGAGAATGCGGCTCGACTCGCCGAACTCGGGCTCGGCGTGCACCTGCCGCCGGCGGAGGTGGCTGCCGACCGGCTGCGCGCGGCTGTGCAGCGGGTCAGCGCCGACGCTGCGATGGCCGACCGGTTGGCGCAGCTCCAGCGGGAGATCCGGGCCCAGGGCGGCAGCCCGGCCGCCGCCGACCTCATCGAGCGGCAGCTCCGCGCGGCAGACCAGAACGACCGTTAGCCGTGGCCGGAGACATCGGCGACGGTGGCCCGCTGCTGCGCCACCAGGCCGCCACGATCTTGGGGGAGCTGCTCGGGCCCGGGAGCCGGTGCGCACTCGTGGACTTCCCGATGCACGCCAATATCGGGGACAGCGCGATCTGGCTCGGTGAGCGCGCGCTGCTGGGCGGGCTCGGCGTCGAGATCGGCTACACCTGCGGGGGAGCGTCATTCTCGGCCCAGGACCTGGCGACCCGCCTGCCGGCGGGCGTCATCCTCATCCACGGCGGTGGCAACCTCGGCGACCTGTGGCCGCACCATCAGCACTTGCGTGAGCGGATCATCCGGTGCTTCCCCACCCACCGGATCATCCAGCTCCCCCAGTCGATCCACTTCCGCAGGCAGGCCACCCTTGACCGGGCCCGTGCCGTGTTCAACGCCCATCCCGACCTCACGCTGCTGGTCCGCGATCGGCACAGCTACCAACTGGCCCGCACCGAGTTCCGCGCCCGCACCGTGCTGTGCCCGGACCTGGCCTGCGGGATCAGCAAGCTGCCTGAGCTAGCCCGGCCTGAGCTCGACGTCCTCTGGCTGGCCCGCGACGACCACGAGTCCACCCGCCGCCGGCTTCCCGACGTCGGTGCCGGGGTGCTGGTGACCGACTGGACCGGTGAGCAGGGCGCCGACCCGCTGCACCGCGACCAGCTCACCGCCGCGCACCTGGGCTGCCACCTCGCCGCGCACGAGTTCAGCCTGCGCCCCGACGACGACCGGCTACGCGCGCTGTGCCAGAACTACGATCAGCACGCGACGCTGCAGCTCGTCCGGGGCTGCCGCCTGCTCAGCAGGGGCCGCAGCGTGGTGACCGACCGGCTGCACGGCCATCTGCTGAGCCTGCTGCTGGGCCTGCCCCACGTGATCCTCGACGACCGGTACTGCAAGATCAGAAACTTCTGGCGGACCTGGACCTCGCAGTCGCCGCTGGCCCGCTGGGCGGACACCCCGCACGAAGCGCTCGAGCTGAGCGCCCGGACCTGACCGGCGTCCATCCGAGACCAGCGTGTGCTTGACGATGCCGCAGCAGTCCAGCTTGGATCACCCGAGCAGCGAGGAGCCGAGGTGCCCCATGAACGCGACCACGGAGTTCTACCAGACGTTGAGCAGCATGAGTTTCACCTTGCTCGGCATCTGGTTCGCGGTGATGCAGTTCGCCAACGGTAGCTGGCGCGGCGACCCGCAGCGCCATCGCGCGAACCTGCACATCGCGCTGCATTTCTTCCTGCCCGGATTCCTGGGTCTGAGTGCACTACTCAGTGGGAACCCCGACAGCGGGTTGCTCTGGCGGAGCGTGTTCGTGCTGGGCGGGCTGGTGGCCGTGGCCGAGTCGTTGTCGTTCCTGCAACTGTCACGCGCTCCCTTCGGGCTGGCGGGACAGGTCCTGCGGATGCTGGATCCGGTGCTCCTCACGCTGATGGTGGTGGCTGCCGTCCTGCCCGAGGGGCTGTTCCTCGTGACACCGCTGCAAATCGAGGGGATGCTGACCGGGCTGCTGTTCATGTCCGGCCTGTGCTATGTATGGCTCGCCTTCGCCGAGCCCGCCCCGCCTACCCCGCAGCCCCCGCACTGATCTGATGACCCGGTTTGCAGCGGGTAGCATCCGAGCACCATCGGGCCCAGGTCTGGGGGTTGGCGGTTGGACGACTTCTTCAGCGAGCTGGCCAAGCAGTTGGCCGGGCGGTGGCTGTCCCTGCTGGCCATTCCCGGCGTGCTGTTCCTCGCGACCGGATGGATCGGGCTGCAACTCGGTCAGGACCACGCCCTCGACGCCGAGAGGCTGGCTGAGGCGGTGCGCGGGGCCGCCGTGGAGACCGCCGACTGGCCCCTCGGCACGCAGGTGTTCGCCCTGCTGGGGCTGTTGCTTGCGGCGGTGACCGTCGGGCTGGTGGTACAGGCCCTGGTCGGCCCGGTCCGGGCAGTCCTCCTGGGACGATGGCCGCCCGGACTGCGCCGGCTCGGCAAGCTGCTCACCAGACGGCGCCGGGCCCGTTGGAACGAGCTGTACCGGGAGCGCGCTGCCCTGGAGAAGGTGCACCCCCTGCACGACCGCACCACCGAGCAACAACAGCGGATGGATCAGCTCGCCGACCGGATCAACCAGATCGCGATGGCCGAACCGGCCCGTCCCACCTGGATGGGAGACCGGATCCACGCCCTGGCCAAGGTCGCAGCCGACCGGCACGGCCTGGACCTGACCTTCGGCTGGCCACGGATCTGGCTGGTGCTCCCGGACGCCGCCCGCGCCGAGATCAACGCCGCCCAGGCCGGCTTCGCCACCGCCGTGTTCACCCTCACCTGGGCCCTGCCCTACCTGGCACTTGGCGCGGTATGGTGGCCAGCCGCACTCGCCGGAGTGCTGATCGCCGCAGTGGGCCGGTCCCGCGCTCGAGCCAAGATCACAGCCCAGACCGAGCTGCTCGAGGCCGCCCTCGACGTGCACGGCCGTGACCTCGCCATCATCCTTGGTGTTGCCGACCCGACCAGCACCGGCCCACTGAGCCCGGACGAAGGACGGCACATCACCGACATCACCCGCAAGGGGCGCTGACCCGGCCGCGTCGGTCAGCACTGGCCCCCGCCACCACACTTCGCTAGCATGCCGCGGCCGGTCTACGCCACCCACTCTGCCCATTAGGAGGGCTAACACGGTCCATTAGGAGGGCTAGCACGCCAGACCCGCTACTACCAAGACCTATACTCGTTGGTGTGTGACATGGACATTATCGATAAGCTCAATCATGGCTGGGAGGTGGTCACCCCGTGACGCTGACCACCGCCGCAGCAGAGGGCGCAACGGCATTGCGAACAGTATCCGGCCGTCGGTTGCGCGAGCTGGTGCTGGATCGGACAGGTAACTTCGATCTCGCCCATGAGGTGGATGTGGTTTCGCGGGTGCTCCCCTTCAAGGTGAGTTCCTACGTGGTCGATGAACTGATTGACTGGGACCGGGCGCCGGACGACGCCATCTATCGGCTCGTTTTCCCGCACCGAGACATGCTGGACCCGGTAGATTTCGTCGAGATCGAGCACGGACTGAACTCCGGGGACCGGAGTAAACTGCAGGCCGCTGTCGACGAAGTCCGTAACCGCCTCAACCCGCATCCGGGTGACCAGATCACCATGAACGTTCCCCACGAGGAGGGCATCGACGGCTGGGGCCTGCAGCACAAGTACCGGGAAACACTGCTGGTGTTCCCTCGGCAGGGCCAGACCTGTCACAGCTATTGCGCTTACTGCTTCCGATGGGCGCAGTTCATCGGTCGGGACGATCTGCAACTCGCGGTCACTGGTCCGGAGGTGATGACAGATCACCTGGACCGGCACCCGGAAATCACGGACGTGCTGCTCACCGGGGGTGATCCGCTGGTGATGCGGACCGAGCTGCTGCGGCGCTACGTCGAGCCGCTCATGGCGCCCGAACGAGAACACGTGCAGACCGTGCGGATCGGCACCAAGGCGTTGTCGTATTGGCCGAATCGGGTGTTGGTCGGGCAGGACGCCGACGACCTGCTACGGATGCTGGAGCAACTGGTGGCTGCGGGCAAGCACGTAGCCCTGATGCTGCATCTTTCCCACCCCGCCGAACTGGCGACAACCGCTGCGCACCGGGCGCTGAGCAGGCTCACCTGCACCGGAGCGGTACTCCGCGCCCAGGCGCCAGTGGTCCGACATGTCAATGACGATCCCGAGATCTGGGCGCAGTTGTGGCAGGACGAGGTTCGCAACGGCGTGGTGCCGTACTACATGTTCGTCGAGCGGGACACCGGGGCGCGCCGGTATTTCGGCCTGCCCCTGATCCGGGCCTGGGAGATTTACCTCGGCGCGGTCCGCAGTGTCTCCGGGCTCGGCCGTACCGCCCGCGGGCCGGTGATGTCGGCATCGCCGGGCAAGGTCGTGGTGGACGGAGTGGTCGAACTCGATCGCGGCCCGGCATTCGCCCTGCGCTACTTGCAGGCCCGCAATCCCGGCCTGGTCGGGCGGCCCTTCCATGCGGTTTTCGACCCGCTCGCCCAATGGTGGGACGAGCTGCGTCCCTATGGTGTGCCTGACCGGGAGTTCTTCCAGGGCAGCGCCTTCCAGGGCAGCGCGGCCCGCTGATGGCCGATCTCGCGTGGTCGTCCCTGGCGCGGTGCTTCCACCCGTCGTGGCGCCGGCCGGGCCGCACCCGGCGCGCTGGCCGGTCGCCCCCGGTCCGGCCCGCAGGCCCGCTGCGGATGTTCCTACTGCGTCGGCTCGGCAGGGCCGAAGATGGTTTCCCGCAGGCTCGTGCCCGGGGTGTTCAACTTTCCCTCCCCCTGAAGCTTCATCCGCCAGGCAGCCCGGAGATCATCACCGACCCCGGCGGCCTGCGAGAGAACCGATCCCTCGGCCAGCCCCTGGTAGCCCACATTGACGTCAACGTTCATGCACCGTGCGTCGGTGCACTCCCTGATGTCGATACTGGTCTGCTCTTCGGCCGTCCAAGCGGTCCAGCCACTCCAGCCACCGCGCAGTGGTTCACGTGCCGGCTTGCGCCTATCCGACGGGCCACCGGTGGGCCGGGCACTGTCCTGGCCTTCCTGTTCTGGGCTCATACCGCATGCTAACCGATTACCTGGAAAACACCCGGTTCAGCCAGGCCTGCCAGGCCTGCCAGGCCGATGCAACCTGCTCGCCGTTCACGTCCTCGGCGAGAAGGTGGTGTCCCACACCGATCTGGCCGCCTCCGCCGTGGAACCGGTGCAGCCCGTCGCTGCCGCGCAGTAACTCCCGGGTGGCGTAGCCCACGACACCCTCGATCGGCGCGAGCCCGCCCGGGCGCAGCCGAACCCGGTCCCCGGGGGCTGACCGGGCCGGTCAGGTCGAGCCCTCGTGGCATACGGCGGGCTGCGCGGGATCACGGTCGGCCCCGCTGACCAACCCGGCGCGTTGATTTCCGGGCTTCCCGTTCGTCTTTAAGCTCGACAAGGCACACCGGGTCGATGTGATCCACGACGTCAGGAGTGACCATGACCGGCTCTTCCACCCAGGGCATCAAGACCGTGCTGCATCCCGTGTCCGACCTGGTGGCGGCCAAGGCGGTGTACGCCGCCCTGCTCGGCGTCCCGCCGCAGACCGACGGGTCCTACTACGTCGGCTTCGAGGCCGAGGGCCAGCACATCGGGCTGGTGCCCGGCGGTGGACCGCAGGGCATGACCTCACCGGTGGCCTACTGGCAGGTGCCGGACATCGAGGCGAAGCTGGCCGAGGTGACCGCTGCCGGTGCCACCGTGAAGGAGCCCGTGCGCGACGTGGGGGCGGCCGCCTGGTGGCCACCGTCACCGACCCCGATGGCAACGTCCTCGGGCTGCTTCAGGACCGATGAGTGCCGACTGCGTCGCGCGCACGGTGTTCACCGGCGTCTCCGGCTCGGGCAAGAGCTCGCTGGTGTTCGGCACGATCGCCGCGGAGTCGCAGCGGCTGCCTCGACCGGCCATCCGGCACGCTCTCAGGCGGCGAGGCACAGCGCACCAGGATGATCCGCCACCTCGGGTCGTCGCTCACCGACGTCACCTACGTCTTCGACGAGCCAACCACCGGCCTGCACCTCGCCGACGTCGAGCAACTGCTCGGCCTGCTCGACCGGCTCGTCAACCCCGGCACGTCGGTCATCGTCATCGAGCACCACCAGGCCGTCATGGCGCACGCCGACCTCGCCACCGCCCGCTGCACCCTCACCGGCGAGTACCTCGCGGCCTACGTCGGCACCTGAGGCGAGGCCCTATAGCGCGCCAGCCCGGCTGGGCAACCTGAGCGCCTTCGAGCTGCGGTCGGCACACTGCGGCGAGCTGATGGCGACGTTGCAGCGAAGGGACGCCTTCCACGACCGCTTCGCCGGCCACCTCTGGTTCGGTGAGATCGTGGCGACCGCCGGACTCATCCTGCCGACCTTCGGCCTGCTTCGATCTGGTCGCGGTCACTCATGACGGTGACGATCAACTGGACCCACGAGCTCGTCGAGCAGCTCGACTGGCACTGGCGGACCCAACTGCGGCCCGCGCGCAGGTGGCGGCGCGTTCGAGGAGCAGGGTGCGATCGCGGCCGTTTCGGGTGAGCGACGCCGCGCGCTCGAACTCCGCCCGGGCCTCGTCCACGCGGCCGAGCTTGGCCAGCAGATCACCGCGCACGCTCGGCAGCAGATGGTAGGTCTGCAGCGACGGCTCCGCGATCAGCTCGTCGACGAGTTCGAGACCGGTAGCCGGGCCGAACGCCATCGACAGCGCGACCGCGCGGTTCAGCTCCACGACAGGCGACGGCGCGAGGGCGGCCAGTGCCGCGTACAGCGCCGCGATGCGCACCCAGTCCGTCTCCTCCGCAGTGCGCGCCCGGGCATGACAGGCCGCGATCGCCGCCTGCAGCAGGTAGGGTCCGAGCGCGCCGCCGAGCGCCTCGGCACGCTGCAGCGCCGCGAGCCCGCGCCGGATGAGCAACTGATCCCAGCGCGCCCGGTCTTGATCAAGAAGTAGGACCGGCTCTCCGGACGGACCGGTCCGGGCGCGCAAGCGCGATGCCTGGATCTCCATCAGCGCGACGAGGCCGTGGACCTCCGGCTCCCCCGAGACGAGCTCGGCCAGGATCCGGCCCAGACGCAGCGCCTCCTCGCACAGCGCAGGCCGGATCCAGTCGTCCCCGGCGGTGGCCGAGTAGCCCTCATTGAACACCAGGTAGATGACCTCCAGCACGGACGACAGCCGGGCGACCCGCTCGTCGGCGCTCGGGACCTCGAAGGGAACCCGCGCCTTGGCGAGGGTCCGCTTGGCCCGGACGATCCGCTGGGCGACCGTCGGCTCGGAGACGAGGAACGCCCGCGCGATCTCCTCCGTGGTCAGACCGCCGAGCAGGCGCAGCGTGAGCGCGACCCGCGCCTGGGTGGACAGCACCGGATGGCACGAGATGAACATCAACCGCAGCAGGTCGTCACGCAGGTCGTCTTCGGGTGCCAGGTCGGGTTCCGCAGCCGCCTCCGCTGTCTGGACCGCCGCAAACTCATGACCGAGTTCGGTGATCTTGCGCTCCAGCCGTTCGTTGCGGCGCACCAGATCGATCCCGCGACGCTTCGCCACGGTCATCAGCCATGCGCCCGGGTTGTCCGGGACGCCCGACTCCGGCCACTGCTCGAGCGCGGCGACCAGCGCGTCCTGGGCGAGGTCCTCGGCAAGGCCGACGTCGCGCACGATCCGGACGAGACCGGCGATGAGCCTCGCCGACTCGATCCGGAAGACCGTATCGATCACGTGATGGGTGGGGGATGCCGCCATGGCGTCCCATCACAGCATCCTCATCCGGGCCGCGACAAACCGCGGCCCGGCCACCGGCGCGCCGCAGGCTGCTACTGCTGCTGCTCGGCGACCTGGGCGCGCAGCCGCTCCTCCTGCTCGCGCAGCTCGGGGGTGAGCGCCGCACCGAAGTCCTCCGCCTCGAACACCTGCCGGATCTCGACCTCGGCCCCGCCGTCGAGCGGGCAGCGCTTGACCCACTCGATCGCCTCCTCCTTCGATTTCACCTGGAGCAGCCAGAACCCGGCGATCAGCTCCTTCGTCTCGGTGAACGGCCCGTCGATCACGGTCCGCTTCCCCCCGGAGAACCTGACCCGCGCCCCCCTCGAGCTCGGATGCAGCCCCTCACCCGCAAGCAGCACCCCGGCCTGCACCAGCTCCTCGTTGTACCTGCCCATCTCGGCGAGGATCTCCTCGCTGGGCAGCACGCCCGCCTCGCTGTCCTGGTTAGCCTTGATCATGATCATGAACCGCATCGTCGGTCTCCTTCGGGTCGTCGGGTTCGCGGCTCGGCAAGCTCACCCAGCCGCTACCTACACGTCGAACCAGAGACAACCAGATCGACCTCAGTGCGGCCGGCTGCCGGCAAGGGCCTTGCTCTGCGGCCACCGGGCCCACGCGATCAGGCCGAACACGACGCACAGGAAGGCCGGGAACAGCGCAAAGGCCGCAGGCGGGAGGACCGTCAAGTGGGTGATCACCGCGCCCACCATAACCCCGGCGAGCCCGAGCGCAGCCAGCCCGGACAGCCGCGGGATCAGCAGGCCGATCGCGCCGGCGACCTCGAGTGCACCGGTGAGGTACCGGAACCACTGGCCGAGGCCGATCACGGCGAACGCCTCCACCTCCTGCTGGAAACCGACCAGCTTGATGAACCCCACGAACACGAAGAACGCGGCCAACAGGACCTGTAACACCCACAGCGTGATGTTGACCGCTCGCCCCAGGGGCGCCGCCAGGCTTTCGACACTGGTGTCACTCATGACGTCCTCCTCGTCGTAACAGCTCATGACATGCTCATCCCAGATGACGACGACATGCTCATCCCAGATGACGACGAACCGGCCACAAACTCATCGCCGCCCTGCCGGCGGGGGGTCCGCGCTGGCGTCCAGCGCCGCCGTCAGCGCGTCGGCCGTCACCACGCCGTCATAGGGCAAACCGCTGATGAACAGAGCCGGGGTGCCCCGCACCCCGCTGCGCACCCCGGAGTTGAAGTCCGCCTCGACGCGGTCCTCAACCATCCGGGTAGCCGGCCAGACCACCAGATCCGGGTCGACGCCGATCTGCGCGGCGTACCTGCGCAGGTCGGCTTGTCGCAGCCGCGGCGCCCCGGTGTAGAGCAGGTCATGCATCGGCCAGAACTGTCCGTAGAGCGCGGCCGCCTCGGCGCCGACTGCCGCCGACAGCGCGAAGGGATGAAACCCAGCTAGCGGAAAGTGCCGAAACGCGAAGCACAGCCGCTCGCCCAGGCGGCGTCGCACCTCGTCGATCACCGGAGCCGCGGCCCGGCAGTACGGACACTCGAAGTCGCCGTACTCGACCAGGGTGAGCTGCGCGCCGAGACTGCCCCGCAGGTGATCCTGCGTGCCGACTGGCGGATCGAGTGACGGCCGCAGCGGCAGGGGGCTGATCGCGACGTCTCCCGGGGCTGACGGTTCGGGCAGGATCACGGGCGTGACGGTCACCACCTTAGCCGAACGGGGCGAGCTCAGCCGGGCTGCGCGCTCGTTCCTCGGCACCGAGGCGGCCTCGGCCGTGCTGTTGCTGGTCGCCGCGGTGGCGGCGCTGGTCTGGGCCAACAGCTCAGCCAGCTACGAGGTGTTCTGGCACACCGAGCTGTCGCTCGCTCTCGGCGACCTGTGGCTGGTCGAGGACCTGCGGCACTGGGTTAATGACGGGTTGATGGTGCTGTTCTTCTTCAGCGTCGGGATGGAGATGTCCCGGGAGATGGCGCTCGGTGAGCTGCGCGGCGCTCGGGCGCTCGCCGCACCCATCCTGGCGGCGACCGGCGGACTCGTCCTCCCGGCCATGCTGTTCCTGCTGTTCACCGGTACTGGCCCCGGTAGCAACGCGTGGGGAATCCCGATCTCCACCGACACCGCGGTCTTGCTCGGGGTGCTGGCGCTGGTCGGGCCGCGCTGCCCCGACCAGTTGCGGCTGTTTCTGCTCGCCCTGGCCATCGTGGACGATATCGGCGCGGTGACCGCGATCGCGATCTTCTATACCGAGGACCTGCGGACGGGCCCGCTGCTGCTGGCCGGGATCCTGTTCCTCGCGCTGATCGGGCTGCGGTTCGCCAGGTTCTGGCGCACCCCGATCTACGTCCTGATCGGGACCGTGATGTGGCTGGCGGTGCTGGAGTCGGGGGTGCACCCGAGCGTGGTCGGGGTGACGATGGGTCTGCTGGTCAACGCCTATGCCGCGCAGCCACTCGACCTCAAACGGGTCCAGGTGCTCGGTCGCAGCTTCCTGGCCGACCCGACCCCGCAGCGGGCGCGGGCCGCCCAGACGGGCCTGCTGGAGGCGGTCTCCCCCAACGAGCGGCTGCAGTTGCGGATCCAGCCCTGGAGCAGCTACGTGGTGGTACCCCTGTTCGTGCTGGCCAACGCCGGGGTGCTGGTCAGCACCCAGACCCTCGCCGCAGCCGTCCGCTCCCCGATCACCTGGGGCATCGTGGTCGGGCTGACCGTCGGCAAGCTGATCGGCGTGTCGGCCGGGACCTGGGTGGCGCTGCGGACCGGCCTGGGCCGGGTGCCGGACACGCTGCGCTGGGGCCAGCTCCTCGGCGGCGCAGGATTGTCCGGGATCGGGTTCACCGTCGCACTGTTCATCACCGACCTCGCCCTGCCCGACCCCACATTGCAGAACCAGGCAAAGATCGGCATCCTGACCGGATCGCTGCTCGCCGCGCTGATCGGCTGGGCTATCTTCCGGCTGGCCGGGGAGCGAGGTGGCCAGTGCGCACCGAGCGGGCTACCCGTGCTGCCACCGCGACCGTGGCGCCCGGTGGCATGACGGAGGACGGGATCCCCCCGGCGCATTCTGCGTCGCAGCACGGTCGAGCGGAGGAAGAGATAACGAGTGCCAGGAGACCGGGATGAGACTTGAAGAGATCGTCGAGACCGTAGGCAAGGTCATCGACCTGGTGGGCGTGGCAGTGATCGTGCTCGGCATCCTGATCACGACGGTGCTGTTCATCACCAGGCTTCATGGCCGACCCGGACGCGACGACTATCGGGGCTATCGGCAGGGCATCGGGCGCACTATCCTCCTCGGACTCGAGTTCCTGGTGGCAGGAGACATCATCAGAACGGTGGCTGTCTCCCCCACGTTCGGCGGCGTGGGCGTCCTCGGCGCGATCGTGGCTATTCGGACGTTTCTGAGCATGAGTTTGGAAGTCGAGTTGGAGGGACGCTGGCCCTGGCAATCCTCGCGCCGGTGACCTCATCAGCGGCTCAGGGTGTCCAGGATCTGCTGGCCGTAGCGGGCTAGCTTGGCCTCGCCGACGCCGCTGACCGTGCTGAGCTCGGCCAGGCTCGACGGGGACTCGGCGGCGATCTGGCGCAGGGTCGCGTCGTGGAAGACCACGTACGCGGGCACCCCCTGCTCCTTCGCGGTGGCGGCGCGCCAGGCCCGGAGCCGATCGAACACCGGCACGGCTTCCGCAGGCAGGTCCACGGGTGCGGTGCGGCGGGCCTGATCGGCCTTGCCATTCTTGCCATTCTTGCCGGCCTTGTCGGCTTTGGGGGCTGGGGCCGGGCGTTCGGGCTCGCGGCGCAGCAGGACCTGGCGCTGCCGACCTAGCACCTCGGCGCTGGTGTCGGTGAGCACCAGCGTGCCGTAGTCGCCCTCGACGGCAAGCAGGCCCTGCGCCAGCAGTTGCCGCACCACCCCGCGCCACTCGCCCTCCCGCAGCTCGGTACCGACGCCGAACACCTTGAGCGAGTCGTGGTTGAACTGGCTGACCTTGGGCGTCTGCTTGCCCAGCAGGATGTCGATCACGTGGCCGGCGCCGAACTTCTGGCGGCGCTCCCGGTCGAGCCGCAACACCGCGGAGAGCAGCTTCTGCGCGGCGATCGTGCCGTCCCACGACTCCGGTGGGGACAGGCAGGTGTCACAGTTACCGCATGCGCTGGCCTGCTCGCCGAAGTAGGCGAGCAGTTGCATACGGCGGCACCCGACCGTCTCGCACAGCGCCAGCATGGCGTCGAGGTGAGTGGCCAGCCGGCGGCGGTGGGCGTCGTCGCCCTCGGACGTGTCGATCAACCTGCGCTGCTGCACCACGTCCTGCAGGCCGTAGGCCAGCCAGGCGGTGGCCGGCAGGCCGTCGCGCCCGGCCCGGCCGGTCTCCTGGTAGTAGCCCTCGACGGACTTGGGCAGGTCGAGGTGGGCGACGAAGCGCACGTCGGGCTTGTCGATGCCCATACCGAACGCGATCGTGGCGACCATGACCAGGCCGTCCTCGCGCAGGAAGCGCGCCTGGTTCGCGGCTCGGGTGCGGCCGTCGAGCCCCGCATGATACGGCAGTGCCTCGATCCCGTGCTCCACCAGGAAGGCCGCGATCTTCTCGACCGAGGCCCGGGACAGGCAGTAGACGATGCCCGCATCGCCGGGGTGCTCGGTGCGCAGCAGCGCAAGCAACTGCCGGCGCGGCTCGTTCTTCGCCACGATGCGGTACTGGATGTTCGGGCGGTCAAAGCTCGCCACGAAGTGCCGGGCGTCCTCCAGGTTCAGCCGGGAGGCGATCTCGGCGTGGGTGACCTTGGTGGCCGTCGCGGTCAGCGCGATGCGCGGCACGGTGGGCCAGCGCTCGTGCAGCGCGGACAAGGCCAGGTAGTCGGGCCGGAAGTCGTGCCCCCACTGGGACACGCAGTGCGCCTCGTCGATGGCGAACAGCGCGATCGTGCCGCGGTCCAGCAGCCGGTACGTCGACTCCATGCGCAGCCGCTCCGGCGCCAGGTACAGCAGGTCCAGCTCGCCAGCGCGGAAGGCGGACTCGACCTGGCCCCGCTGGTAGGGGTCCTGAGTGGAGTTGAGGAACCCGGCCCGCACGCCGAGCGCGGTCAGGGCGTCGACCTGGTCCTGCATCAGCGCGATCAGCGGCGAGACGACGACACCGACGCCGGCCCGGACCAGGGCGGGGATCTGGTAGCACAGCGACTTGCCGCCGCCGGTCGGCATCAGCACCAGTGCGTCACCGCCGGCGACGACGTGCTCGATGACCTCCTGCTGCCCCGGGCGGAACGAGTCATAGCCGAAGACCCGCCGCAACACCTGCACTGCATCGCTCACGTCGAGACCGGTTCCCGGGGAAGGCACCGGGCGATCCTATGAGGCCCCTCAGTGCGGCCGGTACACCCCATTGCGATGATCGATGTCGACCACGGCCGACGAGTTCAGACAGATGGGCCTTCACCTCAGCCAGGGGCACGGTCCTCATAGTCAAAAGTATGACCAGAAATTGTCACTCGTCGAGAACCGAGTACTGCATGCACCGGGACCCGACACAGCGGGCAAGGGAGCCCGACACGCGGGGTTAGGGGGCGCCGAGGGTGTCCAGGGCCTGCTTGGCACCGGGGTGCAGCGGGACGGGGGTGGTCTGGCGGGCCTGCTGCAGGGCGATGCCCTGGGCGGCGGGGGTGACCGCCACCAGGTCGGCCTTGCGCTGGAACAGGGTCCTGGTCAGCACGCACGCGGTGGGGCCGTCCAGGCTCTGCGGCACGACGAGCAGGTTGGGCACCACGATGGTGGGGGTCTTGGTGACCTGGGGATAGGTGGCGGCGGGGATGGTGGCGACGCCGTACACCGGGTTGATGGCGCGCAGCGCGCCCAGCACGGCTGAGGTGTCCAGCAGCCGCACCCGCTCGCCGAGACTGGTGAACAGGTCGGTGAGGTTGGGGGTGGGCAGCCCGCCGGAGAAGAACATGGCGTCGAGGGTGCCGTCCTTCATGCCGTCCACGCTGGTGCCGATGTCGAGGCGCTGAGCCGCCAGGTCGGTGTCCGGATTGAGCCCGGCGGCGCGCAGGATGCGGTGGGCGATCACCTCGGTGCCGGACTTCGGTGAGCCGGTGGACACCCGCTTGCCGCGCAGGTCGGCCAGGGTGGTGATGGCGGCGTCGGTGCGCACCACCACCTGGGTGTAGTTGGGGTAGAGCCGGGCCAGCGCGGCGATCGGCTGCGGTGCGCCGGCGAAGGAGCCGGTGCCGGCCACCGCGTCGGCGGCGGTGTCGGCCAGCGAGAACGCCACCTGGTAGTTGCCCGCGACGAGTTGCTGGATGTTCTGCACCGAGGCGCCGGTCTCGGCGGCGGTGGCTTTGAGCTTGCCGGCGGTGGCCGCGCTCACCGCCTCGGCGAACGCCCCGCCGAGCACGTAGTAGACCCCGCCGGTGTTGCCGGTCGCGATGGCGATCCGGCGGTCCGCAGTGATCTCGCAGCCGCCCCCGTCAGCCGGGGCAGCGGCCTGCTGCCGGCCCCCGCAGGCCACCAGGCCGAGCACGGTCAGCACCGCAACGAGCAGCACCCCCAGGGATCGACGCGGGGCTGGGCGGGGATGGAGTGTCATCACGTACCCCCAACGGGTCGGTGGGTGAACAGGTGGATCACCACGGCGACGGCCAGCAGGGCGGCCCCGGCGGCGATCGCGGCGGGCTCCAAGTAGAGCAGTACCAGCGCGGCGAGCAGGCACAGCACCCGCTCCGGCCAGCCGGCACGGTGCAGCAGCCAACCACCGGTGGCCACCGCCAGCGCGGCCACCGCGAGCGCCGAGACCGCTGCAGTCCACAGGATGGTCCCGGGTGGGCCGAGGGTGAGCAGCGCGGCACCGTTGCCGGTGAGCACGAACGCGAACGGCACCAGGAAGGCGGGCAGCGCGTACTTGGCCGCCTGCAGCATGGTGCCCAGCACCCGGCCTCCGGTGATGGCGGACGCCGCCACGGCGGCCAGCGCGGTGGGCGGGGTGACCTCGGAGAGCACCGCGAAGTAGAACAGGAACATCGCCGCCTCGGGCCGGGCGACCCCCAGGTTCACCAGCGCTGGACTGATGATCACCCAGGCGATGATGAACGACGCGGTCACCGGCACCGCCAGCCCGAGCAGCGCGACGGCCACCGCGGCGAGCACCGCGGTGGCGATCAGCGTGCCGATGGGGTGGTCGGTGATCGCGCGGGCGGTGCCGACCAGGATCGAGGACAGCGCCAACCCGAGGCCGGTCTTGGCGATGGTCGAGGTGATGATCCCGGCCGCCGCGCACACCGCAACCACCGGCAGCACGCTGCGCACCCCGGTGGCCAGCGCGGCGTAGAGCCGGCGGGGGGTCAGGGCGTTGCGGCGATCCAGGAAGGACAGCACCAGTTGCACCCCGCAGGCATAGACCACCGCCGTGAACGGCGGGACGTCCAGCGCGAGGAGCACCACGATCACGCCCAGTGAGAGGAAGTGGTAGCCGAAGCGGCCGAGCAGCCGCCACGCCGAGGTCGTCGCGACCTCGACCTCACTGGCCCCCAGCCGGCGGGCGTCGATCTCGACGGCGAGCAGGATGCCCAGGTAGTACAGCAGCGTCGGGATGATCGCCCACAGCAGTACCTGCAGGTAGGGCACCTGCAGGTACTCAGCGATGATGAAGGCCGCGGCGCCGAGCGTGGGCGGCGAGAGGATCGCGCCGATGCCCGCCGCGGCCAGCATCCCGCCCGCAGGCTCGGCCGGATAGCCCGCGCGACGCAGCAGTGGCCAGGTCACCGAGCCGAGGCTGACGGTGGTGGCCGCACCCGACCCGGACACGGTGCCGAGCAGGAACCCGGACAGCGCGACGGTGCGCCCCGGCGCGCTGCGGGAGCGCCCGAACGCGGCCAGCGAGAGGTCGATGAAGAACTGACCCGCGCCGGAGAGATCCAGCAACGCGGCGTAGATCGCAAACAGCACGATGTAGCTCGCGGCCACGCCCAGCGGCACTCCGTAGAAGCCGGAGGCGTCGTTGTAGAGCGCGTTGATGATCTCGTCGAAGTTCAGCCCCTGGTGCGCGATCGACCAGTGCTGCGGCAGCAGGCCGCCGTAGTAGGAGTAGCCCAGAAACAGCAGGCAGACGGCGGGCAGTACCCAGCCGGTGGTCCGCCGGCACGCCTCGAGGATGAGCAGCAGCAACACCGCGCCGGTCAGCACGTCCGGTCCGGCGAGGATGCCCTGCCGGTCCAGGAACGCGTCGAACCCGCCACCGCCGGCGCCCAGGCGCACCGGCAGCACCGGGTACAGGCACATCACCAGGGCCAGCCCTGCCAGCAGGTAGTCCGCGACTCCCGGGTTGTCCGCACGGCGACGCTGACCCGGCCGGACTCCGGCGCGGTAACACAGGAAGACCAGCGGCAACGTGCCGGCCAGAAACAGGATCAGCGAGAACTGGTTGCCCTGCGCTAACGGCCAGAACACCTGGTAAATCGTGAACCCCGCCACCAGCGCACTGGCCGCGCTGACCCCGGCGGCGACCGGCCCGGCAAGCCGGCGTGCCGGCCGCTCCTCATCCTGCGCGGAGACCGGCCGGACTTCGCCGTGCTCGGGTTCCCCGAGCTGAGCGGCGGCTCGGGTCACGCCAGGTCCGTCAGGCACGTCGCTGACGGTAGTAGCTTTCCCACTCCGCCATCACCATCAGTAAAACGCCAGGTGACGTCGAAGGTGTTGCCGACCTTCGCCGCGTTGTTCTCCACGACCTGCCGAGTAAAGACGAAGGTCTGGTCGGCGATATGCTCGTCATCGAGAAGCCCGATCAGCCAACTGACCGCCACGCCGACGCCGGCGATGACCACTGAGACCCATGCCGCGACTCCGCTGGCTGCCCGAACGGTTCCCGCGGCAGCACAGGCGGCGGCGACCGTGGCCTTGATCTTTGTGGTGTCACCCTCGTCGTGCTCCAGAGCTGGACGAGCGAGCCAATTTCGCCATCGGGCAGTGCCTGCGCGGCGCAGTTCTGACCCCAGATACAGCCATCGCCTGAGTTGAACGTCGGGCTGGATCCGCTGTCCACCTTCTGTCACAGGATGCCTGGTCGTTGCTGAACTGCTCCTGGGCTACGGACAGCCTGCAGGAGCGGTCGAACACCTGCGGAAGGCAGTGGACTGGGGAGCGACGCCACGTGCGTACTGGCTGGTCCGCATGGCCCGGATCCAGGTGTTCATGCTACGGACCGGCCGTTTGCTTGCCCCCCAAGCTTGAGGGCTTTGTCGTTCCGCTTCGATGCTGGGATCTCTCCGCACACCGGAAACCAGCTACCAGGGACCTGGCGTCTCCCCGGACCGGACTCACACCGGCTGGCTGCCCTGAGCTTGTCGCTCGGTTACACACGAACTCCTTTCTCATGGCGCCCGAACTGCTGGACGCACGCGTCGGTCGCAATTCGGCTACCCGCCCAGCCAAGCTGGGATGTCACTACATCAGGTAAATGAGGAGCCCGGCATTTTGCGCGGCCGTTTCTTGATAAAACTCCCTGAGCTTCGCGTAGGATGACGCGAGCCAATCGCGCGCCTCGGATTCATTGTCCCACACGTCGGGCGGGATCTGTTCTTCGGTGAGCGCGTCCGGGTCGTAACGGTCGGAGAACTCCTCGATGCTGATGTCCGCGAGCTTCGCCGCGATTCGAGATATCTCGTCGGAGTCCAGGTATCTGACGGGACCGGACGAGGTTTCGAGGTCGGTAGGTCGCCCGCCCATGAGTGCGTTCTCCAGCGAGTCGTCATCCCATGAGATCCCGAGCCGGATGGCATCTTCCCTGGTGATGGGGACCTCGGCGGTCAGCAGGAAATGGATACCCGCCCATGCCTTCTCCAGATCCAAAATGCGTTCCGACCCCTGGGCCGCCTCGACCTCTCGCGCTACCGCGGCGCTCCCCGCGGTAGCCCAGTCTCGCTTTGGCGAAACCCTGATCAGTTGGGCATCCACGTCAGGCGCTCATTTCTCTTGGATCCACCCATCGAAGAACGAGGTGATGACATCCCTGGCCTCGCCGAAGAGCGTGATGCCGAACTGGACCACCTCACGCAGCTCGGCTTCATTCGAAAACGGCAACTTGGGGGAGGCGGGGGACGGATTGAAGTCGGGGTCGCTGGCCTGCATCACCTGCCGAGCAAGTTCTGACCACGGACCGCCGACCACACCCCAGTCACCTTTCACGTAGAGCAGGAACTCGGCAGCCGAGTACGGGAACGCCGCGTGTAGCATCAGGTCGTATCCCTGACACTTTTCAACATGCCGGAAGAACTTCTCTTTCGCGAAATACTTGAATCCCAGTCCGGTCTCGGCCAGTATGACCTCGAGGGTCTTCCGATCAACGTTATGCTCGCCCCGGCCCTGGCGCTTGCTGTGTTCCGCGTAGTACTCGAAGTAGCGACGGCCGAAACCGATCTGCGCCAAGAGTTCTATGAGCTTGCTTGACAATGACTCCCGGTCGTATGCTTGCGCCATCCCAAACCTTCCAATCCTCTATTAGGTCGTCGGCTTCCGTCACTCGGGCGTGTATCTGATCTCGATGCCCTGCTCCTTGGCGATACTTTCGAATTCGGCCCGGTTTGCAGAGTTCAGGTTGCTGTCCGGGACCTCCAGTATCTGCTTTCCTTGGAGCGGTTCACCGTCGAGGTCAGGGTACTTGTTCGACCGGATAACTGTACCTTCCCGGTACTTTGATTTCAACTCGCTCAGGTACGACTTGAAAGTCTTGGGTTCGATGACGTCGAAGTCGGTCGCCTTACGTGAGACAATTTCGCCACTGTTGCCTCCTCGTGGCGGTCGATAGCTGTCTAGAATCCTGTCATTCTTGAGGTGGACCTCGTTGTAACCATAGTTCGCCCTCGTCTTCTCATTGAAGCGGTTTCCGCGAGCCATGGGGCTGTCCTTGGTCGCGTAGTCACTGGCGACCTTCCAATCGGCTCGATCGCGCGGCTGCGCTCCGACCTTCGCCTTGCGCGCGACATATCGCTGATACGCATCCTCCAAGCTCGCTTCCTTGAACTTTCCATCAGCACCGAGGAGGTCTTTCGCCGCGGTGTGGGCATCCGCTTCGGCCTTCTCGCCCAGGGCTTTGTCCACCTTGGCGTTGACATCCTCGTCCAGCTTGATACCACAGGTCAGTTCCGAGAAGCGGCACCAGGTGCCGTCGGCTTTCGACCGGCGATAGGTGTGTCCGTCGACCTTGACTTCCGCGTCGTACTTCGCAGCGAGATCGGGATCGGTGGGGCGCTCGACGTTGTCGGGTGATTGCACCTTCTCGCGCACCGTTGCTCGTTCTCCGGCCGGTGGCTCCACTTTGGGTGGTTCCACCTTGGGCGGTTCCCCTTTCGGGCTCACCCTGGGTGGCTCTACTTTGGGTGCTCCGCCGCGCAAGCCTCGGACGCGGGCGATGATGGCTTTGCCGAAGCGAGACGCGGCGGCGCCGAGGAGCAACAGGGCGACGTTGATGCCGATGGAGAGGCCGCCGTTGCTGATCTGGTCGAGGTCGTGTTCGCGGTCCTCGCCGGTGTCGTGTTGAACTTGGATATTGTAGAAGGCTTTGCCGATCGCGGCAGCTTGCAGGGCGATGTCGGCGATGAGGATGCCTTCGCCGACGCTGGCGGCGACTTCCCATCCGGCAGCCGCGCCGGGGATGGCGCCTGCTCCGCCGAAGAACGCACCGATGACGGCGCCGATGATCACTGCGGCGATTGCGAACCAGCCCCACCACCGACCGACGATGCCGACGATGAGTTGCTGCGCGGCGATCATGGCGTCGATCAGGGTACTGAACTGGAACGAGGTGAGCGCCTTCCAGGCTTTCTTGATCTGGCCCCACAGGTCGCCCAAGTCCTTGCCCATGCCCTCCCAGGGGAAGAGCAGTTGCCGCCCGGTTTGTTTGAGGACCTCCCACCAGTTGTTCTTCAGGTATTCCAGTTTCGGTTCCAGATGCCGCCAGATGCCGGCCCAGGTCCCTTCACCGGCCAGCGCGGGAGGGGTGCCGCCCTTCGCCTCGTCCTGCCGCTGCACGACGAGCGGCGCGGCGGCGACCCGTTGCACGGCAAGTCGCTGCTCGGGTGCGGGTGCGGTAGCTCCCGGCTCGGGTAGCGGTGAGCCGGTGACTCGGGTGAACGCGGATCGTGCCTCGGCGGGCACCTTGTCGATCATCGGTTGGACCGCGTTGCGGATGGCGTTGGTGATGATGCTCGGGTCGGCGATGAGTTTCTTGAGCCCGGCCATGAACGGGCCGAACTTGGTCATGAACTCGCAGAACCTGCGGGCCGCGGAGGCGAGACCCTGCATGCCTTTGGCAGCCAGGGAACCGGCGCGGGTGACTAGGTTGACGGCTCCGGAACTGGCCTTCTTGGCCAGGTTGAGGGCACCACTGCCGGCGCGTTTGGCGAAGTTCCACACCTTGCCGCCCGCGCTCTTGGTGACCTGCCAGACTTTCCTGGCCGCACCGCGGATGGCGCCCGCAGCCTTGCCACCGAGGCTCTTGGCCGCGTTCCATGCCTTGCCCGCCCAGCTCTTCGCGGTGGCTGCGGCGCGACCGCCGAGTTGCTTGGCCGTCGACCAGGCTTGGGCGCCGAGGCTCTTGGCGGTGTTGAACGCCTTGCTGCCGACACTCTTTGCGTGGGCGAGTGCGCTGGCCGCGCCCTTCTTTGCGGTCTCCCACGCACGGGAGGCCGCGCTGCGGGCGGCGCTTACCGCCTTGGCGCCCAGGCTCTTGGCCGTGTTGATGGCCTGCGACGCCAGCGACTTCGCGAGGTTCATCACCCACTGGAGCAACCCACCCGCCTTGTCGAGGATCTTGTTCGCCAGCCCGCCGACCTTCGACGCGGCGCCGCCGGTGAGCCTGGAGGCCAGTCCGAGCAGCGAACGACCGGTCGCCTGAGCGGTATTGGCGATCGCGGAGCCGACATTGCGCGCGGTGCCGAGGACCTTGCCGCCAAGCTGCTTGGCCGTGTTGAGCGCCGCACCGCCGAGGCGCTTGGCGGTGTTCCACCCTGCCGCCGCAGCAGTGCGGACACTGCTCAACGCGCGGCTGCCCAGGTTCTTGGCGGCATGCCACGCCTTACTGGCGGCCCCGGTGACGGTACGGTAAGCAGTGGACAGCGCGCGGGTGGCGAACTGTTTCGCCTTGCCCGCCCAGCGTTTGGCCGTCGCCGCCACCGCCTTGCCGAGGGAGGTCGCACGGTTCCACACCGCCTGGCCGATCTGCTTGGCGCGGTTCAGCGCGCCACGCACCGTTGCAGAGATCGCGCCACTGATCCGGCCAAGCACTGCGGCGATGGCCTTGCACAGATCCGGCGGCAGCAACGCCTTCACGGCCTTCTTGACCAGCCCGGCCAGCGAGCGCCCCAGCCCGGCCGCCTTGGCGAGAGCGCCCTTCGCCAGCCCCTTGACTCCGTTAAGAGCGGCGCTTCCCGCAGCCGTGATCGCGCCCCATGCCTTGCTGCCGAGTGCCTTCGCGCCGTTCCACGCCTTCGACCCAAGGGACTTCGCCGTGTTCCACGCCGCGTTACCCAGCCGCTTGGCCGTGTTCCACGCCGACATGCCCGCGCTCTTGGCGGTGTTCCACGCCGCGGTGCCCAGGCTGCCGACCGTGTGCACCAGCTTGCTATCCGCCGAGCGGGCAGCGTTCCAGATCCCACTACCCGCCCCCTTGACGCTGTCCCACGCGGCACTGCCCAACCGCTTGGCGGTGTTCCACGCCGACTCACCCAGACTGCGGATGACCCCCAGCGCCTTCTGCGCCACCTTCTTCGCCAGATGCAACGGATTCAGATCCAACCGCTGCACCGGCATATCGACGCCACTCGCGCCCACCTGCTCCTCGGCGGGCTCACCACACTCGGCACAAGTCCCGCCGCACGCACAACCCCGCTGAACCGCAACACCGTTCCCGTCCGGCACCACGACTTCCACCACAGCCGGACTGCCACGCACCGGACCGGGCGGTAGCACAGGGTGGCGGTCCCGGTGCGTGCCCTGGCCCGCGGTGACACGATGCGCAAGCATCCGCGACACCGCGGCATTGCCCGCAGCCGCCTGCAGCCGCTGCAAGCTGGCGACATGCGGCGGAGGCGGGTGCGGGGGAGACTGCTTCAGCGTGGGATCACGCTGGGGGGTAGCGACGAGGCGACGACGGGAGCCGTCCATCTCCCCCTGATCACGGGCACCTGCCATCAGCCGACAACCTCGACGAGCTATCGAGCAACGTTCTCGATGTTCACGATCGCGGGTCGATCACCCGGCAGGCAGACACCACTGTGTGAACTTCCGGGCCGGACGAACTTCCCGAACGGGCAACGATCTGGTTGGTGGACCACCCGAATCCGGCGTCCTAATACACTCCGGCTTGGTCAGAAACCGCCCTCAGACCCGATTCCGCGAGTAACGGCATGAAGTGATCTTCGGTTCTGGTTTGTGATCTTTAGGTGACTGTTTTCCGGTGGTGGGCAGGGTGAAGGCCCGAGTGTCGCCTCGGGTGGCGGGTTCGGGGATGGGTTGGGGCCTGGGGGCCTGGTCACTGCGTCGGCGCCGGCCAGCTCGGCCAGAGGCAGCACCCGCTGGTCGGGGTGGGAGGGGTGCGGCGCCGCCTGGATCGCGGGTCGGTGCTGATCTGCTCAGGCGCCAGCGTGACCCGGCGGATCAGCAGCCAGGTGCTGGTCGGCCACCAGGCCGGACAGTAGCGGCCACGCCGGTCTCCACGGCCGTCCACTGCCCGGGGCTGATCGACCCGGCCCCCGCCGTCCAGCCGCCAGATCACTGATCTGCGCGAGCACCTCCAGCTCCAGCGGCTCCCCCAACGCAAGAAGCTCCAGGACGTCCCATTCAGCCGACTCCAGGTCGGCCAGCCGGGCAGCGATCAGCTCGCACAACCTTGGACCACGGTCGCAGAAGCGTCATCGAGCAGGTGAGCATCATCGACCACGAGCAGCCGCCGGTCATCGCTGCTGGCGATCGCGTCGGCCGCTGTCCTCAAATTCCCAGGCTAATCACGCTGGACCGAGGGGCGATACCCGCATCCACGTGTGGGCTCAGCGGGAGGTCAACTCTGCCCAATGGGGCATGCCGAGCTCATCGGTTCCGTTCCTGGTACCACCATCTCGGCCAAGCCAGGGTTATGCCAAGCGAGGACCGTCATGAAAAAGCTGATCAACGACCCGGCCGACGTGGTGTCGGAGGCGCTGCGCGGTCTTGCGGCCGCCCACCCGGAGCTGCGCGTCGACCATGCCCGCAAGATCGTCTACCGCGCTGACAGCCCGGTGCAGGGCAAGGTGGGCCTGCTCTCGGGGGGTGGCTCGGGGCACGAGCCGCTGCACAGCGGGTTCGTCGGCGCCGGGATGCTCGACGCCGCCTGCGCCGGCGAGGTGTTCACCTCCCCGGTCCCCGACCAGATCCTGGAGGCGACGAAGAACGTCGACGGGGGTGCGGGTGTGCTGCACATCGTGAAGAACTACACCGGTGACGTGATGAACTTCGAGATGGCCGCCGAGCTCGCCGCCGCCGAGACCGGCGCCGAGGTGGTGTCGGTGGTCATCAACGACGATGTCGCGGTGCAGGACAGCCTGTATACCGCCGGGCGGCGCGGGGTCGGTGGCACGGTGCTGGTGGAGAAGATCGCCGGCGCCGCGGCCGAGCAGGGCCGGCGTCTCACCGAGGTCGCCGAGGTCGCACAACAGGTCAACGCGGGTGTCCGGAGCATGGGTATGGCCCTGACCTCGTGCACCGTGCCCACCGCCGGCGCGCCCACCTTCGACCTGCCGGAGACCGAGATCGAGGTGGGTATCGGCATCCACGGCGAGCCGGGCCGGCGGCGGTTGCCGCTGGTCCCGGCCCGGCAGGTGGCTGGGTACCTGCTCGAGCCGATCCTCGCCGACCTCGACTTCACCGGCGACGACGGTGTCCTCGTCTTCGTCAACGGGATGGGCGGCACTCCGCTGATCGAGCTGTACGTCATGTACCACGAGGTGGCGACGATCCTCGGCAAGGCCGGGGTGCGGATCGCGCGCTCGCTGGTCGGTTCCTACATCACCAGCCTGGAGATGGCGGGATGCTCGGTGACCCTGCTCAAAATGGACGACGAGCTGCTGCGGCTGTGGGACGCGCCGGTCCACACTCCAGCACTACGGTGGTAACACGATGAGTCACACGGTGGACGTCGCGGCGCTGACCCGGTGGATCCGGGAGTTCGCCCGGGTCGTCGCGGCGAACAAGGACCTACTCACCCAGCTCGACTCCGCCATCGGCGACGCCGACCACGGGGTCAACATGGACCGCGGGATGACGGCGGTGGTGGCCGCCCTGGATGGCGGGTTGCCAGCTAGCGCCACCGCATTGTTCAAGCAGGTGGGAATGACCCTGGTGAGCACCGTCGGGGGGGCCAGCGGGCCGCTGTACGGCACGCTGTTCCTTCGGATGGCCGCTGCCGCAGCAGACCGGCAGGACCTCGACGATCCGGCGTTCGCCATCGCGCTGCGGGCCGGGCTGGACGGTGTGGTGCAGCGCGGGAAGGCGCAGGTGGGGGACAAGACGATGGTCGATGCGCTGGCCCCCGCAGTGGACGGGCTCGACGCCGCGCTGGCCGGCGGTGCGGGACTCGACGAGGCCCTGCGGGTGGCCACCGACGCCGCCGAGGCCGGGCGTGACGCCACCACGGCGCTGCTCGCCCGCAAGGGCCGCGCGAGCTACCTCGGTGAACGCAGCATCGGCCATCAGGATCCCGGCGCGACCTCGGCGGCGCTGCTCGTCGCCGCCACCACCGCACTGCTCAGGGACTGAGCGTGCCGGGCGTGGTCGGCCTCGTCGTGGTGTCGCACAGCCGGGCCCTGGCCCGGGCCGCGGTCAGCCTTGCCCAGCAGATGCTGCCCGGTACGGCGGCACCCGGCGGGCAGGTCCGGATGGTCGTCGCGGCCGGCCTGGACGACACCACGCTCGGCACCGACGCCGGGCAGATCCGCGAGGCCATCACCACCGCCGACCAGGGGTCGGGCGTCGTGGTCCTGATGGACCTGGGCAGCGCGGTGCTCTCCGCCGAGCTGGCGCTGGAACTCCTCGACGACGACATCCGCACGCGGGTGCTGCTCTGCCCCGCCCCGCTCGTCGAGGGCCTCGTCGTCGCGGC
The DNA here is from genome assembly GCA_035714625.1 of Pseudonocardiaceae bacterium. GTDB lineage: Bacteria > Actinomycetota > Actinomycetes > Mycobacteriales > Pseudonocardiaceae. Next base: position 16,859 of record DASTLT010000143.1, on the reverse strand, counting down.
GGTCACCGCAGCGGGTGGGGCCACCCGGGAGGAGGTGGCCGCCGAGGCGACCGCAGCGCTGGCCGCCAAGACAGCTCACCTGGGCCCGCCATCCGGGCGTGACGAGCCGGACCTCGCCGACCCCAGGGAGCTCAGCGGGACGTTCACGGTGACCACCCCGCACGGGTTGCACGCTCGCCCGGCGGCCCGCCTGGTGCAGCAGGTGCGCGGGCTGCCCGCGCGGGTGCAGCTCCGCAACGCGACAACGGACTCGGCGTGGGTGCCCGCGTCGAGCCTGTCGAAGGTGACCACCCTCGGCGCGCTGCGCGGCCACGCAGTCGAGGTCAGGGTCAGCGGGAGCCAGCCGCAGCAGGCCCTCGACCGGGTGCTCGCCCTGGCCGCCCGTGGCTTCGACGAGCCGGCCTCGCCCCCGCCCACCGACCTGACCAGTCCGCACACCCCGCTTCCCGCGTCCCCGGGAATCGGTATCGGCCCAGCGTGGTCCCTGAACCCGACTCCCGTCGAGGTGCCCGACGCCCGCGCCGACGACCCCACCGGCGAGTGGCGCCACCTGACAGACGCCCTCGCTGCCGTGCGCCGCGACCTGCACCGGGTGCGGGCCGGGGCCCGGCGCGAGATAGGAGCGGCCGACGCCGCCATCTTCGACGCCCACCTGCTGCTCCTCGACGACGCCGAGCTGCTCGCGGAGGTCCGCTCGCGAGTGGACGGTGGGCAGGCCGCGGCTCCCGCCTGGGCGGCGGTGATCAACCGGGTCGCCGCGGAGCTCGCCGCCGTCGCCGACCCGTACCTGCGTGCCCGAGCCGGCGACGTGCGCGCCGTCGGGGACCAGGTGCTGGGTGTGCTGCTCGGCGTCTCGACGCAGCACACCCAGCCGGTGGGGGTGCTGGTGGCGGCTGACCTCACCCCGGCGCAGGCGGCCGAACTCGACCGCTCCCGGGTCGCCGCGGTGCTGCTGGCGTTCGGCGCCCCGACGGCGCACAGCGCGATCCTGCTGCGGGCCCGGGGCATCCCGGCGGTCGTCGCGGCCGGTCCGGCCGTGCTCGAGATCCCCAGCGGCACCCTGCTCGCCGTCGACGGCAGCGCCGGGGAGTTCCTCGTCGACCCACCCGCCGCCGTGCTGGGAACGTGGCAGACCCGGGCCGCCGACCTGGCGCGGCGGGAGCGTGCGACCCGGGCGCAGGCCGCCTCACCCGCGCGCACCCGCGACGGTGTCGCGGTGCTCGTCGGCGCCAACGTCGGCTCCGTCGCGGACGCCCGACAGGCGGCCGCGTCCGGGGCCGACCTGGCTGGGCTGGTCCGCACGGAGTTCCTCTTCCTCGACCGCGCGCAGCCTCCCGATGTCGACGAGCAGGAAGCGACCTACCGCGCCGTCGCCCAGGCGCTGGCCGGGCGGCGGATCACCCTGCGCACCCTCGACGTCGGCGGGGACAAGCCGCTCGGTTACCTGCCGGCCTCCCCCGAGGCCAACCCCTTCCTCGGCGTCCGCGGCATCCGGCTGTCCCTGGCCCACCCGGCGCTGCTCGCCGACCAGTTGCTCGCGATGGTGCGGGTGGCCCACGACACGCCCGTGACCCTGCTGCTGCCGATGATCAGCACCCTGGACGAGCTCGGCCGCGCCCGGCGCCTGCTGGACGACGCGATCGCGCTGGCCGGGCGCGGGCAACCGGCCGGCCTCCAGGTCGGGATCATGGTGGAGGCGCCCGCGACCGCACTCAAGACGGCGGTGTTCGCCCCGCACGTCGACGTCCTCAGCGTCGGCACGAACGATCTCACCCAATACGCGCTGGCCGCGGAGCGGGGCAATCCCGCCCTCGCCGACCTCGGCGATCCCCTTGACCCCGGGGTGCTGCGCCTGGTGGACGCGGTCTGCCGGGGCGCCGGGAGCCGGGCGCTGGTCGCGGTCTGTGGCGAGTTGGCCGCCGACGAGCGGGCCTGCGCGGTGCTGGTCGGGCTCGGGGTCCGCGAGCTCAGCGTCGCACCCCGCGCGGTTGCGGTGATCAAGCAGGCGGTGCGGGGCGTGCACCGCCGCGACGCCGCCACGCTCGCCGCGACCGCCCTCGCCGCCGAGAGCGCGCCCGCCGTCCGCGCCCTGCTTGCTGAGACGCTGGTCCCGCCGCGCCTTCCCGGGCAGCCGTCGTCGGCCTGCACCTCATGTCTTTAGCGAAGCACGATCGCCCTGGTGGCCCAATAGCCGCTTCTCACCAGCGTGGACCGCCTAAAGCACACGGGTATACACGCTGAAGGTGCGCATAGTGTAGACACCTCTCCTGCACGGCTAACGATATCAATAATCGGCTGCCCCGCCCCGACTACTTCACCCGGCTCGCATCTTAAGATACATGCCCCGTCTATGGATGCAATCAGATCATACATCTGACCATGAAGAGTGACGCTGGTGGCGTGCTCGCCCGGCACGGCTTGCGCCACAATCTCTTGGTATAACCGGTCGGCCCAGTAGTCTACCTCATCAGTGGTCGGAAGGTGGAAGCTCGGCAGTTCAACAGTGACTGACGCGATTGGCGAGTTCGACCCGTGCCGCAATCTCAAATGGCACTCATCGAAGGATCCATGATTTGGTTGACCATAGAATACATGTGGAATGTCGTCGAAGGTCAGCAATCTTGTCAGGGGATCCGTAGCGTAAACATGCGGGAGCCCATATTCAGGAGTATGGGCGTCGATGATCACATCGTACTCCTTGGACAGCTCCCAGAGCTGCGCCGCAAGCAATTGGTCAGCAGTTAGTGGCGGCTCACTGCCCGGCGACTGGAAGATTCGATTCCAGTTACTGCCATTTGCCGATATTCGACCATCGCCTGATTCCAGATAGCGACGCCAACCAAGCGGGTTCGCGTTGGGCACAATTCGCACGGAGTTGGCCGGCGGATGCGACTGCAGTTTTTGGCGAAGCCGGTGCAAGACAAGCATTGCGCCGCTCTCATTGCCGTGCAGTTGCCCCTGGATATAGACAGACCTTCCCGGTGCTCCGCTGCGCCCGGGAAAATCATGGATCGGCAGGTGTGGACCCGCGCTGGAGTCACTATTTTCGTACATTGCGAGCGCCTCGATCCAGTATGCTCGCAACGCCTTGCACTCCTTGCTTCAACTGGTTTCCTGGTCCCTGTGCGGTCATCAGCCTTCCCTCCTGACGGTGAGCACACGGTAGCGACTCCACCTGTCACGAGGGAACATCGCTGACCGCTGTGTCAGGGCAATGGCCGTCCCGGGACCCTTTGCTGGCCTTCGTGTCTTTCGCCCCGTCGCTGGTGTTACCCCAACATCGGGATCAAGAAGGGGCGCATACCCACACCCGGTCAGAAGCCGCCCGGCGGGCACAGCGACCAAGCAGGGGAGCGCGACCCGCGTGCGCCCAGGTGGGCATGATGGCAGGGTGACTCGCCTGCTCATCCTCGGTGGTTCGTGGTTCCTCGGCCGTGCTGTCGTCGATGCCGCGCTCCTGCGTGGCTGGGACGTGACCACCTTCCGGCGCGGTCAATCCGGTGGTGGTGCGCCAGGTGTCACCGTGCTGCGGGGAGATCGGACGAGCGCCGCCGACCTGGCCCGACTTGCGGATGCCGGGCCGTGGGATGCGGTGGTGGATACCTCCGGGTACGTGCCTCGGGAGGTGCTTGCCGCGGCCCGTGCCCTGGAACCGGTGGTAGGTCGGTACGTGTTCGTGTCGACGGTGTCGGTGTACCAGGGATGGCCGACCGCTCCGCTGACCGAGGACTCCCCGGTGCTGGACTGTCCGCCCGACGCCGGCCCTGAGTTCGGATACGACGCAGACCCTGGCCCATCCGTATATGGCTTCACTAAGGCCGGTTCGGAACGGGCCGTATTCGAGACCTTTGGCGCGCAGCGGAGTATCGCGCTTCGCCCTGGGGTCATTATCGGACCGCGCGAGTACGTGGGGCGGCTTCCGTGGTGGCTGCGGCGGGTGGCGCGGGGCGGTCGCGTGCTCGCGCCAGGCCAACCCGAGCGCCGGATCCAGCCCGTGGACGTGCGCGATGTGGCGGAATTCGCGCTGCGCGTCGCGCTCGGCCGGGTGGGCATATTCAACGTCACAGCGCCGGGGCAGGACACGATGGCGGACCTGCTCACTGCATGCCGGGAGGTCACCGGTTCAGCAGCCCAGTTCGAGTGGATCACCGATGAGCAGTGGCTGGTGGCTCAGGGGGTCAGGCAGTGGACGGAGTTGCCGCTGTGGCGCACCTATCCGGGGGCGTGGGCGGTGGACTCGTCCCGCGCCCGTGCTGCGGGGCTGCACAGCCGACCACTGCGCAGCACGGTGACGGATACTTGGGAGTGGGTGCACCCCGGAGAACCCTCGGTCGCGCATGAGCGAGCGTTTGAGCAAGGAATCGATCCGGACAAGGAGAACGCCATCCTCGGGATCTGGGATGCGCGGGAGGCTGACCACTGTGGTGCATCCTGATCGGCACGGTCATCCAGCCGGGTTGAAGATGACGCGGGTAGCGCCGCGCGACAGGCTGCGTGTGGCGAAGTCCTCGATTGCCTCCCCGATGCCGGCTGCTTCCCCGGCATTGCGGTAACGGGCTGCGCCCAGCAGGTGCCCAAGGTTGGCCAGTCGCCGAGCCACGGCCTCAGTACGTCGTTCCGGGTCCAGCGCGAACACCGCAGTGAGTGCGTCCTGAGCGCCGGCGAGGTCACCGCGCATGACACGGGCCGTGGCCAGGTCTACCTGTGCGCTGAGTTCACCGGCTGCCCACCGGTCCGGTTCGGGCACTGTGCTGAACAGTTGAACGGCAACGGCGGCTTCGGTTTCAGCCTGTGTTCCTTCGCCGAGCACGATGAACGACGTTCCGGCACACAGTGCACGACGGGCCGGATCGAAGCAGAGCTCACCGCCGATCTCGTCGAGGAATGCGTCGTCTCCCGCGCCCTGCAACTCATCCGCTGCAGCGTTGAGTGCGGCGCGTACCTCCTGCCGGGCGCCAATTAACGCGAGCGAGCGGGCCTGCACAGAATGCAGCCGAGCCCGGGCCGTACCTGCAGGTGCCGTTTCCAGGGCGGTGGCCATCAGCTTCTCGGCCCGACGCGGGCGACCGGTCCAGAACATGACGGTGGCCTGCAACGAATGCGCCTAGGCACACAGCGACCGGTGATCGATCACGCTTCCGTAGGTGTGTGCCGCGCGGGCCTGTTCTTCGGCCACCTCCGGATGACCCAGATCCCAGCACACCGACGACAGCAGACCGCACACCAACCCGGCGAGCAGGTACAGCTCGGCCTGCTGACGCGGCTTGTGGGTGCGGTCCAACTGCTCGTACACGGTGTCGCGCAAGCGCACCAGATCGGTGAGCATCACCAGTGGCGGCGTCACGTAATACGCCCGGGCCGCGCGGGTGGCGGCGTAGTGCAGGTGTTCCAGGGCTGAAGGGTCTAGCGCCGAGGCCGCCTCGATGGCGTGCTCCATCGATTCCCGGCCAGCGTTCATAATCAACTCCTCCTCGGTCCACACGACGGTGACCGGGCCGCTGTCCGGGCTGTCCGGGGGGCCGAGCAGGCGGGTGACCGGTTCACCCCACCAGTGTTCCAGCACCCGGCAACACACCGGACGTGGCTGATCCGGGATCCCGGCAAGCCACCGCTTCGCCTGGCGTTCGGAGATGTGGACGGTCTTCTCGCCACACTCGATTGCGGCAGCGTGAAAGCGATCGGCGAACTCGCCAGCGGTCAGATGCTTGCCCTGCACGAGTTGTTCCAGCCGGGTTCGTGGTGGCTGCAGCGGCATCGCTGTCCTCCCCTCCTAATGGTACGCACACGGTAGTTACTCCACCTGTCAAGCAAGAGCCTCGCTGGCCACTGTGTCACTGCAACGGCCCGCCTCGGACCCCTTGACGGCCTTCGCGGGGCTTCCACCCGATTGGCAAGGTTGCGCCCAACAGTGTGATCAAGACAGGATGGCGAGGACGTTCCGCATCGACAACAGCCCACGCCATCACAGTTCCGGCGTGCCGCCCCTGGGGCCGACGGCATCTCAAGCAGAGGACGAAAGATGGGCAAGGACGATGGCAACAAGCACGAGAAGCCGAGCCCAGACCAGGACCGGCAGCCCACCGGTAGCCGTAATGAAATAAATCACTTTATTGAGACGGTCCCCAAGCTCTTGACCAGGGCAGGTGCTGATGAGTGTGCTTTAGTTATTCCATTACGGCTCCCGGTCCGGTACCTAGCCTGCACGAGCCTAAGCCGGGCAAGCGGGGGCAGTAAGCCATGGACGAGCGTGCGGCCGATGAACTCATGGCTAGCGGGCATCTGACACCGGAGTGGCGGCCCTCATTTCTCGCGGTACCCCGCTGGCAGTTCATTCCGGACACCATCTGGCAGTGGGACCAAGACAGGTGTGGACCGGACCTGGTGCCACTACACCGAGATGAGCACCCCGAGCAATGGCTAGAGCTGGCGTCCGGCGACGACGCCCTCATCACCCAGGTCGACGACGGGCACCCAGCCGGGCCTGGAGAGATCGGTGAGATCGCCACCAGCTCAGCGAGCATGCCGCTGGTGGTTGCCTTGATGCTCCAACACCTCGATGTCCACGGCGGTGAGCGGGTGCTGGAGATCGGCACCGGCACCGGCTACAACGCCGCCATTCTGGCCCACCGGCTCGGCGCCGATCGGGTGACCAGTATCGAGATCGACCCGGCGATCGCCACTCATGCCAGGAAAGTGCTGTCCGAGGCGGGGTACGGCGAGGTCACGGTGGTCACTGGAGATGGCGCACTCGGATACCTTCCGGCGGCCCCATACGACCGGGTGATTGCTACTGCCGCGTGCCAGGCAGTCCCCTACCCGTGGGTGGCCCAGACGCGGCCGGGCGGACGGATCGTAACTCCGTGGGGCAGCCAATATCTCAACTTTGGCCTGCTCGCGCTGACCGTCAACGACGACGGCACCGCCACCGGCCAGATCGTTGATCACGTCACTTTCATGTGGCTGCGTGATCACCGTGTGCACCGCCGAGCCCTCAGCACAACCGGTGAGCAGGACAAGCAGGCCCGCGTGACCGAGACCTGCGTGCCTCCCGCCGAGGTAGCGAACGCTCAGTACGCTCCCGGGGCCTGCATCGCCATCGGAACGCGGGTACGGAACTGTAGATCCAGCTATACCCCACCCGAGTCCGACCCGGACGGCGAGGGCATCCTCTGGCTGGTCGATCACAAGTCGAATTCCTGGGCGCGGCTCCACCACACCCCCGACGGTGCCGGGCCACACCGGGTGTACCAGTCCGGGCCGCGCAATCTCTGGGATGAGGTCGAAGCCGCCCACCGCTGGTGGGTGGACCACGGCAAGCCCGGCGCTGACCGCTGGCGGTTCACCGTGACCCCCCAGGGACAGCGGATCGAACTGGTCAATCCTTAGTAACACAGTAACGCATCGTTTCCGACCAACCGCACCTATCGTCGAAATAATCGGGATTGCCGACATAACATCCCTTGGGAACCGGCCAGGCACGGTCGAAGGTCAACCGGAGGAAAGTGTAGTCCCGTCCGGTGGGCGTTCAGTATTCCACTAGCCCGCTGGCCAGTGGTGACGGCGACGGGCTCAGCGCCGGACAGGCCCGGAAGAAAGAACTGGGGGTGCCACCGTTGCCGGTTGTGCCTGGGCCGTACCCAGAACCCCGATTGTTTGCCTGGTTCCCCCTTGCCGGGCAACGGCACGCTATTGACCGGCGGGACCGCAACGTCCCGCTGGGTGCGCCGATGCGGTGCCTGTGCGGTGCCACCCATTCACGAGGTGAAGACGGCGACATGGAATGGCTCTGGCACACCTGCGAGCAGTGCTGGGCCGAGACCTGCAAAATCGTCGGGCTCCGCCCGCGCCGATGATCCCTCCCACAGCACCGCCTAACCCCTGCGGCGGCTGCTGGTAGCGCGAAGCTAGGGTGTTGCGGTGGCTTTCCAGTTCCTGCCTGCCGGTTCCGCGGTCCCTCCCGCCGTTGACGTTGACGTGGCCGCCGCTGCGGCAACGGCCCGGCGCTGCGAGGGGCTGCGTCGGGCGCGGCGCCTGGCCGCCTGGGTGGGCGAGGGCAGGCCGGTTACGCCGAAGCACGTGCTGCGACCCCGCGACATTCCAGCGGCGGCACACGCGCTGGGCATCCCGGCGCCGGCGCGGACCACCACCGCCGCGAACGTCCTCGCCCTGCACCGTCCCTGGAAGGTCGCGCTGGCGGTCGGCTTCCTGCAGATCGTCGATGGTCGTGCCGTGCCCGGCCCAGCACTGGACCAGTGGCCCGACGCCGACGACGACACCGTGCGCGAGCTGTGGCTCCTCGGCCTGACCGCCGGGTTCGCTGCCGGGGCGACCGGCGAGGACGAGGACGGTGCGGCCGCGTTCTCCCGCCTCGTGTTGCGAGCGCTGGCCACCGACCCAGCGCCGTCGGTCGTCGAGCTGTGGGAGCGCGCCCGCGCAGCGCTGATGTTCGAGGATTCGTATACCGTCGATTCGTATTTCAGCGCCTACGGCTACCAGCACGGCGATCCCTTCACGGCAATACCCGACGTGCTCACCGACTTCGGCGTCGCCACGCAAAAGGGCCTGCAACTGGAGATGACGCCACTTGGCCGCTGGGCGGTGCAGGAAATGCACGCGCGGCTGCCCAAACCGATCAGCGCAGACCTGCCAGCGGACGAATTGATCATCCGGCTCGCCGGCGTCGACGAGAACGACGCCTGGCATGCCGCGCGGCCTTGGCTGGCTGGCCGCAGCCCACTGCAGGCGGCCCGCGAGATCCTCACGGTCGCGGCGACTGCCACTCCGGCCCAGCGCATCGCCGCCGTGGAGATCGTCGAGGCGCTCGACGAGCCGGCGCAGGCTGCCTGGCATGAAGTCCGCACGGTGCCGAACCTCGCGGCGCACGCTCGGCTGGCTCTCGCCGACTGGCGCAAGCCGGAGGCACCGAGCCCCGCGGACGCGGCCTGGCTCGCGGTCGAGTACGCCATGACCGGGCTCACCAATTCCGGCCCGGATGAAGCGCTGTCCTGCATCAATGAGCGGATACCCGGTAAGGACCTCGACTCCCGACTGCAGGCGCTGCAGCGGGGCAACCACCCGGACACCGCCGCCCTGACCGAGGCGCTGACCGCGTTCGTCGCTTCCGGGACGAAGCCGACCTCCGCCCAGGTCTTTCAGCTCAAGATCTCGCTCAAGCGAATGCGGCCCCCGGTCTGGCGCCGGGTGCTGGTGCCCGCCACCGCCCGCCTCGGGCTGCTCCACCAGGTGATCCAGATCGTGATGAACTGGGACGGCGACCACCTCCATAAATTCGTGGTGGGGCGCGAGCATTACGGCGACCCGTACTACAACGTCGACTTTCACGACGAGCAGACGCTGAGACTCTGCGGCGCGTTCAGCCCGTCGGTCAGGACGATCGCCTATCTCTACGACTTCGGCGCCGGCTGGTACCACGACGTGACCCGGGAGAAGGTGCTCGATCTCGATGCCGGCGTGACCTACCCGGTCTGTGTCGCCGGCAGCGGTGACTTCCCCATCGAATACTGGAGCGAAGAGGACGACGACCAGCAGGCCCTCCCGTTCGACCAGGGAAAGATCAACAGCCGGCTGGCCGGCCTGGTCCGCCACTCGAGTCTCCTGTGATGCGCTCGCCTTGTGCATACTGTCCGCCGACCCGGTGCGGATCCACCCCCTGGATGGTGCCGAGGCCAAGGCAGTCGGGCAGTTGTGCGGTGCTACTGGCACTGCCGATGTCGTCGACGCCTCGGTGGCACTGGTCACCCGGCTGGTCGGTGGCGTGGCGGTGACCAACGACCCCGAGGACCTGCGACGCCTTGACCCCACCCTGGACCTGGTGCGCTGCTGACGGCGAGCACTGCGTTGACCCGGGTGGGTTACGCTGCGTCGATGGCTACCGAGACCGACCTGCAAACCGATGTCGAGACCGTCGCGGCCCTACTCACCGAGGACCGGGCGCCGGACCAGGATCGCACCCCTTTCCTGCTCGAGACGCTGGCCGCAGCCACGGATGACGCGCTGGACTGGGTGGCCGACCGGGTCGAATGCCACACCGCGCGGGGCGGCACGGTCGAGCCGCAGCTTGCCCCGTTGCGCTCGCAGGCCCGTAGCAGGGAGGCCAAGGCCGCCGTCGCGCTGCTCGCCGCCCGCGCCGCCGAGGGCGCCGGGGACTGCGCCACCGCCCGCGACCTGATTGAGGAGGCGCTGAGCCAGCGTCCCGGGCTGGAACCGGCCCTGCACGACGCCGCGCAGTACGCCGCCACCCGCGGTGACTACCCGGCGGCGGAGCGGTACCTGCGCCGCGCCGAACGTCCCAGCCCGCTGCGACCAGGGTTGACCGCAGCCCTGGCCGTCACCGCCGGCAACGTTCCCCGCAACGACCCCTGCCCGTGCGGGTCCGGGCGCAAGTTCAAGGTCTGCTGCCGGCGGGACGGGGCGCCCCCGCTGGCCGCCCGGGCGCAGCTCGTCTACGCGCTGCTGGGCACCTACGCCGAGCGCGCTCCGGGTCTGGAGATCGTCACACCGCTACTCGACCGCACCGAGGACCGGGAGCGGTGCGCGATGTTCTGTGTAGATCTCGCGCTGTTCCGCAAGGGCCTGGTGCAGCGGTTCCTCGCCACCTGGGGCCGCTGGCTGCGCCCCGACGAGCACGACCTCATCACCGCCTGGCAGCAGATCCCGTTCACCTGCTATGAGGTGCTGCAGGTGCAGCGCGGCACTGCGGTCACCCTGCGCGCCCTGCCGGACGGGGAGCCGATTGACCTGGAGGACCCGTTGTTCTCGGCGTGCGCGGAGCGGTTGGAGCTGTTCTGCGGGCGGCTGCTGTCCGACGGCACCACACCGCGGATGCTTACGCTGCCAGTCCATGTCCCCCGCCACCGCCGCCGCGACCTGGTTGAGCTGCTCGGTTCGGATCCGTCGGCCGAGCAGCTCGCGGACTTCCTGGCCCCGGAGCCCCCGGTCCAGTTCCGCAACAGCGACGGCGACGACCTGCAGGACTGCCGCGTCACCTACCGCGTGCCGCACCCGGCACCCACCGTCGACCTGCTCACCGGGCGGCTGACCCAGACCGGCGAGACGGTCGTCGCCTGGCAGCGGCCGGTGCCTGACGGCAGAACGATCAATCTCGGACAGATCCGCTGGGACGGCGACGACTTCACGGTGACCGCGAACTCCCCGGCCCGGCTCGCCGAGCTGGAGGCCATCCTGCGCGAGGTCGCCCCCGATGCCGTGGCACGGGATCGGCACGCCGAGCGCCTCAGTCCTGCTCCCGAGGGTAGGGACGGCCGGGTCCTCATCATGGAAAGTTACGTCCTGCCAGCGGACTCCGGCGACAGCACCACCGAAGCCGCCGACCGGATGAGCCAGGACGCCGAGGCAGGGTGGCTCGACACCGCCGGGGTGATCGGTGCGCTGACCCCGCGCGAAGCCGCCACCGCCACCGATCCCGCGGTCCGCGCCGAGCTCCACTCCGTGATCGACGACGTGGAGGCCGCCCTGCTGCAAGCCCAACGCGCCGGGCGACCCACGGCTGGCCTGATGAACCCCCAGCGACTCCGGCACGCCCTCGCGCTCGACGAGCGATGACTACAGCGACATACCGGTGCGGACGCAGCTCTCCGTCATCCGGGGTCTGCCGACCTGTGCCGACCCTGGCCACCGCGGTGGCCTGCGACGGATCGGACGTGCCTCGCTGAGCGGGTGCATCACTGGCTGAGGTGGCTAGCATCGAAGCGGTGACTTCCGAGACCGACCTCCGGGGCCTGGACAAGCAGGTGCTCGCCTGGTTGTCTCCGGACGACCGCGACCCGGCCTCGGTCAGTCAGCGCGAGGCGCAGCAACTCGCCTGGTACACCGCCCCCCAGCAGTGGGTCATGCCGGTTGATGAGCTGTCGGAGGTGGCCGCCGCCTGCGCCAGGCTGCTGGAGACCTCCGGCCGGCCGCGGGCCGCTGCGGCGCTGCTCGAGCACACCCCGGCTGTGCTGGCCGGCTGGGCCCGCTCGCCGCGTGCTGGCTTCGCCGCGTACCTCAGGACCATGCCCGCTACCGGTGTGCAGCCCCCGGACACCCCCACCCTCGCCTGGGCGCAGGTCATGGGCATCGACGAGGCCCGGGTGCTGGACGCGGCCGAGCGGATGCTGGAGGCTGCCCTGGATGCCGGTGCGTTCACCCCGGGCCGGCGCGGCTGGCGCAGCATCCAGCGCAACCTGGTGGATGCCTGGCTGCGCGCCCCGTCCCCGCTGTTCGCCGGGCAGGCCCCGGTGGACGTGGTGCACGCCGAGCGCACCGTTTACTGGGCCGAGGCCGGCACGTCGACCCGGCGCACCATCCTGCACCCGGTCCTTCCGCTGCTCGCCATGCCCACCGACCGGGCCACCGACACGGTGGCTCCGGTCCATTTCCTGCTCGACGCGATCAGCCAGGGCATCAGGCTCACCGACACCGGCCAGTTGCCCCCGGCGTTCGTCCGCGACGCCGCCGCCCGGTTCGGTTGGGGCCTGCCCGCCTTCACCATCCGCAAGGAAGGCGACGTCGTCGAGGTGGGTGAGGTCCGCGATCTTGCCACCCGGGCCGGTTTGATCACCGTGCGCAAGCGCCAACTCGTGCTGACCGCCGCCGGCTGGGCGGCACTGGGCGACCCGGCACGCCTGTGGAGCACCGCTACCGCAGGCTGGTTCGACCACGACGAGTTCGCCACCCACGTCGCCGAGGTCGCCGCCGTGCTGCTGCTGGCTGAGCCGGGCACGTCCATGCACCTGACCGCCGCCGCGCACGAGGCGGTCGCTCCCAGCTTCCAGAACCTGGAGGGCGCCCAGCCCGACCGGCGGGACGTGCGCCTGGCCCTGTGGGACTGGTTGCGGCCTGGGCACGCCCTGGGCTGGCTGCGCTACCAGGACAGCAGGACCGAGCGGATCCACGAACTCACCGACCCCGGGCGTGCCGCCGCAATCGAGGGTTTACGCCACCGCTCCCGCGCCCCCCGCCGGTAGTCCTCGCCGCCGGGAGTCCTAGGCGCCGGGCAGCCGAAGATCAAGCAGCTCGGCGTGAGCGAGCCCGTCCGGGGTGGGGTAGCGGATGGTGTCGCCCGGATGGTGCCCGACCAGGGCTCGGCCCAGCGGGCTGTGCACGGTCAGTGCGGTGTCCTCGGCTCCCTCGGGGATTTCCTCGGGGAACGTCACCACGCGCAGGGTCGCCTCGGTGCCGTCGGCGAAGCGCAGCGTGACCTCGGTGCCGCCGGGCAACCGGTCCGCGCCGTCGGCCGGCTGCACGCCGGCCAGCCGGGCGACCAGCTCGGCGATATGCTCCTCCACCCACACCAGATCGTCGCCGAGCTCCAACGCCTCGGCGTTGTCCGCCCGGTCCCCGACCATGTCCCGTTGCTCCAGCTCCGCAGCCAGCGTGCGGCGTCGCTCCCGCAGCCGGGCCAGCTCCTGCTCGAGACGCTTGCGCGCCTCAGGACTGAGATCGGATGTGGTGCTCACCGGACCTCCGAGGCAAGGTGTTCGTGGACCAGGCGGACGGCCATCACGCCTTCGCCCACCGCCGAGGCTACCTGCTTGAACGACCCGCTGCGCACCACGGGTGCGACCAACTGGGTGCTGTAAGCAATGCTGACGTGCCAGGTCGAGCGTGATCATCGGGTGATCCGCTCGACGAAGGTCTCATCGACGTAGCACCAGCACCAGTCCTCGCCCGGCTCGAACGACTGGACGATCGGGTGCGCGAGGGCATCGGCATGCCAGCGGGCGTGCCGGTTCGGCGACGAGTCGCAGCAGCCGACGTGGCCGCAGGTCAGGCACAACCGCAGGTGCACCCACGGGGAGCCGGTGCGCAGGCACTCCTCGCAGCCTCGCGGGGTCCGGGGAACGACTGGCCGCACCATCTGCAGGTGCGGGTCCACCGGCGCTGGGGTCATGGGTCACCTCCTGAGTCGGATTCGGCGGGGATGCGGGCCTCGCTTGCCGCAGCGGTCGTCGTCATCGTTCACGCTCCCATCTGGGAGGCGGGGACCGGTTCGTGGTGGCTCACCACCAGCTCGTCACCCTTGAGCTCGACCCGGATCATGGCGCCGTCCGGGATCGCGTCGGTGATCAGTGCCCGGGCGATCCGGGTCTCCACTTCCCGGGCGATGAACCGGCGCAGCGGCCGGGCCCCGTAGATCGGGTCGAATCCCTTCGCCGCGATGAACCGGCGGGCCTCGGCGGAGACCTCCAGGGTGATCCGCCGCTCGACCAGTCGGACCCGAAGATCGTTGAACATCAGCTCGACGATCTGCTCGATCTGCGCCTGGCTCAGCGGGGTGAACAGCACGATGTCGTCAACACGGTTGAGGAACTCCGGGCGGAAGTGGTGGCGCAGCTCGCTCATCACCAGTTCCCGGGCCTCCGGCTTGATCTCCGCCGCCGCGGTCACCCCCTCCAGCAGGTACTGCGAGCCGATGTTCGATGTCATGATCAACACGGTGTTGCGGAAGTCGACGGTGCGGCCCTGCGCGTCGGTGAGCCGGCCGTCGTCGAGCACCTGCAGCAACGTGTTGAACACGTCCGAGTGCGCCTTCTCGATCTCGTCGAACAGCACCACCGAGTAAGGCTTGCGGCGCACCGCCTCGGTGAGCTGGCCGCCCTCCTCGTAGCCTACGTAGCCGGGTGGGGCACCGACCAGGCGGCTGACGGTGTGCCGCTCCTGGTACTCGCTCATATCGATGCGGACCATGTTGTCCTCGGTATCGAACAGCGCCGCGGCCAGCGCCTTGGCCAGCTCGGTCTTCCCGACACCGGTGGGGCCGAGGAAGATGAACGAGCCGATCGGGCGGCGCGGGTCCTTGATACCCGAGCGGGCCCGGATGATCGCGTCGGTCACCGCCGCGACCGCCTCGTCCTGGCCGACCACCCGCTCGTGCAGCACCTCGTCCAGGCGCAGCAGCTTGTCCCGCTCCCCCTCCTTCAGCCGGGTGATCGGGATCCCGGTCCAGGCCGCGACGATCTCGGCGATCTCGTCCTCGGTGACCACCTCGCGCAGCAGCGCCTGGGCGCCCTGCTTGGCGGCCAGTTGTGCCTCCTCGGCGGCCAGCCGCCGCTCCAGTTCGGTGAGCCGGCCGTAGCGCAGCTCGGCCGCGCGGTTGAGGTCGTAGCTGCGCTCGGCCTGCTCGGCCTGCTGGCGCACCCGCTCGATCTCGGCGCGCAGCTCCTGGACCCGGCGGATCGCCTGGCGCTCGGCCTCCCACTGCGCGCGCATCGCGTCGGCCTCGGCCCGCAGGTCGGCCAGCTCGCGGCGCAACTGGTCGAGCCGGGCCTGGCTGGCCGGGTCGGTCTCCTTGGCCAGCGCGGCCTCCTCGATCTCCAGGCGCATCACCCGCCGGGTCACCTCGTCCAGCTCGGCGGGCATCGAGTCGATCTCGGTGCGCAGCCGGGCGCAGGCCTCGTCGACCAGGTCGATCGCCTTGTCCGGCAGGAACCGGTCGGTCAGGTACCGGTGCGCCAGCGTCGCCGCCGCGACCAGCGCGCTGTCCTGGATCCGGACCCCGTGGAAGATCTCCAGGCGTTCCCGCAACCCGCGCAGGATGGAGATGGTGTCCTCGACGCTGGGCTCATCGACCAGCACCGGCTGGAAGCGGCGTTCCAGTGCGGCGTCCTTCTCGATGTGCTTGCGGTACTCGGCCAGCGTGGTCGCGCCGATCATGTGCAGCTCGCCGCGGGCCAGCATCGGCTTGAGCATGTTGCCCGCGTCCATCGCCCCCTCGGCGGCACCGGCGCCGACGACGGTGTGCAACTCGTCGACGAACAGCAGGATCCGGCCCTGCCCGGCCTGCACCTCGGCGAGCACCGCCTTGAGCCGCTCCTCGAACTCACCGCGGTACTTCGCCCCCGCCACCAGGGAACCCATGTCCAACGCGAAGATCGTCTTGTCGCGCAGCCCCTCCGGGACGTCACCGCGGACGATCCGCTGAGCCAGGCCCTCGACGATGGCGGTCTTGCCCACCCCGGGGTCACCGACCAGCACCGGGTTGTTCTTGGTCTTGCGGGACAGGATCTGGATCACCCGCCGGATCTCGGAGTCCCGCCCGATCACCGGGTCAAGCTTGCCGGAGCGGGCCGCGTCGACCAGGTCCTGGCCGTACTTGGTCAGCGCCTCGTAGGCGCCCTCCGGGGTGGCCGAGGTGACCCGCTGGTTGCCGCGCACCTCGGTCAGCGCCCGCAGGAACGCCTCCCTGGTCACCCCGAACTCCGCCAGCCGCCGGCCCGCAGCGCTGCCCGACCCCTCGTCGGTCAGCGCCAGCAGCAGGTGCTCCACCGACACGTACTCGTCTTTGAGCCGTTTGGCTTCCCGCTCGGCGGCGTCCAGCAGCCGGGCCAGGCGCTGGGTGAGGAACACCTGGCCGGGGGCCGCTCCCGGGCCGGTCACCTTCGGCCGGCGGGCCAGTTCGGCCTCCACCGCGGCGCGCAGCCCGGCGACATCGACGTCGAACTTCGCCAACAGCCGCGGGACCAGGCCCTCGGGCTGGCCGAGCAGGGCGAGCAGCAGGTGCTCGCCGTCGACCTCGGTATGGCCCTGGCGCAACGCGACGGTTTGCGCGTCCTGCACCGCTTCCTGCGACTTCTGGGTGAGGCGGCTGGCGTCCATGAGGGGTCACTCCTCGCCCTGGGTTGGGGGCAGACCCTGAGTTGTGGGCAAAAACTGCACAGTGGATAACGGCAGGCGGACGGTCGGCGCGGGCGGGCGGGTACCGGCGCTGCGCAGCGCGGCTTCGAGCACCTCGATGCGGTCCAGCAGGTCGATGACCAGGCCGAGGGCGGCGTAATTCACCGCGAGCCCAGCGCGCAGCCGCTGGATCCGGGCCACGGTGCGCAGCGCAGCCGGGGCGA
>DASTLT010000142.1:0-14827 GCA_035714625.1 Pseudonocardiaceae bacterium | reverse complement strand
GCACCGGAGAACCGGCAATCCCACTCCCGATCTTGACAGGCGGCCGATTGTCGGCCGCTGTAACTCAGGCAGAGCGTTTCCGTTGGGTGCTGCCCTTGCCCACCCCCGCCACCCGCTGCAACACCGGCCAATCCGGCAGCCCAGGCCGGGACCGGCCCGCTCACCGCACACCGCGGGCTGGGAGCTGGGAACAGCACAGAGGCACTGGGTTCAGGCAGCTCTGGTGCGTAGCCACCGTTGCCCGGCAGCACGGATGTCAGCGAGGTCAGTCCAGCCGGAAGACGATACGGGGATGGTGGCGAGTACCGGCACCGGGTTCGGCTCGTCCGGATAGGTCTGCATCTGCTTGCCGGCGAACACGTAGGCCACGTCTTCGCCGCGCTGCCAGCGGATGGTGTAGTTCTCGGGCAGGTACACCCAGCCGACCGGAGGTCTCGGTTTCTGTTTCCCGCCCTGATTCATGCGGTCTTCTCCTCGCCATTCTCGATGACCCGCTTGAGCGCCCGGTCGGCCAGGGTGAGGAACGCGAGCGCTATCTCAATCTGATCTTCCTGGCTCATCCTGTCCCCGATGAGGCTCAGGCTGAGCTTGTTGCAAGCGTCGGTCAGCGCCGCCAGAAGCGCGCGATCCTCATCAGTCATGGGCCTACCTTGTTCCCTCCGCTCCCGAAGGCACCTGCCGTGCTCCTGCTGGCCTCGTCCGTCCCGGCCCTGGGGCCGTGCGGGAATTCCAGCGCGGGAAAGCGGTCGTGGACCATCCTGCTGCACCGCACGGAACCTCCGGGAACACTCCGCTACGCTCTGCGCGCACAGGTTTGGCGCTGCCGCATTCGACGATGGGGGAATGACGATGAGCCAGGAACCTGCTGACCTGGTGGCCTTGGAGCGTGCCCTAGGCCAGCAGTTGGCCCACCTGCGGGAGCCGCTGAGATCGGCCAGCAGCATGTGGCCCACAAGACCGGCTACAGCCGCTCCTCCGTGGCCAAGGCCGAGGCGGGTCGCCAACTGCTCACCCGGGAGTTCTGGGCGACCGCTGATGAGCTGCTGCACGCCGAAGGCGCGCTGCGGGCCGGCTATGAGCGGGTCCGGGCGGCCAAGGAGGAGCACCGGGCTCGACGCCGGGAGGCGGAGCTGGCCGAGGCGTACGCTGAGGCCCAGGCTCACGCCCGGGCGCTGCGGGCCAGTGAGACCCCGGCCCCGCCCGACAACGATGGCGATGGGCTGGTGGTGCCGACCGAGCAGGAGGTGGTGACACGTCTGGCCGCGGCGGTCGGCGCGGAACTGGCCGGTGGGCTGGCCGGGCCGCTGCTGTACCTGGCGATCCTGAGCACTCCAGCGCAGCGGGTGCCTGGTGAATGGAAAGATCAGTTCTCCGAGCTGCTGAGGACGTTTCTCCGGGGATGGGCGAATACGGTGTGGCGTCGGGACTACCTGCGTTTGCTGGGCTGGGCGGCTGCCACGGTCGCGGCGTCTGCGGTGAGCAGGCTGGACAGCGACGAGCAGGAACGGCTGGTGAAGGCTGTCGCCGCACCGGACCGGGTGGATGACCGAGTTATTGACCATATTGAGAGCATTCTTGCGCACTGCAAACAGCAGGAGGATGCGCTCGGCCCGCACGCGGTGCTGCACACCGTGCTCGCGCAACGCGAGCTGGTTGGCTCGTTCCTGGAGGAATGCCCGACCGAGCTTCGGCCCCGGCTGCTGTCGGTCTACAGCGACATGTCCACCTCCATCGGCTACTACTTCTTTGAGCTGGACGATCCGGCTAGTGCTATGCATTACTGTGACCAGGGCCGGGACGCGGCCCAGCAGGCCCACAACACCGAGCTGGCCGTCTACGCACTGGGTCATATGAGCTACTTTTCTTCCTGGCACGGCAAAGCCCATGCCGGGCTGGACTTCGCGGCGGCTGCGCAGAGCCTGGTGGGCAAGGCCAATGACGTCCTGCTCCAGGTTTACACCGCTGAGCGGGCTGCCGAGGCGTACGCGGTTGACGGCCAGCACAAGGAATGCATGGCCGAGTTTGACCGGGCATCTGCTGGGCTGGTCTTACCAGTCGGTCAGCGGTCTGCTGAGTCGCCGGTCTACTGGGTCGATGAGGGTTTTGTTGCGCTGAAGCAGAGCGACTGCCTGCTGCGGCTGGGCAAGCCAGCAGAAGCCGTTACTGCTGCCGAAAGAGGGCTCTCCCTCATCGACCGTTCATACGTCAGCAGTGTGGCCCGCTGCACTCTTCGGCTGGGTACTGCCCGGTCGATGTGCGGGGAGGTTGAGGAGGCGACGCGGCTCATTGGCGAGGGGGCGCTGCTGTCCATCCAGTACCGCTCGGCCCAGCTCACGGGTGAGGTCAAGGCGGTCTGTGGTCGTCTGAAACCGTGGCGGGACACCCCAGCGGTGCAGGAACTGGATGAGCGACTGATGGCCTACGGGATCATGCCGAGCGCAGAGTGAGCAGGCGTTGAGCAGATCGCGACCACCCCGACATCGCCGCGCCCCTCCACCACCCCGCCCGCACCCTCATCGCTAGGCAACCGGCTGGGTCGCTAGCCGCAGCCGAAGCCGGAGCGGTCCTGATCTCGGTGACGCAACCGGTGCGATGAAGGAAGTGACGCGATGGACGATCTCACGTTCGTGTGGCTAGAGATCACCGGGAAGTGTCAGTTGCAGTGCTCGCATTGCTACGCGGACTCGGGGCCATCCGGAACTCACGGAAGGATGAGCACCCCCGACTGGTTACGGGTCATCGACCAAGCCGCTGGTCTCGGCGTGAAGCGGTGCAGTTCATCGGCGGAGAGCCAACTATGCACCCGCACCTGGCTACATTGGTAGCGCATGCGCTGGACCGTGATCTACATGTGGAGATCTTCTCCAACCTGATACACATCCGACCAGCCCTTTGGAAGGTGTTCTCGGCCCCGGGGGTGAGCCTGGCGACGTCGTATTACTCCGATGATCCTGGCCAGCATGAGAAGATCACCGGCCGGCGTGGTAGCCAAGCCAAGACCCGAGCGAACATTGTCGAGGCGGTACGGCGGGCGATCCCGCTCCGAGTCGGTGTCATTGATCTGGGGGGCGAGCAGCGCTGGCAGCAGGCCGTTGCCGAGTTGGCGGAACTTGGTGTCACTGATATCGGCTGTGACCGGCTCCGTCAGGTCGGACGCGGTGTCCGGGACACACAACTAGATATGGATCAGCTCTGCGGGCATTGCGCCAATGGGGTTGCGGCGATCTCACCTCTAGGAGAGGTGTGGCCGTGCGTATTCGCCCGCTGGATGCCATCGGGAAATGTGCTCGGGTGCGGCTTGGCTGAGGTCCTGGACAATGGCATGCGGGAGAACCGTCGCCAGCTCATGGCATGGTTCGAGGGACGCGGCCAGGCCAAGGCATGTAATCCCCGGTGCGGCCCCAACTGTGAACCGATCGATTGCGGTCCGCGATGCGGCCCGATGGTTCCCGCGTGTGGGCCGAAGGAGTGCTCGCCAGCGCGCCAGTTCTGCTCACCCAAACTACCCCGGCCCGAACCGCCGCTGCCTACCGCGGGAACAGCCGTGCCGGCCAATGCAGTGCCGCCCCACCCGGCCGTGAGGTTCAGGTGTCGAAGAACTTCTCTGGGCGGGCGAGGAAGGACCGCCACAGCTGAACCATCTCTAGCTCGTCCCATTTGCGCTCGGCGATCCCGGAGTCAGTAAGCTCCAGAATCTGCGCTCCGGGCAGCGCGGCGACCATTGGGGAGTGGGTGGAGTAGACGACCTGGGTGTCCTCTCGCTCAGCCAGATCCTGAAGCTGGTAGAGCAGGGCGAGGGTGGACTGGAATGACAGCGGACCCTCGGCCTCGTCCAGCAGGTATAGGCCAGGTCCGGTGAACCGACCCTGAATTGCATGCAGGTAGGACTCGCCGTGGCTGACCTCCCAGGAAGGTTGCTCGCCGTACCCGGCGACACTCATGTCGGTCATGTACGCGAGCATCCCGAAGGCGGTCTCGGCCCGCAGGAAAAAACCCTTCGCGTTGCGGCCCGTGAAGCGTCGGCCAGTCGCGGTCCGGGCCAGCCGCAGGGCTGCTCCGAGGGGGCTCTTGTCCAGGTAGCTGCCGTACCGCCGGCCCCCGTGCCCGCCCCTCACGTCGAGGCCGTACGCCTCAGCGATCGCTTCGAGCAGCGTGGACTTGCCGGAACCGTTGGCGCCGATGAACACCACGAGGTTGCTGGTCAACCTGAGCCCGTGGGCGACGACATCCCGGACGGCCGGAATCGAGAATGGCCAGGCAGACGTCTCGCCGTGGGCCACGTCGAGCCGGTCGATCAGCATACGGCCAAGCCTAACAACGGGCATCTACCCTGATCCGGGGACGCCGACCGGCGCTTGGCTATCGAACCAGGGGGCATCGACCGTGACCACTGCTGACCGCCGCGCCTGGCTGGGCACCCAGTTGGAGCGCGCCGCAGGGGTACTCAACGTCACCACCGCTGGTCCCCCGGTGTTCGGCTGGCGCGACCGGACCATCGGGACCCGCGTGTACACATCCGAGGGTGAACACTGGTTGCGGGTGGTCGCGGACATGGCCTACTGGGCCAGCGGGCCCATCTGGACCGGGAACCACGATGCGCGAGCGATCAGCGGTGTCCCCAAGCCCGAACTCCGTGCTGAACAGGACTGGTCCGAGGGAGACTGCCGGCTCCGAGCCGAACTCATGACGCTGGCCCCCAGCCCCTCGATCGCCGACGACATGGTGCTGCGCACCACCCCCGATCTGACCGCACGCTGGTGGACCGACCTCCGGCACGCAGTGGACACCCTCGCCGAACACCCTACCGAGCGGCTCTGCGTTCACGGCCCCACCCTGCGGCTGCGCCTGCTCGCCACATTCGGAGTCGATATCGATCCGGCAGAATTGGAATGGGCCTGTGCCCACGGGGACCTGCACTGGGCCAACCTCACCGCACCCCACCTCTGCCTCCTGGACTGGGAAGCCTGGGGTATGGCACCCGCCGGGTACGACCCCGCCGTCCTGTACTGCGCCAGTATCCTCAACCCCGACATCCGCAACCAGGTGCACACCACCTTCGCCGATCAACTCGACACCTCAACTGGCAGGGTGGCTCAGCTCGCCGCGATCCTGAAACTGCTCTGCCTCGTCGAGGACGGCGAACACATCGACATCGCCGCACCCCTCCACCATCATGCCCGCACCCTCATTCCTCATTGCTGAGAGCAATTGTGCTGATGCGGGTGGGGGACGGCGGCCGTCCGGTCAGGCCCAGCAGGCGATCCAGCAGCGGGGCGCTTTCCGGTACGGGCACGGCTGCGGGGAAGACCCCGATCGCGCGCCATTCCTCGGCGTGCGGGCTGATCTCCTCCCACAACCCCTGCACCAGGTCGTCGGGCAGCACCGGTTTCACGCCGATCACCAGCGCGAGGTCGTGCGCCCGCAGGCCCCGGAACGAGTTGATCTGCCAGAAGTACTCCCGCGCGGTGAAGTCGCCGAAGGAGCAGTGCACGATCTGGTCCGGATCGTCCATCTGGGCCGCCGCCGTGCACGCCGCGTCCACGAGCGCGGCGAAGCTGGCCTTGGGGTCGGCTCCGAGCAGGTCCCCGTCGAACTTGTCGCTGCCGGCCTCCTCCATCGTCCGGCCGGCCAGCATGTCGGGTACCCAGGCGTCGTCGTAGGCGTGGTAGTTGATCACCTCACGCAGGGTCGGAACCTGGTCCCGCGGGCTCATGAGGAAGGTGGGTGGCATCGCCATTCCCCACTGGTCGTCCCTGATCTGCTGCACGACGTCATTAAGGGCCCGGTCGGCCAGCACGAACACCTCTGCTTCCCGCATGTGATCTCCTTCGCTCAGGTCCGGCTCGCGGCCGGACGGCCAATGACGACGTTCCAGAGCCGGACCCGCCACGCTGTCACCAATCCCTCCCGCGCGTACGGATCCCGCGCGACGAAGTCCTCGACAACCGAGCGGTCGTCGGTGGTGAACACGAGCACGGCACCATCGACCGGATCGGCTAGGGCGCCGGCCATCAGCAGCGCACCTTGTTCGTGGAAGTCGTGAATCAGTGCCACATGCGCCTCGCGGAAGGGCGCACGGCGTTCGACGATATCGCGCACATAGTCGTACAGCAGCAACGAGTACATGTCCCGATCCTTCCAGGTCGGCTACGCAGCTCGGCGGGGCGGTCGGGCGTCAGCTTCCGATCAGACCGGCGTCGTCCTTGGTGATGACCAGAGGGGGCGACCCCTCGGCGTTTGATGGTCGAGGTCGACACGTCGGTCTGGATCCCCAGCCGCCCGGCCGGGGAGACGTAGATCCCGTCGGGTGAGCCGTACTTGTCGCCGGTGATCGTCGAGCCGTGCGCCGCGACGGCCGGGTGACCGGCGAGGGCGAAGATGTCCCGGCGCCGAACACGAGTCCGGGCACCTGCACGCCCAGCGGTCCGTCGGGCACCAGACCGGTCACCGCGCGGCTGGCGAGCAACCCCAGCCCCGCGTAGAGCAGCGCCGGCACCAGCCAGAACAGCCGGGTGCCGTGGATCGCGCCGAACACCCCCCACCGCAGCCGGCGAAGCCCAGCTCGGACGGGGACGCCGCGGCGGGTCCGCGCGGGGGCGGCGTCCCAGGGTTGATCGGTGGAGTCGGCACGGCGTGGGTGTGCCGGTTCACCTGACGCTCACGGTAGCGGTGAGACGACATGCAGTACGCAGGACGCTGAAGGCTACCCGAGTGGGCAGGCGACGGAATGTGTGCTGGCCGTCCGCACCTGAGTCGTATGCGGCGCACTGCTATCCGTACCTGCCACGTGTCTTTCTGACCTGGGTGGTGGGGTCCTTCCGATCGTCCCTGGTGGCGGCTACCCTGCGCGCATGACACAGCAGGTGGACGGCGCTCTGCCCCCGCTGCCCGGCCCGGAGGCCACTGAGGACCAGCGTGCTGAGGCGGTGATGGCCCGGTTTGTCGCCCGGCACGGCGCCCCGACCCTGGAGCACTACCGCCGCGTGTATGACTCGTGCGGTGCGCCGTGGCCCGGGGACGACGAGATCCGTAGGCGTCATCCCGTTGCCGCTGAACCCGCCGCGTGATCGGCGGGAAGGTCCTGGACTCCGCGTTCGTCGCCGCCTTGGTCCGTGGTGATCTGGCGGCGGGTGCGTGGATGGGCGCAGCCGAACGCTCAACCTCGCGCTGTACCTGCCCGCTCTGGCGGTTACCGAGTTTCGTGTCGTGCGGCCAGATGCGGGTTCGCCGCTCGCCGAGCTGCTGGGCCATCCCTCGGTCCTGGTCAGTGAACTCGATGCGGCGGCTGCTGCGCAGGTCAACCGGCTCCTCCTGGGTGCCCGGGTATTTGACGCGTTGGCCGGGCAAGTCGTGTATACGGCAAAACAACGGGGCTGGCCCGCGCTCTCGGCAGACCCCGGACGATTACGGCGTGTTGACCCCACACTTGACATCCAGCAGATCTGACACGGCAGTGGTGGTGTTCCCGCGACCGGTGGATGACGCTACCGCAGTGCCAGGCGCGGATTCGCCGCTCCGGGCCGCTTCCGGTCACGAACTGCTTGGAGTTCCATCGGTGAGTTGGCAAATCGCTGGGTCGTGCTGAGCGGGGAGGATCAATGGCTGTGGAGGCTGCCGCCAGTGCGATCGGCAGGCAGGTGCTGACCCACGCGGTACGCACCTGGCTCGGCGCACGGCGGGAACGCGGTGTGCGCGACGCGGAGCTGGTCGACCTGGTCCAGCTCCACGTCCGGGATCACTTCCAGCAGCGCGATCTGCTCCGTCAGATGGATAAGCTGGCCGACGAGATCGCCCAGCGGCTGCAACCGGTTTACCAGCACGATTTCGGCGACCTGCCCGAGGGCGAGCGCATCGCCGCGCTGCAGGCCGTGGTGGACGCCCTGGCGGCCGCCGAACTGACCGACGAGACGCTGTTCGCCGCCGACGTGGACGCCCGCAGGCTGGCGCGGCTGGTGCGCGCCCGGGTCCCGGTGCGGCGCGCGGCGCTGGCCGAGCCCGCGGAGCAGCTCTACCAGGCGGTGCTGGACGAGAGCTGCATGGCACTGGTGCAGGTGGTCAAGCACCTGCCCGCGTTCACCCCACGCGCGCTGACCGAGCTGCTGCACCGGTCCTCGCAGGTGCTGGACGACATCGCCGCTGTCTTGGACCGGCTGCCGCGCACCACCCTGGACGCGCCCCGGGGCAGCGGAGACGACGAGGAGTTCCGCGCCCGCTACCTCGCCCACCTCAGCGAGACGCTGGACGAGCTGGAGCAGTTCGGCATTGACGTGCGCCGTTACCGGCCCCGCACGCTGGTCAGCGTCGCGTATCTGAGCCTGCAGGTGAGCACCGACCCTCGCTGGCGGGGCCGGAGCGATCGGCTTGACGAACAATGGTTCGCCGAAGGACGCCGCGTTGTGACGGGGAGCAGCACGCTGCGGGTCGAGGCGGCGCTCGCCGACCGCCCCCGAACCTTGGTGCGGGGCGATGCCGGGTCGGGCAAGACGACGCTGCTGCAGTGGCTGGCCGTGACCGCCGCCCGCGGCCGGTTCTCCGGGTCGCTGGCCGACTGGAACGGGTGCGTGCCGTTCCTAGTGCGACTGCGCAGCTACGCCGACCGGCCGCTGCCCCGTCCGGAACAGTTGCTCACCGGGGTGGCCGACCCGCTGATCGATCTACTGCCCCCGGGTTGGGTGCACCGGGTGTTGCGCACCGGCCAGGCGCTACTGCTCGTCGACGGGGTGGACGAGCTGGTGCCCGCGCAGCGCCGGGGGGTGCGGGCCTGGCTGCGCGGCCTGCTCGCCGAGTTCCCCAAGGTGCGGGTGGTGGTGACCTCGCGTCCCGGGGCCGCCGACCGGGCCTGGCTGGCGGGCGAGGGGTTCGCGGCCGTGGAGCTGGAACGGATGTCCCCGCTGGACGTGGCCGCGTTCTGCCGCCGCTGGCACGACGCCATGCGTGACGCCACCCAGCGCGGCGCCGTGACGCTGCCCTGCTCTGGAGACGAGCTGCCCGAGTACGAGCGGGCTCTGCTGCGCCAGCTCGACGCGCGCCGGCACCTGCGCGGGCTGGCCAGCAGCCCGCTGCTGTGTGCCATGCTCTGCGCGCTCAACCTCGACCGCCGCCAGCAGCTCCCGCCCGACCGGATGGCGCTCTACCGCGACGCCCTGGCCCTGCTGGTCGAACGCCGCGACGCCGAGCGCGAGGTGCCCGCGGCCCGCGCCGTGGTGCTCGACACCGCCAGCAAGCTGGCGATCCTGCAGCACGTGGGCTGGCGGCTGAGCCTCGCTGGCCGCGCCGAGCTGCCCCGCGACGAGGTGCTGGCCTGGGTGGCCCGCGCGGTGGCGCGGATGCCCAACGTCGACTACCCCGCCGAGGATGTGTTGCAGCACCTGCTGGACCGCAGCGGAGTGATCCGCGAGCCGGTGGTTGGCCGGGTTGACTTCGTGCACCGCACCTTCCAGGAGTATCTGGCGGCCAAGGAGGCCGTGGAGGACCAGGCGCCCGACACGCTGATCAGCCGTGCCCATCTGGATCAGTGGTGGGAGACGATCGTGATGGCCATCGGGCACGCCACCCCGGCGCGCCGGGCCGAGCTGCTGTGCGGGGTGCTGGACCGGGCCGACGCCGAACCGGCGCATGCCCGGCGGCTGCGCCTGCTGGCCGCCGCCTGCCTGGACACCGCGCAGATGGTCGACCCGCCGGAAGTCATCGCGCGGGTCGAAACGGCGGTCGCGCAGCTCGTGCCACCCCGGGGGCAGCGCGAGACCCGCTCACTGGCGCTGGCCGGTGCCCGGATGCTGCGCCTGCTGCCGTCCTCACTGGACGACCTGAGCGACGCCTCCGCAGCGGCGTGTGTGAAAACCGCCGCCCTGATCGGCGGCCCCAAGGCGCTCCGGCTGCTAGCCCGCTGGTCACCGGACCCACGCGGCCAAGTGCAACGAGCCCTCGCCCAGGTATGGCGCTACTTCGAACCTGCCGACTACGTCGAAGCCGTCCTCCGCGACGCCCCCCTGGACAACGGAAAGATCGAAATCGAATTGATCGACCACGTGCCACACCTGCGCCGCCTACACCACCTCCAGGACGCGCAGCTTAACCTGATCAACACTGGCCCGGTCGACGACCTTACCTTCCTCCGCGACTTGCCACCGGTCATCACTTGGCTGCAAATACCGGTCGAGGGCCAAGTCGACCTCGCCCCACTGGCCAACTGCCCAAAGCTGGTGCTCCTGAATGTGTTCAGCGGCGAAATATCAGGAGTGGAGCAACTCTCCAATTTGGCTGCGCTGCAACTATTGGACGTGTCTCCACCCGAGGGCGGACGCGACTTGTCCTTCCTTGGCGACTGCCCGGCGCTGGAATCAGTGATCTTGTACAACTGCAGCGAGTTAGCGGACCTGTCGGCGCTGGTATCAGCTTCCCATCTGCGCTACGTAAACTTACGGAACGCCAGGTGTATTCGCGATCTAAGTGCCTTTGCGCGGCTCCCCAATCTCAAATCGTTGATCATTGAAGACGCACCGCTCACTGATGGTGTTGCCTCAGTGGAACCTGTCCTCGACCGGCTCGAGGAGTTCGGTGTCTGGTCAGTGCCAACAGTCACGTCGCTTGACGCGTTGGCGGGAAGTGACCTACAAACAGTCAATCTGGCGGACTGTCCGGTAACCAATCTGGAGCCGTTAGTTTTGCTTCAGTCGTTAAGAAAGGTGTGGTTCAGAAAATTCCCGGCCCTGAACCTCGCGCCGCTGGTCAGGTTACCGCACTTGCAGGAGCTGTTCTTGCTTGACATCGATGAGCCCGTCGACGTGTCGTCGTTCGTGCGCCTGAGCCATCGTTTGCGAGTACACCTACGTGATACGGCCACTGTGGGCAACTCCGGTCCCCTCGTCAAGATCCGGAAGCTCTGAGCGCGCGGACGCTGGGTATCTCAGGAACCAGATAGACGTATCACAGGCATACCTGCCATGTCCGTCGAGGCGATTCCTCTCTGATCCCCTGCGTCAGGGACGATGAGGCGGCCCGTTACACTCCTCGGAACGGATCAGAACGCAGGAGGGGAGCGATGGGGTCGCGACGAGCACGGCAGTACTACTGCTGGTGCGGCACACGCCTAGCAAAAGACAACCCGGGACGCCAGTGCGCCCGCTGCCAGCGACTCTCGCGGGACAAGTTCATCGCCCCACCCGAGGTGCCGCCTGAGTTCTGGGACACCGAGCAGTTCCGGGAGGCTTTCGCCGCCCAGCATATGGGCTGGGTCTCCCGGGCCTACCGCACGCACCCTCACCACCACGCGGTCTACGGCCCCAGCGGCATATCGCAAACCCTGCTCGGCCAGTGGCTGGGCCTCCGCCAACCCCAGGTCAGCCAGGTTGAGACCGGCTCGCCCATCCTGCATCTCGATACCCTGCGGCACTGGGCCAAGACGCTAAGCATACCCGCCGAGCTTTTGTGGTTTGACATGCCGGGTCAGAGCCGGCGGGCGGTGACGAGTCGCTGCGATGCTTCGCTACATATCGCGGATGCCGACGGAGGCGGTCTTGACCTGGCAGCTCTGCTGAATTCCTTGACGGCTGACCGTCTGCCAATACTCGGCAACCGTGAGGTTGGCGGGGTTTGCGTCTCAGCCCTGGAGAGCGCGTCGATCGCCGAGCGCGTGGAGGTGCTGCTCAAGCTCTTCCTGCAACTGGATGACGAGCTTGGCGGTGACGTGCTCTATCTGCCACTGTCGCGCTATGTCGCGCGCCTTGGTGGGACTGTTGAGCAGGAATCGGCGGATGGCCTCGCTGCCTTTGCGCAGTTGAGCCAACTGACCGGCTGGCTGGCACTCGATGGTAATCGCCATGGGGCGGCCCGCCGTTATTTCACCACGACAGTCTATGCCGCATACGAGGCCCAGCAATCAGCGCTTGCCGCCAGTTCCCTGGCCTACTTAAGCCTTCAAGAAACCTACCGAGGGCACCTTCGCTCGGCCCTGTCCTTGGCGCAGACAGCTTCCGGCGTCGGCAATGGCAGCGTGACGCCACTCACCAAGACGATGCTGGCCACTCGACTTGCCCGTGCCCATGCTGGCTTGCACAACACCAACGAGTGTCTGCGCAGCCTCGACGAGGTGCGCACGGCCTTTAGCAGGGCCGGGCAGCAAGAAGAGCCTTTGTGGATTTCGTATGTTGACGAGATCGAGGTTGCGGCCCAAGAGGGCGCTTGCTACCTCGACCTCGGCATGGCAACCGAGGCGTCTACCGTGCTCACGGCCGTCCTCGATCTCTTGGCGCAAAAGGCGCCGCATCGTACTCGTGATCAAGTGCATTACCTGGTACGGCTTGCGCGATGCTACTTGCTGCAACGAGAGGTGGAGCGTGCCTGTGAAATCGCCACCAATGCCGTGGTTCTCTGCGAGTCGATTGGCTCGGCGCGCGTGGTCGAACGCCTCGGCGAATTTTGTGTAGCTCTCGGCCCATTTGGTACTTGCAGGATAGTCCGTGAGTTTCGCCAGCGCTACGATGAAGTCATGGTCCGGCGTTCCTCAGCAGATTAGCTAAGTATGAGTCACGCAGTAGACTGCCTGGATAACCGCCTCGGTGTCGGTCAAATCGGGAAGAACGGCATTGGCCTGAACCGCGATAAGTTCGTCTAACGTGCTGCCGCCAGTGGCGACCCCCACAGCCCGAACTCCCACTTCTCGCGCAGCCGCCATGTCAAGCGGTGTGTCCCCAATAACAACTACCCGGTCAGGATGAAACGCCAGGCCGTATTTGCGCTGCGCACGCTGCCAAGCCTGGCGGATGAGCGGCGGCCGGGTATCGCCATCTGAGCCGTAGCCTCCAACCTCGAAGTCAAAATACTCGGCCAACTCGAAGACCTCCAGCTTCGTCACAGCGACCGGTTTAAGGTTGCCGGTGACGACGGACTGCACCACGTTATGCTTGGTTAGTGCCGCAATCGCCTCCGCAGCACCAGGCAGTCGACGCCCAGCCGCGGCCATGCGTTCACGGAGCTTGTCAGCCGCTCTGGCAAGCGCGGTGTAGCAGTCATCGAATTTACGCTCAGGATCCGAGACACCATGCAGCGCTAACGTCTCCGCTAGGATTGCTCGCTCGGTCCGGCCGGTCATGTCGGCCAGTTCGCGTAGCGGTTGCCCGACAACCTCCTCAAACGCTGCCTCGTAAATCTCCCGGCTGACGTTGCCGATGGTGAGTAAGGTATGGTCTATGTCCCAGAAGATAAGGACGGACTCCTGCAGGCTCGTGGTCACGAACTCTACGGTCTCATGTTCGGTGATCCCCGACGCCCGGGCCTGACCAACCCATACTGCACGACCGGGCGGTTACTGGATTCGCGGTGACCTGGCCCCGCTGACACGCTGGTGTCACCGTGGGCGGCCCCGCCCTCCTCTCGTCTCCTGCCCCATCACCGATCTCCAGCCGTTGTCCGCGCTACCGCACCTGCAAGAGCTGCACCTGCGGGAAGTGAAGAGCCGGTAGACCTGTCACGGCTCGTGGGGATCAATCATCGCTTGCGGGTATACCTGCATAACACGGACACCGTGGGAGACCCAGGTCTCCTCGTGAAGATCAAAAAGTTGTGAACTGGTTTGGGCTTCGGTGGGCGTCGCCGGCGGTGCCGATCGAGGCGGTCAGCCCGACGCGGTTGGCGACGTTGCGGGCCAGGCGCTGAAGGTGAGCCTCATCGGAGACTTCCTGCCAAGATCGCACGGTGACGCTCAATGCAACAGTGCCTCCACGCCCGTATGATCACGCGGCTGAGGCGACGGAGATGTCGAGCAGGACCGCGTCGCTGCCGCTGTCATAGTCTCTCGGGTCGCCCTGCAGGGCGAAGGAGATCGCGTCCATACAGTCGCGCTCAGCCTCGTCACGGCTGGCCAGACCACCACCGTTGATGTGCAGAGCCGGCACCCGATAGTGCCAGTTGCCCGCCTCGTCGTCGAAGTAGAACTCAACCCGCAAGGTGGCGTCCATTCGATCATCATCCTATAGCTTGCGCAGCTCAGCAAGGGTGTAGCCATAGTCTTTGGCGACCCGGGCCATGGCCGGACCACCGAGATCCACCCCGTCATTGGTTAAGCCCACACCCGCTGACGATCACCCTTCACCAGGACACGATGAGACCCCGCACGGCGGGTCTCGGTCCAGCCGTCGCGCTTGAGCGCGGCCAGCACCCGGGCTGCTTTGGGCATGACACGGCAGGCTAGCTCAATCCGGTCCGTCGGCCTCAGGAACTCCACGGAAACGATCACGACGTTGGGCAGGTCACCGCGGCCAGACCGAGACTTCCGACAACTGTCAAAACGGGTCTGTTGCATCCGTGGGAGCTGAGGTCGGGCAGGCTGTGACGATGCGTCATCGCCCCTGCGCATGTGCCCGCTCCCGAGGCCGGCTCGCGAACCGCAAGGCGATCAACGCGCTCGGCCAGCAAACCGCCGCGCGATTTGATCGTCTCGAGCAGAAGGTGGACAACGGGTTTACCGAGATGCGCGGCAAGCTCGATGCCACCGCCGCCGGGCTGCAGCAGATCGTCAACCTGTTGAACACGGTCATCGCCCAGGGTGGACAGCAGGACGATCAGTAGCTCGACGGGCTCGGGGCGTCCTCGGCACGCGACGGTCCCCCACGCAGAGCTGCAAGTGCACAACACTCCGTGCACGAGACGCCGACACGCGGCCTGTCCGGGGTGTACCCACCGGAGTCTCGGTTAGAGCGTGTCCCGTGGATCTCGGTGGGCGGATACGATAGATCTTCTGGGTGCTTGATCGCCATGATCTGACCGATGAGGAATGGGCTCGACTGAAGCCGTTGTTGCCTGATCAGACCCCGCGTCGGGGTGGCCGATG
>DASTLT010000141.1:0-12866 GCA_035714625.1 Pseudonocardiaceae bacterium | reverse complement strand
TCTTGGTCGATCGACACTCCTACCGGAGCTCCGGTGCGTTCCTCCCCCCCAACACACCGTCGCTATCCGATCGTGACCATCCAGTTCGACTGTCCCCGGACCTGCCCCAAGCCCCAGCCCACGACTTTGCCGAAGGCCCTGGGAGCGGGGCGGCCTCCCGTTGCTGAGCGGTCCGCCCGGTACGCTCAGCAAGCACGACGTTCCGTGGATCCGGAGCATGGCGACGAAGATCTGGGACCTGGACCTCGAGCACGGCGGTGGTGCAGCGTTCGCTGCGGCAAAGGGCGTCGCCAAACAGGTCGTCGGCGCGCTACGATCCAGCCCAGCCAATCGTGATCTTCAGGTGGCGGCGAGTGGCCTCTGTCGTGCTGCTGCCTGGTCGGCGTTCGACGCTGGTCACAAGCGCGTGTTTTGGCAATGCCACGCCACAGCCCTGGATCTTGCTCGTGAGGCAGGAGACAAAGAAACACTTATCAAAGTCGTAAGCGACGCAGGTCGTGCCGAGATCCTGTTAGGTCGTCATCAGGCTGCAGCAAAGCTGTTCGAACTAACAACTGTGTGCAAGGCGCCCGACGCCATCACCTGGGGTCTGCTCGGCTCGGCCTACACATCGCACAGCCCTGAATCAGCCAAGCATGCACTCGTGCGCCTGAGAAACGCACCGGGAGCAGATACCCCAGATGCAACGAGCATGGTTGGTCACGTCAGTCTTGACCTTGGCGACTACGCAAGTGCAGTAAATGCCTTCGATAAGGTCGTGCCTCAGCGAACTGGACGTCTCGCCGTGCAGGAGACCGCTCCGCTTGCCATCTCCTATTTGAAGGCAAGGGAAGTCACAGTCGGCGTACGGCATGCAGAGCGAGCAGTCAAGCTGGCAGAGAACGTGCGTTCAGTACAGAGTACTGAGGCATTGCGAAAGTTAGGTGCAGTGCTCACTTTACAAAAAGACTCAACTGCACAAGACCTCGCCCGGCAGATCGCAGCAACTAACTAACGGATTGCGTCAGGATTCTGAACGCTCGCGTCGAGATCGTCCCTCTTGGTGTGCGCGGCAAAAAACCACCACGTCCGCCAGCAGGACCGGAACCAGAGGCGCGAGGATGACCCGCGTCCTCGGCAGAAGCGCCCACCAGCTAGAGAGAGAGCTTTTGGGCTCAGCGTTCATACCCGGGATGCTTGGGCGTTGATGAGCCGGGTGGGCGCTAGCACATCGCCCTGACACTGCGGTGCTTTGGCGTGGCCAGGCACCGCAGTTATCCACATCGGCCCCCGTTGTCCACAGCCTCGGGCACCAGACATCGACGGCGGCCTCTCGGCCGGGCAGTCTCGGGCCTGGAAATCGCCGGGAAAGGGCTGGGATGGGGATGAACGCACGGGCAGCGACCGGGGTATCGGAAGCGACGGGAGCACCGGCGGGGAGCGATGCGCAGCCGGCGCAGCGCTCCGGTGCGGTGCTGGGCAGGCAGGGCGAGGACCTGGCTGCGGAGTATCTGGCTGCCACCGGGCTGGTGGTGCTGTCCCGTAACTGGCGTTGCCGGGAGGGTGAGCTTGATCTGGTGGCCACCGACTGCGAGCGCCTGATCGTGTGCGAGGTCAAGACCCGTTCCGGGACCGGGTACGGGGAGCCGTCGGAAGCGGTGACTCCGGCCAAGGCAGCCCGGATCCGGCGGGTCACTGCCGAGTGGCTGCGCGCGCACCGGGTCGGCTGGTGCGAGATCCGCTTCGACGTGCTCGCCGTGCTGTACCCGCAGGACGGGCCGGTGACCGTGGAGCACCTGCGGGGTGCGTTCTGATGTCGCTGGCAAGCGCGTGGGCGGTGGCGCTGCACGGGGTTGATGGGGTGCTGGTGGAGATCGAGGCCCACATCGGGCCTGGCCTGCCCGGACTGCAGATGGTCGGCCTGCCCGACACCGCACTGTCTGAGGCCCGGGATCGGGTGCGGGCTGCGGTGCTCAACTCAGGCCAGCGGTGGCCGCCTCGGCGGATGACTCTCGCGCTGTCCCCCGCGACCCTGCCCAAGGGCGGCAGCAGCTACGATCTCGCGCTGGCCTGCGCCCTGCTGGCGGCCGACGGCCGGCTGCCCACCGAGCGGCTGCGCGGCGTGGTGCTGATCGGGGAACTGGCCCTGGACGGCCGGTTGCGGCCGGTGCGCGGGGTGCTTCCTGCCGTGCTCGCAGCCCGCCGGGTGGGGATCGGGCGGGTGGTGGTGCCCACCTCCTCACTTGCCGAGGCGGCGCTGGTGAGTGGCGTGCAGGTGTACGGGGCGTCGCGGCTCGCCGAGGTGGTGAACTGGTTGCGCGATCCCGCCCAGGAGCTGGCGCGGCCCGGCCGGCCGCGCCCGGCGCCGCCGGTGCTGGTTCCGGACCTGGCCGACGTACTGGAGCAGGGCGAAGCGCGGTGGGCGGTGGAACTCGCCGCGGCGGGTGGTCACCATCTGCTGCTCACCGGACCGCCGGGGACCGGCAAGACGATGCTGGCCCAGCGGATGGTCGGGCTGCTGCCCGAACTGAGCGAGAGCGAGGCGCTGGAGGTGACGGCAGTGCACTCGGTGGCCGGTCTGCTGGCCCCGGAGACCCCGCTGATCACCTTTCCCCCCTTTGTCGCGCCCCACCACACCAGTTCGGTGGCCGCGCTGGTCGGCGGGGGGGCCGGGCTGGCCCGGCCGGGCGCGGTGAGCCGGGCGCACCGCGGCGTGCTGTTCCTCGACGAGGTCGCCGAATTCGGACCGAGGGCGCTGGAGGCGTTGCGCATCCCGCTGGAGGAAGGCGAGGTTCGGTTGGCCCGCCGGGATGGGGTGGTCCACTATCCGGCCCGGTTCCTGCTCATCCTGGCGGCCAATCCGTGTCCCTGCGCGCCACCGGATGATCGAGATTGCACCTGCGCCCCTTCGGTTCGCCGCAGATATCTCGGGCGGCTGTCCGGGCCGCTGCTGGATCGGGTGGACCTGCGGGTGGCGATGCGGCCGGTGAAGGACATGGGCCGGGTCAGTGCTGAGCCGGAGAGCACGGCGACGGTGCGGCGGCGGGTGCAGCAGGCCCGTGCCGCCGCGCGCGCCCGCTGGGCGGGCACCGGGTGGGCCAGCAATGCCGAGGTACCCGGTCCGGTGCTGCGACGGCGCTTCCGGTTGCCGCCCGCAGTGACCGCACCGATCGATATGGCGCTGCGCAGGGGATTGGTCAGCGCCCGGGGAGCCGACCGGGTGCTGCGGCTGGCCTGGACCGTGGCTGACCTGGCCGGTCGGGACCGCCCCTCGGCTGAGGACGTCTCGGCAGCTCTGGGGTTGCGGGATCGGAGTGCGGCGTGACGCCCGGGCAGCGCGAGTTGTGGCGGGCTCGGGCCTATCTCAGCCGGGTCGCTGAACCACCCGCTCCGGCCGTCGCCGCGCTGATCACCGAGGTGGGACCGGTGCGGGCGGCCCGGTTGGTGGCCGCAGGGCAGGTGCCCGAGCCGGTGGCAGCCGAGACCGCGGCGCGGCACACCGACGATCGAGCCGAGAACGACCTGGCTGCGATCGCCGCGCTCGGCGGCCGTCTGGTGGTTCCCGAGGACGACGAGTGGCCCGCCGAGGCGTTCGCCTGCTTCGCCACCCCCACCGCACTGGCTGATCAGCGCTGGCGATCTCCGGTGGCACTGTGGGCGCGGGGAGCCGCCCGTCTCGACGACTTCGGTGACCGGGCGGTGGCGGTGGTCGGGGCCCGGGCCGCGACCGGCTACGGGGAGCACGTTGCTGCGGATTTCGGTTACGGGCTGGCGGAAGCCGGGATTGCGGTGGTCTCGGGTGCCGCCTTCGGCATCGATGGGGCAGCGCATCGGGGGGCACTGACGGCGCAGGGGCCCACCGTGGCGGTGCAGGCATGCGGGCTGGACCGGCCCTATCCTGCTGGACATCAGCGGCTGCTGGACCAGGTCGCCCGGCAGGGGGCAGTGATCAGCGAGTACCCCCCGGGGGTCAGGCCGGCCCGCTACCGCTTCCTGGTGCGCAACCGCTTGATCGCTGCGCTCGCGGCGGGCACGGTCGTGGTCGAGGCCGGCGTGCGCAGCGGCGCCCGGCGCACCGCCGCGGCAGCAGCCGCGCTGGGGCGGATCGTGATGGCAGTGCCCGGACCGATCACCTCGGCGCTCTCGGTCGGATGCCATCTGCTGGTGCGCGACGAACAGGCCCTGCTGGTCACCCGGGTGGCCGAGGTCGTGGAGGCCGTGGGGCGGATCGGAACCGATCTTGCCCCGGCGTTGAGCACCCCCCTTCGTGGCACCGATGGGTTGAGCCCCGAGCAGCTCGCGGTGTATGAGGCGTTGCCGGCCCGGGCCCCCCGCCATCCCGAGCAGCTCACTCGCGATTCCGGGATACCGTTGCACCGGGTACGGGCTGTACTGCCGTTGCTGGAATTGCACGGCCTCGTGGGCTGCGGAGTGACCGGCTGGTACCGGCTCAGTGCTGAGCGTGGGCGTGGCGGTGCTTGACCTGGTCCCGTCGAGAGCGCAGCGTCCAGTGAGTGAGCAAGGACCCGCAGCAACAGGATGCGCTGCCACCCGATCTCGTGGCCCACCGAGAGCGCTTCGCGGCCCACCTACGATCAGTGCGCGGTCTGTCATCGCATACCGTGCGCGCCTACCGTGCCGATGTCAGCGCATTGCTACGGTACATGATCGATTCGGGCGGGAAGGATCTCACGGCGTTGGACCTCCCAGTTCTGCGCGGCTGGCTGGGCGCCCAGCATCGCGACGGGCGCCGGCGCAGCACAGTGGCGCGCCGCGCTGCGGCGGCCCGTGCCTTCACCGCCTGGGCCAGTAAGGCTGGGCTGCTGGACAGTGATCCAGGTGCCCGGCTGGTCATTTCGCGCTCACCGCGAGTCCTGCCTGCGGTGTTGCCGCCGGACCAGGTGGCAACCGCGCTACGGGCTGCGGAGCTGGGCGCTGCGCAGGGTGATCCCGTTGCCTTGCGTGACTATGCGGTGGTGGAACTGTTGTATGCGACCGGTATCCGTGTCGCCGAACTGTGTGGACTTGACCTGGCCGACGTCGATCGGGACCGGCGCCTGGTACGGGTACTCGGCAAGGGTGCGAAGGAGCGTGCGGTGCCCTATGGGGGGCCCGCCGAGCGGGCCCTGCTCCGCTGGCTCGCGGCCGGACGACCTGCCCTGGCACACCCCCGCTCACCAGCGGCATTATTCCTCGGCGCGCGCGGAGGACGGGTCGATCAGCGGATCATCCGCGCTGTCGTGCACGACACGGTCCGCGCGGTGCCCGGCGCTGCGGACATCGGCCCGCACGGGTTGCGGCACAGCGCGGCCACACACCTAGTAGAAGGAGGAGCGGACCTTCGTACGGTCCAGGAACTGCTCGGTCACGCTACGCTCGCAACCACCCAGCTCTACACGCACGTGACTGTCGAAAGGTTAAAGACAATCCATGACCGGAGCCACCCCCGTTCCTGACCATTCCGGGGGTCGCGACCAGACACTTACCGTCATCCCCTCCGGCGGCCCAGTAACCCCTGATGGCCCAGTAGCCCCCGATGGCCCAGGGCCCTCTAATGAGAAAATGCCCTCCGCGGAAAGTGCAGGAACCAAGGACCGGGACGTCGGCAGGGATCCGAGCCATAGGGAGCCGGACCCACCGAGTCCAGGCCCGCGGAGTCCGGACCATAGTGGCTCAGCAGATAGGGGTTCCGCGAAGAGTGGGGATGAGGTAGAAGCCGGTATCGTGGCCCTATGGCGGGCCTATGGGCGCGATCACGACATCACGCTGCGGGACCGCCTGGTGCTGCACTACGCGCCCTTGGTGAAGTACGTGGCAGGTCGGGTAGGCACCGGGTTGCCCGCCCATGTCGACGTTGCTGACCTGGTTCAGTCGGGGGTGTTCGGTCTGGTCGACGCTATCGAGCGCTTCGAGCAGGAGCGTGGCCTGAAGTTTGAGACCTACGCGATGCAGCGGATCCGAGGAGCGATTCTGGACGAGCTACGCGCCCAGGATTGGGTGCCTCGTTCGGTGCGCACCCGGGCCCGGGAGGTGGAGCGGGCGCTGGAACGTCTCGAGAGTCGCCTACAGCGCTCCGCTAGTGATGCCGAGGTGGCCGAGGAGCTTGGCATCCCCCTTTCGGATCTACGGGATGTCTACGCCCAGTTGCAACTGACCAGCGTGGTTGCGCTGGACGAGCTGGTCGCGGTCGGCCGGGGCGGCCCCTCGCTCGCTGAGACGCTGCCGGACGACAAAGTGGCCGAACCGGGTGCGGTGCTTGACTCGGCAGAGAGCAAGCGGTTGCTCGCCCAGGCGGTCTCGCAGCTCACCGACCGGGACCGGGTTGTGGTGACCCTCTACTACTTCGAGAACCTCACGTTGGCCGAGATCGGTCGGGTGCTCGGGGTGACCGAGTCACGGGTGTGCCAGTTGCATACCCGGGCCGTGCTGCGGCTGCGCAGCAAGATGCTCGAGGCGACTGCCGGTTGAACATCACCTCTCACCGGGGCCGGTCGGCCAGGGCAGCAGGCGCACCCGGTCCGGTGCGAGCAGGCGGAGCGGGTCGAGGTAGCTGGTCCCTCGTCGGGCACCCCAATGCAGGCAGGTCGGCACCGGGCAGCCGGGGTGCCCGGGCGCCACGGTGCCGATCTGCTGACCGGTCGCCACCTGGTCACCGGTGGCAACGCTTGGCAGTACCGGTTCGTAGGTGGTGCGCAAGCCACCGGCATGCTCGATCGATACCACCCCCCGGCCTGCCACGGGGCCAGCGAACACCACCGTGCCCGGGCCGGCGGCCAGCACCGGGGTGCCACTTGTGCTGATCAGATCCACGCCGCGATGCCCGGGCCCGAACCGGTGAGCCGGTGGTTCGAACCTCCGAGCCACGGCAGGAGATCCGGGAAGTGGCCAGCCGAACCTTCCCGCAGGGCGCGGCGGGCGGTCGGCGTCACCTGCTCCTGGCGCCGCGCTCAGCAGGCGGGGGAGTGCCGGCAGCGGGGCTGGTCCGCTGGCCGGCAGGGCCATGGCCGGTGCAGCGCAGAACAGCGCTGCGAGCGCGGTGCACAGCAGGGTCCGTGACATGCCGGCCAGCGTGCCGGGTACCCACCGGATGGCGCCCCGTCGAGCGCGGTGGTTGGGGATGATGAGGGGTGATGTGGACAACTGGGGATGAACCCGCGCACCTGGGCTGGGGGGTGCCCGGCCCGGGTCGTACACTGGGTGGGCGACCTGTGTGCGGGTCGACTTCGCGCGCCAGTCCTCACTCCTGCCGGGGTACGGCGTCCGGCGGTCCTCGCCGCGGTCTGAAGCTGACTGCCCGAGGTCCGGTCGCCGGGCTGGCGCCAGGGCGGTGGACCGACCCGGTCCCCCGCGACAACCGCATCAGCGTGCCGGCTCCCGAGGCCGACCCGCCCGACCTATCGAGGTGTGCACCGGCAATGGCCGTCGTCACCATGAGGCAACTGCTCGACTCCGGCGTGCATTTCGGGCACCAGACCCGACGCTGGAACCCGAAGATGAAGCGTTACATCTTCACCGAGCGCAATGGCATCTACATCATCGACCTACGACAGACCCTGACCTATATCGACCGGGCCTACGAGTTCATCAAGCAAACCGTGGCACACGGTGGCTCGGTCCTGTTTGTCGGCACGAAGAAGCAGGCGCAGGAAGCAATCTCGCACCACGCCCAGCGGGTGGGTATGCCCTACGTGAACCACCGCTGGCTGGGCGGCATGCTCACCAACTTCTCCACCGTCCACAAGCGCCTTCAGCGCCTCAAGGAACTCGAATCCATGGAGCAGACCGGCGGTTTCGCCGGGCTGACCAAGAAAGAGATCCTGATGCGTACCCGGGAGAAGGACAAGCTGGAGCGAACCCTGGGCGGCATCCGGGACATGCAGCGCGTGCCCAGCGCGGTGTGGGTGGTGGACACCAAGAAGGAGCAGATTGCCGTCGGCGAGGCCCGCAAGCTGGGCATCCCGGTGGTTGCGATCTTGGACACCAACTGCGACCCCGACGAGGTGGACTACCCCATTCCCGGCAATGACGATGCGATTCGCTCGGCGGCGCTGCTGACCCGGGTGGTGGCCGACGCCGCGGCTGACGGGCTGATGTCGAGAGCCGGGCGCTCCGGCGGCGATGGCTCCGACAAGCCCGAGGCCGGTGCCGACGAGCCACTGGCCGAATGGGAGCAGGAGCTGCTGGTCTCCGGCGGTCAGTCCGAGCCGGACACCGCGATGCGACCGGGCGATTCGGTGACCGCCGCGAACAACGGTGTGGCCCAGCCCTGAGCGGCTTCGTCGGCGTCACTGCGGCAGCCCGGAGAGTACCCTAGGTTCACAAAGACTGAGGACGGAAAGGCAACAATGGCGAATTATTCCGCCGCTGACGTCAAACGGCTCCGGCAATTGACCGGGGCTGGGATGATGGACTGCAAGAAGGCATTGGAGGAGTCCGAAGGCGCCTTCGACAATGCGGTCGAGCTGCTGCGTATCAAGGGTGCCAAGGACGTGGGCAAGCGGGCCGAACGGGCCACCGCCAACGGCCTGGTCGCCGCCAAGGACGGCGTGCTGATCGAGCTCAACTGCGAGACCGATTTCGTGGCCAAGGGCACCGATTTCCAAGAGCTCGCCGAAAAGATCATCGCGGAGGCGAGTCGGATCCGGCCGGCCGACGCCGAAGCGCTGGCCCAGGCCGAGTTGGACGGCGGCACCGTGGCCGACGCGGTGCACGCCATCTCGGCCAAGATCGGTGAGAAGCTGCAGTTGCGACGCGTGGTGTCCTTCGACGGTCAGGTAGCCACCTACCTGCACCGACGGGCCTCCGACCTGCCGCCTGCGGTGGGAGTGCTGGTCGAGTATCAGGGTGACGCACCGGAGACGGCCCGAGCGATTGCGATGCAGGTGGCGGCGATGCGTCCCCGGTATGTCAGCCGGGACGAGGTGCCCGCGGAGGTCGTGGCCAGCGAGCGGCGCATCGCCGAGCAGACCGCCCGCGAGGAAGGCAAGCCTGAGCAGGCGCTTCCGAAGATCGTCGAAGGCCGCCTCAATGGCTTCTTCAAAGACACGGTGCTGCTGGAGCAGGCTTCCGTGCAGGACACCAAGAAGACCGTCCAGGCCGTACTGAACGAGGCTGGGGTGACCGTGCGGCGGTTCGCTCGCTTCGAGGTCGGCCAGGCCTGACAGTGGCGGCGGGCCAGGAGCGTCGACCGGCGAAGGCCGTCCCGGCCGGCCTCGTGACTGGCCTGTTGCCGCACCGGGAGGGACCGTAACTGCAGATGTTGGGCTCGGACCACGAACGCGCGATGCTCGCTCAGCCGGGCGCACCGGCGGACCTGACCGGCCCGGGATATCGCAGGGTGCTGCTCAAGCTCGGTGGTGAGATGTTCGGCGGTGGCGGCGTCGGGGTGGATCCGGAGGTCGTCAAGGCGGTTGCCCGGCAGATCGCCGAGGTGGTGGCCACCGGGGTGCAGATGGCGGTGGTGATCGGCGGCGGCAACTTTTTCCGCGGTGAGCAGTTGCAGCAGGGAGGTATGGAACGGTCCCGCGCGGACTACATGGGCATGCTCGGCACGGTGATGAACTGCCTGGCCCTGCAGGACTTCCTGGAGCGGGAGCACAAGCTCGACACCCGGGTGCAGACGGCGATCACGATGGGGCAGGTCGCCGAGCCCTACATTCCCCGGCGGGCCATCCGGCACCTGGAGAAGGGCCGGGTAGTGATCTTCGGCGCGGGGGTGGGGATGCCCTACTTCTCGACCGACACGACCGGGGCCCAGCGTGCCCTGGAGATCGGTTGTGAGGTCGTGCTGATGGGCAAGGCCGTGAACGGGGTGTACACCGCCGACCCCAGGACCGATCCCACGGCCACGATGTTCCGCCACATCACCCACCGTGAGGTGCTGGAACGCGGGCTCAAGGTGGCGGACGCGACCGCCTTCAGCCTCTGCATGGACAACAATCTGCCGATCATTGTGTTCAATCTGCTCACCGAGGGTAATATCGCGCGCGCAGTGCGCGGTGAGCCGATCGGCACCCTGGTCAGCTCCCCGGCCTGAGCGGGACCTCTGACGACGGTGGTCAGCAGAGAGAGATACTGGGGGCCGGGTCACACCGCGGCTCGGTCGTACCGGGTCCGAAGCGACCGCCGGGCGGATCAGACGGTAGGCGGACAAGGAGCAGAAGTGATCGACGAGACCCTCTTCGACGCCGAGGAGAAGATGGAGAAAGCCGTGTCGGTGGCCAAGGAGGACCTGGCTACCGTACGGACCGGGCGGGCCAGCCCAGCGATGTTCTCCCGGATCGTGGTGGAGGCATATGGCGTTCCCACCCCATTGATCCAGTTGGCCAGCGTGACGGTCCAGGAGGCCAGGATGGCGGTGATCAAGCCGTACGATCCCAGCCAGTTGCGGCCGATGGAGAAGGCGATCCGCGATTCCGACCTCGGCGTCAACCCGACCAATGACGGCACCATCATTCGGGTGGTCATTCCCCAGCTCTCCGAGGAGCGGCGCCGGGATCTGGTCAAGGTGGCGCACGCCAAGGGCGAGGACGCCAAGGTGTCAATCCGCAACATCCGCCGCAAGGCCAAGGAGGAGCTCAACCGGATCGCCCGGGACGGCGAGGCCGGCGAGGACGACGTGGCCCGGGCGGAAAAGGAACTGGAGGGCACCACGCACCGCTACGTGAGTCAGGTCGACGAGCTCGTCAAGCACAAGGAAGCCGAGCTGCTCGAGGTCTGAGCGTGCCTGCCGCCGGAGTCCCCGAGCGCTCCCCCGCTGCCGCGGGCCCCCCCGTGCCCGACGCCGCTCGGTTCTCCCGGGCCGGTCGTGACCTCCGTGCGGCGATTCTCGTCGGGGTGATATTGGGCGGCGCCATCCTGGCCGCGTTGCTGACCGTCCGGCAGGTGTTCATCGGCATTGTGTCCGCCGCGGTGGCGGTGTCCACCTGGGAGCTTGCGGGGGCGCTGCGGCGGGGAGCGGGTATCCGGGTGGCCGTGGTGCCGGTGCTGATCGGTGGGCAGGCGATGGTATGGCTGGCCTGGCCGTTCGGCCGGGACGGGATACTCGTCTCCTTCGTGCTCACCGTGCTGGCCTGCCTGGTGTGGCG
The DNA here is from genome assembly GCA_035714625.1 of Pseudonocardiaceae bacterium. GTDB lineage: Bacteria > Actinomycetota > Actinomycetes > Mycobacteriales > Pseudonocardiaceae. The sequence goes on along the minus strand of DASTLT010000141.1, from coordinate 1,800 downwards.
GTTCACCGGCGGGCCCACCGAGTATGTCCGGGACGTCAGCGCGTCGCTGTTCACCACAGCCTACGTGCCCGGTTGCGCCGCCTTCGCGGCGCTGCTGGTGGTGCCGGCCGATGGAGCGGCCCGGGTGCTGTGCTTCATGCTCGGGGTGGTGGCCTCGGATGTCGGTGGTTATGTGGCCGGCGTGCTCGGGGGGCGACACCCGATGGCCCCCTCGATCAGTCCAAAGAAGTCCTGGGAAGGTTTCACCGGATCGCTGGTCGCCGGGATCGCCGTCGGCGGCCTCGCCGTCACCCACCTGCTCGACGGGCAGCCGTGGCAGGGGGTGCTGTTCGGGGCCGTGATCGTGCTCACCGCCACTGGAGGGGACCTGGTCGAATCGCTGATCAAACGCGATCTCGGGGTGAAGGACATGGGCACCCTGCTGCCCGGACATGGTGGGCTGATGGATCGGATGGACTCCCTGCTGCCGTCCGCGGTCGGTTCCTGGCTGCTGCTCAGCCTGTTGCTGCCGCTGCCGGGGTGAACCCGATGTGATGATGGGCTGGCCGCCGCGCCGCGGCCAGCTTTGTCACGCTACGTCGCCTAGATGGTGAGCGGTAGCCGCCGACAGGCTGGTCACGATCAGGCATTTGCGTGACTGCGCTCGGTGGGGAGCCCATTGACGAGTCATCCCCGTTACTCTGCGAGCACGATCGACGGGTAAGGGGGACCTGCGTGAGCCCGGAAGTGACCTCTGCGCTGTCGCCCGCTGCGCCGTTGTTCGCTGCGCTGCCGCCGGTTCGACTGCCGGAGCAGGTGTACGTGCCGGTGGCCGAGGCAGCCCTGGACGCCGACAAGACCCAGTTCGAGCTGCGGCAGACCGCTGACGATGCGGTGCTCGCGCTGGTGTACTCATCGCTGGCAGCCCTGATCCATTGTTGTGGCGACTATCAGCCGTGGCTGTTGCTGCCGGCGGCGCGGATTGTCGCGCTGCAACGCGAGCTTGGTGTCGATCGTATCGTGCTCGATCTCAGCTTGGCCCAGGATGAGCGGCACGGGCCGGAAGGGCGGCCGTCATGAGCGGCGGTGCAGGCATCGATGCTCGACCGGACAGCATGGAGGGTCTGGTGAGCCTGCTTTATCTCGGCATGGTGTCCCTGGACGGGCTAGCTTACACCGCTCCTGCGCTGCCCAACGGGGGACAGTCCACTGCGGTGCTCGCGGCAGCCACTGCCTCGGTGGCCGAGGTGCTCGGCAGGCTGACGTCCGCACTGGGTGCGGCGGGGGAGAACGTGGAGGCCTCGATCCGGACCCTGCGGGAGGCCGACACGACCGCGACCCGGTATCTGACCAAGATCGAACCGTTCTGAGCTTGGGGGGATCATGTCACTGGACACCCAGATTGCCGGTGACCCGCAGGGCTGCCGGGAGTATGGCCGCTGGCTACGGGAACTCGGTGAGGGCGCTCTGGACACCAGGGATCTGCTCGCCCAGGTCAGCACGAATTCCGACTTCTGCTGGAGCGACGACGTCGGTGACCTGTTCCGCGACCAGATGGAGGCCGGTAAGCGGGACACGGGCGCCCTCTACGACATGATCTCCCGGGTCGGTGATGCGGTCAACGGATTCGCCGACAACCTGGCCACCGCCATCGCCTCCATGAACGAAGCACGGCTGATCGCCCGCAACGGTGGCGTCCCGCTCACCCCGACCACCATCGAGCCCCCCGCGATGCCCGAGCACCTGACGAGCATGGTGGTCTCCGACCGGATCCAGGACATCATCAACCAGTCTGCGGCAGCCGAGATTTACCACACTCAG
>DASTLT010000140.1:0-5489 GCA_035714625.1 Pseudonocardiaceae bacterium | reverse complement strand
CCGCCGTCGCCTGGGCAAGCTCGGCGCGCTCCATCCCGGCCAGCGTCTCCCGGACCACCATCCCCACCTGCTCACCCACCAACCGCGCCGACGCCGTCAGCGCGTCCTGCCCGATCTGGGTCACCCGAGGCCCGCGCCACTTCCGCCACCGGCCACTCGCGGGCGCGTACTCCTCGTCCACCTCGTCGTCGGACGGCCCATCTGTCGCAACGGCGACGAAGAATTCGACGCCCAGGTGAGCGCGCGGTGCCGGTTCCTCGTCGGTCATCGCTCCTCCTCGCGGGTGATAACGCTGCCCAGTGAATCACTGGCTCCAGAAGATGCGTTACGGACGGTGGGAGACCTGTGACTTCGCGCGTGCCCACCCCAGATGGCGGACGGAGATCGGCGCCGCTGACGAGGGTGGCGCCGATGCGCATGTCGTGGCGCCATGATGGCGCTAGACTGGCCTGGTATCGAGTATTCAGATCTAGAACGTTCCCGACGAGGTACGCCTCGTCTACCGCCGCCGCGCCGCCGCCGCCGGGAAGTCACTTCAGGAGTACCTGCTCGCCGAACTGATCGAGAACGCCAGCCGCCCCACCCTTGACGAGGTGCTTGACCGTGCCGGACAGCGGGCGGGCGGACGGTTGCCGGCGTCCTTCGCGGTCGAACAGATGTGTGCCGAGCGCGCGAGCCGGTGATCGTCGTCGATGCGTCGGTGTTGGACCCGGCACTGGCGGATGACAGCGACGAGGGTGACCATTTCCGGCGGCGCCTGTGTGGGCAGCGCTTGGCCGCCCCAGAACTGATCGATCTTGAAGTACGGTCAGTGCTGCGTTCCGGCGTACGACGGGGGCTGCTGGACGAGCGACGCGCGCGGCTGGCGTGGAGTGATCTGGTCGATGCGCCCCTGCACCGCGCTCCGCACCGGCCGCTGCTTCCCCGTACTTGGGAACTGCGCGACAATCTGACCACCTATGTCGCGGCGTACGTCGCGCTTGCCGAGATCCTGGGCACCACCCTGCTCACCACGGACGGCAAGCTCACCAACGTGCCAGGGATCCGCTGTGAGGTCGAGCTGATCCAGCCGTAGCGCTTCCGCACCGTCTGACGGCAGACCTCGATATCCGGCCCCGGCCAACAGGCCGAGCCAGTCCTGTTACCCGGCGCAGCTACCCTGGGGCCGGACGCCGTGCTCCCCTGGAGGGCAACCGTGGACGACCTCGTAGGCATGACGACCGGCCAGCGCGTCCGGTATTTTCGGGAACGCGCCGGAATGACCCGCCCCGTGCTCGGTGGGCTCGTAGGGCGAAGTGCTGAATGGGTGAAGGCGGTCGAGAACGATCGGTTGATGACGCCGCGGATTCCGCTGTTGCTCCGGCTGGCCGAGGTGCTGCAGGTCGATGATCTCGCGCAGTTGACCGGGGAGCTGAAGCTGACGACCGCAGCGTTCACCAAGCCCGCGCATGAGGCGCTACCGACTGTGGCCGAAGCCCTGGAGACCTACCCGGTCCTCACCGGCGACGTGACTCCGGTATCCGCCACCGCGCTCGCCGAACGTGTTGTGCAGTTGTGGTCGGTCTGGCATGGGACCAAGCGGCAGCGCACCGCGATCGCCGGATTTCTACCCGACTTGCTACAAGACGCGCAGATCGCCATCCGGCTGCTCGACGGGGCGGACCGCCGCAGCGCCCAGCGCAGCCTGGCGCAGATCTGTCATCTCACGCAGCTTTTCCTGAGCTACCAGTCGGTCCCCGAACTCAGTCACCTGGTCGCGGACCGGGCCTTCACCGCGGCCCAGGAGGCGGACGACCCCCATGCGATGGCGGCTGCCGCCTGGTATCTGAACCACTACTTCCGGGCTGCCGGGGAGCGCTACGAGGCCCGGGTAAAGGTCGTCACCGACACCGCCCGCCTGCTCCGGCCGGACGAAAGCACCGAGGCTCTCGCGCTCTGGGGTCTGCTGCAGTTGGCCGCCGCAACCGGCTACGCGAAAATCGGGCAGGAGGGCAACGCCTGGCGCTACTGGGATGCGGCGGACCGAGCCGCGCGTTCGCTCCCGGACGGCTACGTTCATCCGTACCTGATATTCGGCACCGGAATGGTGGATGCCTACGCCATCACCCTTCACACCGACTTGATGCATGAACGGGAGGCGCTTCGCGCCGCGGACCGGTCGGATCCCACCACCATGCCGTCGGTCACCAGGCGAAGCTTCCATTCCATTGAGACAGCCCGCGCCTATCATCTTCACCGCGAGCCGGTCGCGATGGTGCATCTGCTCCGCAAGGCATATGACGAGAGCCCGGACACTGCACGCTTCAACGGATTTGCCCGTTCGGCGGTGACCGAACTGCTGCACCATCGCGGCAACACCATCCGGGCCGAGGTAGACGACCTGGCCCGCAAGTTCGACATCGCAGGCTGAGCGGAGTCACCCCCGCGGCCCCGGGCGGTGATGACGTACCACCGTTGATCCCACGCCAGGGTCAGGATCACCACCAGCAGCAGCATCCTCTCAGGTGCCTACCCGAGACGGTCGATGCGGGCACGGACATGGGCTGCTTCGTCGGAGCGCCCCAGGGCGTCGAGCACATCGACAAGGCTGGCGAGGGCGCCTCGCAAGTCGCTGGTAAATGCTTGGGGTAGTCGTTCGGCCAGGCTTTCATAGCGGGCCACCGACTCTTCAGCGGCGTTCAGCGCCTCCGGCAGTTCCACCTGGCTGGCGGCGCGCACCCAAGCGAAGGACCATAGCCCGCGGGCCAGGTCGGGTTCGAACGCCGCCGGGTTCACCCCCGCCAACCGCCGGTAGATCTGCACGGCCTCGGTGCTCGCAGCCAGCGCCTCCTCCCGCCGCCCCAAACCCGACAACCGGATGCCGAGGTTGTTCAGCGCCGAGGCCAGGTCGGGTTCGAACGCGGCCGGGTTCACCCCCGCCAACCGCCGACGGATCTCCACCGCCTCGGTGCTCGCGGCCAGCGCCTCCTCCCGCCGCCCCAAATCCGACAACCGGATGCCGAGGTTGTTCCACAGCCGGCCACGTTCAGCGATGACGTGTGTGGCTTGGGTATTCCCCGTTCCGTGCACATGATTCAGCCGGTCGAGAAGACGTCGGGTGAACTGGGCAGAGACCCGCCGCAAGTGGATGTTCTGCCAGGGCAACGCATTCTCAACAATACCCAGGTCGGCATCCAAGGGGACGCGGCTGAGCAGGCCTCCACGCTCCGCGGCAGGCACCTTTTGCGGCCGCTTTCTTGTGATACGGCGCAGCACGCGAGTGAGCAGACCACCCGGCTGACGACCCGTCACGTCGTCGCCAGGGCTGGTGATCAGGTCAGCGATCCTGGCGTGGCGTTCGGCGGTGCGGATGAGCACCGTCAGCATGCGCTGGATCTGGGCCTCGCTGCTGGTGGTGATCAGCACGAAGGGCAGCAACTGCTCCGTGGGCAGGCCGCTGTCGAGCTGCCGGTGCAACACGCGGGCCACGAGTTCCTCACCGAGCAGGTCAGGCTGCAACGGATGCAGGATGCTGCTGGTCGATGCCTCGGCAGGCGGCGGGTAGAGATCACGCAACCAGTAGCCGATTCGCTCCGCTCGCTGGGGATCAACGTTCAGCGCGGTCGCGGCGAGTTGGCACGCTTGCACCTCATTGGCGGCACCGGTGAGCGTGGCAGCGGCGACGACGGCCTCGACCAGGTACCGGCCCGCCTCGCCGTCCGCGAGGGCGCCGAACGCCTGGGCGGTGCCGGAGTGCAGGCGCTCACCGTCGCGGTAGAGCCAGTGGTGGTCCCGTTCCAGATCGAGGAACCGGTCGACCACCTTGGCCGGGTCAAGGCGATCCGCGGATCTCGTGCCCGGTCCGGCGGCGGGCAGCAGGGCGCAGACCGCCGCGATGTGCAGCATCAGCGCCGACCCGTACTCAGGCCGCTGCAGCGGCGGTGTCGGTGGATCGGCGGCGACAGGCAGGCGATGCTGCTCGGCGAAGGCGGTGACAGGTCCCCGCAACTCACTCAGAATGAACTCGTAGGCACTCTCCCGGTCGTCTCCGGCGGCCACCAGCTCCGGCAGCGACAGCGGGTCAGCGGCAGCACCCACGCCTGCTGAGCGCAAGGCCGGAAGCACGGCGTGGGTGTCGCCGTCCCACCAATCCCCGGTGTGCCGGGCGATCAGCAGCAGCCGCCAGCACGGCGGCCCGTGCGCGCAGAGCTGATCGATCAGCGCCCGCAGTTCCGTCGCACCGTGCTCGGCGGCGTAGTCGACGGCGAGCAGCAGCGGCCGTCCCGTCATCGCCGCCAGCCCCAACCCGTCGACGATCTCACCATCGCGGCCCACACCCCGCAGCGGCACCGCGACCCAGCCACCGGCCTCGGTGAGCCGCGCGCAGAAATGCCGAGCCAGCCGGGTCTTGCCCTGCCCGGCCGGGCCGGTCATCAGCATCGCCGCCCGCGGGGCGTCCACCGCGCACCAGGCACCGAGCAGGTCCAGTTCCGCTTTCCGACCGAAGAATTGGGTGAGGTGCGCGTCGGCTCGGATCAACGTCGCCAACGACGGTGCTGTTCGCACCGTCGGGGACGCCTGCCCGAGCACCTGCGCGGCGCGCCGCGCGAACGCCTCCCGCACCGCGGGGAACCGGGCAGCGAGGTCCTGAATCCGGGTGGCCAGCAACGACCCGCCGATCGCGTAGTTCCGGGTCTCATCCGGCGGGTACGCCCGCACCACCCCGACGGCACACCCCTGCTCGGTGAGCACGGGTCCACCACTGTGCCCGCCCGGCCCATGCGGGACGCTCGCCGCCAGCTCCGCGATCTGCAGTTGCAGGGCATGTGCCCGGTGTTTGGTCAGCCGTGCAGCCGGGTCGGCGATCGTGCCGGTGAACGCCAGCCCACCCGCCCGGCCATCCCGCGGGTAACCCTCGGTACGAACGGCCTCACCCGACCTGCCGGAAAGTCCGACCGGCACGGGCGGCACCCGGGACAGCACAGTGGCTGCCGAGTCTGCCGAGATATCACCCCGCGGCTCACGCCCAGGGTCGGGACCGAGCACGGCGACGTCGAGTGCGGCGTCCTCGTCGACCACCCGCACCGGCAGGTCCACGGGGACGAACTCGTCCTCCGACGTCGGCAGCCGCAACCACAAAGGATCGTCGTCGGAGGCATCCGCGCTGCAATGCCGCGCGGTGAGCGCGTGACCACCCGCGATGACGAACGCCGTGCGCCGGGTCGCCTTCACGTCGAGGATGCCGCCAAGGATCTCGGACCCGAGCAGCAACTGTCCCACCCCCGCGTGCATCGCACGCGCCTCAGCCCGGACGATCCAGCGTGACGACCACCTGTACCGACGCCTCCCCGCCCGCGGTCACGACCGCTTCGATGGCCTTGCCCGCCCCGACGGTCAGCTTCACCCCGAACGACAGCTCCACCGACGAGGCCCGCAACCCCGCCGCCGTCGCCTGGGCAAGCTCGGCGCGCTCCATCCCGGCCAGCGTCTCCCGGACCACCATCCCCACC
>DASTLT010000139.1:0-2756 GCA_035714625.1 Pseudonocardiaceae bacterium | reverse complement strand
CGTGGTGCTGATGGACGTCCGGATGCCGGGCCTTGACGGTATCGAGGCCACCCGCGACCTGGTCGGCAACGGGATCTGCGACGTGCTCGTGCTCACCACCTTCGACCTCGACGACTACGTGCACGAGGCGCTGCGGGCGGGTGCCGCCGGGTTCCTGCTCAAGTCCGTCGAGGCGCCGAAGCTGATCGAGTCGGTCCGGCTGGTGGCCGCCGGGGACGGGGTGCTGGAGCCGAAGCTGACCCGGCGGTTGCTGCGCACCTTCGCCGCCGCCGCGCCGCCCGCCCGGCAGCCCGCGGGCCTCGACCAGCTCACCGACCGCGAGCGCGATGTGCTCGGCTGCCTCGGCGAGGGGTTGTCGAACGCCCAGATCGCCCGGCGGCTGTTCATCGCCGAAGCCACCGTCAAGACGCACGTGTCCCGGGTGCTCGCCAAGCTGGACCTGCGATCCCGGGTCCAGGCCGCGATCCTCGCCCAGGAAGCCGGCCTGGTGCGCAAGCCCGGATGACCCAGATGGATCGTCTCGTCGCGGATACTCCTCGTCGCGGATACTCAGGGATGGCTGTTCTCGTTCGGCGGGACCAGTTCGACACCAGGCCACGGCAGCGGGCCGATCAGCGTCGTCGTGCCGAACTCGATGTGGTACAGCCTGGCGCTGGCCTGCGCGGGCCGAAGCTGCCCGCTGTGCGCCGGCCCGGTCCGCGAGACCCCGGACATCATCGACGAGCTGGTGCAGGCAGTCATCAACGAGGGCGGTTCCGTGCAGCACGTTCAGGCCGACACCGAACTCAAAGAGCACCTGGTGGCGGCGTCGCTGCGCTTCCCCCTCCCACCCGACCCCTTAGCTAGGGTCTGGCTGGTGGCGGTTTGCTCTTGCTCTTGATGCGGATCGGCTTCGGTCCCGACGCCTCGGCGCAGTTCCGCACGACGATCTCCAGCACGCCCTCGTCGAGCTCGGCCTCGACGTCCTCGTCGTGCACGCCCTGGGGCAGCGAGACCACCCGCCGGAACTGACCCCAGTACCGCTCCTGGACGTAGAAGCTCTCGTCCGGCTCCGGTCCACGGTCGCGATGGCCCTCGATGGTGAGCGCGCCGTTCGAGAGGTGGACGTCCACGTCGCTCGCCGGGACCCCGGGTAGCTCGCAGCGGATCACCAGATCCGAGCCGCGGGCGAGGATGTCGGTGGCCGGGCTCCAGGCGTCCGTGTGACCGCGTGCTGACGTGGCGGGACCCGGGTCGGCGCCCATCATCCGGTCCGACATCCGGTGCATCTCGCTCACGATGTCACTGACCCCCCGGAAGGGGTTGCGGTGCTTCTTCGGTGGCATGTCACATCGCCTCTTCTCTGACCAGTCTTACCGGGTGGGCGGATCTCGGCAGGAGGGGACACCGGATCCAATGAGATGGGCTACTGAGTGTGAAGGTACATACACACCTGTAGCGCCCAGCTGTAGCACCAAAGAGCGCGCCAGCGTCCATGGTCAGCCCAGTCGGACTCCGCCGCGCTGCGGCTGAGGTTGGTGGTTAGCGGTTGGCGATTCGCCGGTGCCTCCATCCGACAGGTAAGATGATTGTATGACCGCTGACCGCATCACTGTCACCATCCCCGAGCAGCTCACCCGGGCTGTCCGTCAGGCCGTCGCGGACGGCAAGGCCGAGTCGGTGAGTGCGTACGTCGCCGACGCGCTGCGACATTATGGGCGGACCACCACTCTTCGGGAGTTGCTCGACGAGTGGTGGGCGGACGACCCGGCCGGTCCGCCGTCGGAGACCGAACGTGCGGCGGCCCGGGCGGAACTCGGTCTTTCGCAGTGACCAAGACCCCTGGGGTTACCCCACTGTCCGGGCTGACCATGGACGCCGGCGCGCTGAGCGCTGTGGAGCGCGGTGACCGGCGGTTGCGGGTGCTGCTCGACGAGACGGAGCGGGCTGGCCGGCCGGTGGTGGTACCGGTCGGCCCGCTGGCCCAGGTGTGGCGCGACGGTGCGCGGCAGGTGGCGCTCGCGCGGTTCCTCAGCGCTACCGACCGGGTGAGCATCGTCGAGTGGGACGCGGCATCGGCGCGGGCCGCCGGAGTGCTGTGCGGCCGGTCCGGTATCTCGGACGTGGTGGACGCCTCGGTGGCGTTGTGCGCGCGGGAGCGCGGCCACCTTGTCGTCACCTCGGACCCGGAGGACTTCGCGCTCCTCGATCGCCACCTGCCGGTGATCGTCCTCTGACCAAAGGCGCGTCTGACCGATGGGCGGCCGGCGGCGTTCGACCGAGCGTACGCCGGGTACGTACACGGCAGACTTGCGCCCATGGATCCCGATCCGCTGGAGCGGCTGCGCCGGATCTGCCTGGCGCTGCCGGAGACCACCGAGCGGCTCAGCCACGGCGAGCCGACCTTCTTCGTACGCGGCAAGAAGGTGTTCGTCACCTTTGCCAACCATCATCATGACGACCGGTTGAGCTTCTGGTGTCACGCCCCGCCCGGGGCCCAGCAGGCGCTGGTCGAATCCGACCCGCAGCGGTTCTTCGTGCCGCCGTATGTGGGTGGGCGGGGCTGGCTCGGGGTGTACCTCGACGTGGCGGGCGTCGATTGGGACGAGATCAGCGAACTGGTGGAGGACGCCTACCGGATGGTCGCCCCCCGCACCAATGCCAGGGAGATGAGTCGTTTTCGGGCCTCAGTCTGGGGCTTCCTGCGTGGTCACGTTAAGTGATGGCTGCCTGGTTTGTGGCTGGTTGGTGTTGGTGTGTTCGGCGTGGCGTGCCCG
>DASTLT010000138.1:0-12204 GCA_035714625.1 Pseudonocardiaceae bacterium | reverse complement strand
TACTCGGCCTCACTCTCTTCAACGCCGGCCGGGTTGGTGCGGCGGGTCAGGTGATGTCGCAGACCATCGAAACCCTGGGTGCCGCGCACGGCGACCTGTACCGACGGCTCCAAGCGTTGCTCATCCACACAGCGCTGGTCGACCCGGCTCGACCTGAGGTCGGCGCCGCCAGGGTCAACGCGCTGCGATCCCTGCCCGAGGCCAGCGGCCTGGGTAGCCGCATGCTTGATGTCACCGTCGCTTTCCACGACCTGCTGGTCGGCACCTGCCCGGATACTGCGGTGGCGCTGGCCCGCCGCGGACTGGATGACGGCAGCCTCATCGAACAGGCGAACACGCTCGCTGTTTACGGTTGCTTCGTCCTGATCGCAGCCGACCTGAGTGAAGTGGACCCGTTGCTGGACGCCTGGATCGGGGTCGCACACCGGCGCGGCTCCGTGTTCGCCTTGGCTCCGGCGATGTGTTTCCGTGGCCTCGCCTGGCTGTCGCGCGGCGCTCTCGCCGAGGCCGAGGCAAGCTTGCGGGACTCGCTGTGGGCCGTCACGACCACATCTCAGGAGATCGGTGTGCCGGTCGTCACCGCATATCTGGCGGACACCTTGATGGAGCAAGGCAGTCTCGACGAAGCTGAGAAGGTCCTGACGGTGGCCAGCCGAACGCAACCGCTGCCCCGCACCGGGTACTGGGCCTGGCTGCTGGGCAGCCAGGCCCAACTGCTGACGCGGCAAGGACGCCTGCAGGAAGGGCTGCAGACCTGGCTTTCCTGCGGGCGCCGCTTCGCCGCACACGGCGGGCAAAACCCGGCCGTACTCGCCTGGCGCTCAGGTGCGGCGCTGGCCCTGCATCACCTGGGTCGCTCTGAGGAGGCCCGGAAGCTGGCGGACCAGGAGATCGGGCTGGCTCGCCGGTGGGGTGCGCCCACCGCACTGGGACGTGCCCTGCGAGTCGCCGGCCTGGTCCATGGCGGCCAGGATGGGCTGGCTTTCCTGCGCGAGGCCGTGGATGTCCTCACCACCTCGCCGGCCCGGCTGGAGTACGCCAAAGCCCTTGTTGACCTGGGCGCTGCACTGCGCCGCTCGGGCCGGCGCAGCGAGTGCCGCCAGCACCTGCGTCGCGGTGTCGAACTGGCGCAGATCTGCGGAGCTACGCCGTTGGTCGAACACGGCCGCACCGAGCTTCGGGCCAGCGGCGCTCGGCCCCGACGCCTGGCACCGTCCGGCCCCGACGCCCTCACCCCCAGCGAGCGGCGGGTAGCCGAGCTCGCCGCCGCCGGCCACTCCAACCGCAACATCGCTCAAGCGCTGTTCATCACCACAAACACCGTCGAGGTACACCTCACCAGGACCTACCGCAAACTCGGCATCACCGGTCGGGCCGACCTCACCGCCGACTCGCTCACCTAGTACCAGCACGTCATGCTCGCCTCTGTGATGCGGTGCAGCGCGGTCTCGCAGTCGAAACACGTCGACGGTCTGTGCCGCACGGATGGTCAGAAGGTGGGAGAACGGCGACGTCATCTGGCCGCAATCCTGCTGGAGAGAGTGTTTGCCGCGCTGGCCGGTCATCCCAGCCGCTCTCGGGTGGGATGGTGTTGTAGCGGGCCGGCGCGCAGGCTCAGGTAGGTCATGGCGGAGACCGGAATCGGGAGCCAGAAGTTCACCAGTCTCCAACTGATGACGCCGAAGATGGCCACCCCGCGGGGGGAGCCGAACGCCACCAGGCTGGGCACGAGCACGCCCTCGATGATGCCCAGACCGCCGGGGGTGACTGGCACGACGGCGAGCACGTTGGCCAGCCCGTAGCCGATGAACAGGCCGACGATGTCGACAAGGTGCCCGAATGCCGCCACGAAGACTCCGAGGGATGCGGCGTCGAGCAGCCAGTTCGCCGCCGCCCAACTGGTTGCTCGGGCGAGCCGGCACCGGTCCGCACCGAAAGCCCGCATCCGGCCGGTGATGGTCCGGATCTCATCTTCCACGGCGTCGGGCCGCACCCCGGGGATCCAGGCCGCGACTGCCCTGAGCACCCGGATCAGAGGGCGTTGGCCCCGGGTGACAGCGAGCACCACGAGGGCTGCCGCGGTGCAGAGTGCCAACCCGAGGCTGACCGCGATCACGGAGAGAATGTTGCCGTGGTGCGTGGGGATGGATACCGCCAACGCCATCCACAACATCACGTTGAGCACGACCGCCGAACCGGCTCCCTGCACGGTGGCGCTGAACAGCGCGTCCGTTGGACGGACCCCGCAGCCGGTGAGCATGCGCAAGCGCATGGCTGCGGCGACGGCCGTGCCACCGGGCATGAGGTGACTGACCCCGAGTGACGTGATGTCGATACGGAGCAGCGTGCGTACCGGCGGCCGGCTCGCGGCAGGCAGCACCTCGCGGGTGAGCAAGCTGTAGGCCAGCAACGCGCCCGCCTCCAGCAGCAACCCGACACCAAGCAGTATCGGGTCCACCCCTTTGAGCAAGGTGAGTGCGTGCCGGGCCCCGGCGATCTGCGGCAGCACCCCGTACTCCAGGATCAGCAGCACGGCGACCAGACCGAGCCCGCGCCGGAGCAGGAGGGGTGCCCGCCGCCGCGTTCCGGCCGCCACCGGGTGCGCGTCGCTGCCTGCCGACGGGGTGGGCCGTCGGCGCGATCTGCGCAGGCGTCCCAGGGTCATCACGGGTCGTCCTTACCACAGAGCCCCCGGTTCCTGGCCTGCCCACTGCACCATCCCTGGTGGGCTGGCCGGGGCGATGCGGCCCGCGACGTTGCGGGAGCTGGCCTGCGACGACCCGCTGGTGTTCGGCACCGGCCTGGCCGGCCGGTACCAGATCTGCCGGGACACACTCGGTCTCTCGGACCACCAGCTCGCGTTGCTCGCCGCGACAGCATCCGCTGCTCAGCCGCCCGCCGCAGATCCAGGACAAGCTGCTGCGCGGCGTGTGCAACTGGCTCCTGACGGATTTGTGAGTGGATCTCCCGCCGTGCCGAACGGCCGTCGCAGCCATACACTCTCCAGTGCCGTCATACTTCCGAGGAGCCGCGATATGTCCGATGTGACACTATTGATCCTGCACGACCACGAGACCCTGCGCAGGATGTTTGCCGAGCTGGCTGGCCTACGCGACGATCCGACGCAAGCCCAGGCGGTGTGGACCGATCTTGCCGCTTTGCTGGAGGTGCATGCCTCCGCAGAGGAGGAGCATTTCTATCCGGCACTGTTGGCGCATGTGCCGGACAGCGCGGACGAGACAAAGGACGCTATTGGCGATCATGACGAGATCCGCCAGGGTATCCGGCATGCCCAGTCCGCGGAGGTCGGGAGCGAGGAATGGTGGAAGGGTGTGGAGGAAACGCGGGATGCCAATCAGGAGCACCTTGCCGAGGAGGAACGCGACGATTTGCCCGACTGCCTGCGGCACATGTCCCTCGAGCTTCGGACCGAGCTGGGAGAACGATTCCAGGAGTTCAAGGACAAGCACCCCCATGCGCGTGGGCTCAGCGGCGCAGACAAGGACCCGGACCGCTACGTCGAGGCACACCAGCCAGACTGAGACCCGCCCCCGTGGAGCCTGGTGCAGTTCGCCGACGAGATCATGACGGTGCTGGACCTGCCGCCGTGGTTGCAATCCCAGACCCGCGTGAAGCGGTTGATCGACGCGATCCTCAACATCCCGGAACGTGCCGCGGCGTAGCCGGTCTCACCGCCAAGCCGTCCTCGGTGGACTCGTCGAGCCGGGTGAGCACCTGGGTGGACAACTGCCCGAGCAGGGTGATCTGGTCGCCGGTGAGGCCGTCGAAGAACAGCTTCCGGACGGTGTCGACGTGACCGGGCGCGGCGGCTTCGACGGCGCGGCGGCCGGCGCCGGTGAGTACGACGAACGCGCCTCGGCCGTCCTCGGTGCACCCCTCGCGGCGGATCAGGCCGCGGTGCTGCATCCGGGTCAGATGATGGGACAGCCGGCTCTGCTCCCAGGACAAGCCGCGCTGCAGCTCGAACGGCCGCAGGCGTCCGTCCGGGGTCTCGCTGAGGTGCACGAGCACCTCGTAGTCGGCCAGCGACAGTCCGGACTCCGCCTGCAACTGCCGGTTGAGCCGGGCGGTGAGCTGCCCGTGCATCCGCAGGTAAGCCCGCCAGGCGCGCTGCTCGCCGTCGTCGAGCCACCGGATGGCGTCCATGTCCTCTCACTCTACCCGGAATAGATGACACATCAGCTATGTTGGCCCCGGTAGGTAGATGACAGGTCATCCAGTTTGATGACCCCGGACCACAGAGAGGGCCGACATGACCACACCCGCCGTCACCACCGACTTTGCCCAGCTCAGCGGCACCTACACGATCGACCCGGCGCACAGCCGCATCGGGTTCGTCGCCCGGCACGCGATGGTGACCAAGGTCCGCGGCGCCTTCAACGAGTTCGAGGGCACCGCCGTGCTCGAGGGTGACCAGCCGGCCAACTCGAGCGCCCAGGTGACGATCAAGGCGGCAAGCATCGACACCCGCAATGCCCAGCGCGACGAGCACCTGCGCAACAACGACTTCTTGGCGGTCGAGTCGTACCCGGAGATCACCTTCGTCTCCACCGGCGTCCGGCGGACCGGCGAGGCCAGCTTCGAGCTGACCGGGGACCTCACCATCAAGGGCGTGACCAAATCGGTGACCATCCCGGTCAGCTACGAAGGCACAGCAAGCGACCCGTTCGGCAACCTGCGCGTCGGCTTCGAGGGCGCCGTGACGATTAACCGCACGGACTACGGCGTCACCTGGAACGCCGCGCTCGAGACCGGTGGCGTCCTGGTCAGTGACAAGATCGTGCTGGAGTTCGAGATTTCCGCGATCAAAAACACCTGACGTCCCGCCGCCCCGCGGACCGGCGGAGCGGTAGTTCCTCCATGGCGACCTGGCGCGGCTCACCGGCCGCGCCCACAGTTCTCCCGAAACCTTGATCGCCATGGCCGACCTCGCTCGTCGCGGGCCTGCCCAGTATGCCTCTTAGGGCAGATTTTTTTGCCACTTCGGCACTTCTCCTGCCCGGCAACCGGAGCTTACCCTCCGTGCGTGCGTGTACATGCCGCCGACCACGGTGACGACAAGAGGGGCGGGCTGCAGCCAGCGCGGGGAAACCGTATGCCACGGCCCTATCCTAATATCACCATGGTCCTCCCTCACTGGGAGCACCCCGGTCCCGCGATGCTTCTTTTCTTACAGACCAAAGCAGGCAATGAAGCTGCGAGTGGACTTGTCGCCTCCCGTATTCCGGTAGCACGCAAAGAGTGCTGCACGTCATGTTCGGATGAAGGGCCGTGCGAAAAATCAGCAGGGACGGGGGCTGGAGTGACGGAGGCAGCCATCCAACGAGCCATCGGTGATGGTCATGATCTCACGTCACCTCGCTTTGCCGGCGACTCGAGGCTCGAGGCGTGCTATGACGACGAGGCGCGCCTTACGCAGGGGGCCACCGGGGAGTCGGTGGTCAAGGTGCAGCAGGCGCTGGTAGAGCTCGGATATGAGCTAGGACCGGCTGGCATCGACGGCAGCTATGGACCGAGGACCTGGAATGCGGTAAAAGCGTTCAAGAAGAACGAGCAGCTCGGTTGGGAGCACATGGGCGATGTGGGTCCGGGCACGATGCGTCGGCTTGATGAGCTGTTTCCTCCTGTCATCGGTCCGGGCGGTGGTGGTGGCGGTGGTGGCGGGGGTGGTGGGGGCGGGGGCGGTGGGGGGGACGGTAACGTCGGAGTATGTACTCGCTGGGTACTCGACGACCCGCTCCAGACGGGAGAGGCGTTGGTTCAGACGCAAGCCGCAGAAAAGGGTACCGGCCCTGGTTGCGACATAGTGAGCTGGCTGGACCGTCTCCGCCAGGCTTTGGCGCATCCCCTCCAAGCTCTGACGTCGCTGCAACGGGCTCGTGTTCTCCAGTTACTGTCAGCGAGCGACGAAGGTGTCGGTCTCGCGCTGAAGGAACTGAACACCTTACCGACAACCGAGCTGCTCGACGCGCTGCGTGTCGACCGGCTACTGGCCACGACGCAGCCTCCGAACATCGCCCAGCACGCTACCTTCCTTCCCGTGCTCGCGGCCCAGGTGAATAGCGATCCCAGCGCGGCCGATCCACGGGTGGCGGCCGCGGTCCGAACGGTGCTGTCAGGTACTCTGAGCGCGCAAGACCGTGCTGCCCTCTCCGGTGACGATTCGGCCACCTTTGATGCTTTGACGGCTGCGCGTAGCTGGCCGAGCCTGCTCCGTACCGCTCAGCCAGGAAATCTGTCGGACCAGCAGCGAAAGATCGTCGACTTTATTCATCGAGGCCGCGATAACGTGCCGGACCGTTCAGCCGAGTTCCGCCCTGAGGGCGACGGCTTCATATACTTGGGAAAGTCACCGAAGCAGCCGACGCAGGTGGAGGGGCTCGACGACCGGTCACGATTCAATCAACTCGTGTGGGCGGAACTGGCTGGCGAGGGTGGCGCCTCAGCAATAAATACGGCTGATAGGCCGCGTTGGGGCAGAGGATTCCTCGGCGTGCAGCTCGTTCAAGTAGTCAACAGGTTCATTTCCTCCTCGCCCGCCGCTCGAGATGCGTTGCTCGACGTGGGAGTCACCATAGGACCTACGTCCACCGGTGCGACGGGCTGGCTCATAGTCAATGAACAAAATGGTGTTATCGAAGAGGGCAGCAAAGGGCTTGCACTTATTAAGCGCGATCTCCGTGTCCTCAGCCTGCTCGCTGAGCTGGCCGAGGACGAGCAGACCGCACAAAAGTTTGTTGACGCACAATTCGAGCAACTGCGGGCGGCAAGAAAGTCTGGAGCTGCGGGAGCGAGTGACGCTCAGGTGAAGGTACTCATGGGAAGCTGGGACGAACGATTCGTTCGGTTCGCTGCCCACGCGATCCATCAGGGCGCGACCACTTGGGATAAGTATGTGGCCATCAGCCCTCCAACTCGCGAGGGCCTTATCCGGCGATGGGGTGAGGACTGGGGGAAGCTGCAAACCAAGGACGCGATCCCCAAATTTGTCACGGCGACCCCTCGTGACCTCGGTGCGCTCTTCTGTCAACCGGGAACCGTAAGAGAGATGCGCTCATTCGCAAAAGCCACTACTGCCTCGCGCGGCGGAACCGGACTGGGCGCCGAGGTATTAGGCCCCGCGGGACCGCTGCCACCTGAGTACACCGGTGGGGCGACTCCGACGACGCCGAGCCAGTTCACCGGGAATATCTTCTATGGTGATATCAATGGGCCGAAGGTCGGCAAAGACCCTGTTAACTGGTTCCGTCTCTCGCCTTAAAGCGGTGCTCCCCCGAGCCCAATCTGGTCGGGGCAGGTGCGTGACCTTGGGCCCCGCACAGGTTGCTACATGGGGTAACCCAGAGTGGTGATATCGTTGCACCGCACCGTGCGGGTGGACTCCTCAATGGTGTACGAGCACACGACCACGGTGTCGCGCCGCCGGTCATAGGTGCCCGGGATGAGGCCAAACCACAGGTTCTCGAAGCCCGGCTCCCGCTCGACCCCCTGGTAAGGGTCGTCGTAGCGCGTCTCGATCCACGCCTCCACCACGCGGCGCAGCTCAGGCCCGGGCGAGCACAGCCGTATCCAGGATGCGAGACGCTCGGGCCAGCTTCCAGGGCTCGCTTCCCGCGCTAACCACCCAGACCCGCCTCGATCGCCGCGAACCTCTCCCGGAGCTCCTCGCGGCTGAGCGGGTGGCCCGGCTCGCTTGGCTCGCCGGGTCGTGACGCGGTGTCGCGCAGCCAGGCCGACACCGCCGCCCGGTCCAAGGTGTCTCCCCTACCCTCACCTTCGGTGCTGGAGTTGGTGCGGAAGTAGCGGGCGATCCAGCCGTGCTCGATGACCGCGCTGCCACCCTGAGCTCGGCCCTGGTTGGCGATCAGCCAGGGGTCCTCGCCGTGATTGAGGATCTCCAGGTCCTGACCCGTCAGGGCACCGTAGCGGCTGAGCACGTAGCCGATGGTGTTCAGTTCCGCCTCCCCCAGCTTCTCGCTGGGCTGCGGGTCGGCGCCGTGCTTCTCGGCCCGCCACAGCGCGGGCACCACCGGGCCCCTGTCCCAGGCTTCGAGGGCCTCAGAGAACAGGGGCTCGTCGAAGGTGGCCAGGTGATGGCCCTGGCAGTAGTACAGCAGCTTGTGCAGCTTCTGCACCGCAAGACCGGGCAGGCGCTCGCGGAGCACGGCGGCGATGGTGGAAGCTGAGACCGGCATCGGGCGATGGTAGGACCCCGGAGCAGGGGGCAGCGGTGGGGGACCCGGCTCGCGCGTCTCGAACATGTGTTCGATTATGATCTCTGATTCGCTGGAGGGGAAGCCTTCACTCCGACTGCCGCAGGTTGGCACGCAGCACCCGGATGGCCACCGGGGGGCTGAGCAGCCGCTCTGGCCGGGCGAGGAGGTTGGCGACCTGCAGAAACGTGCGGCCGACCCTCGGGTCCTGCGCAGCGGCGACGTGCAGCCGGGGAAGGTAGCGGTTGACCACCCGGAGCCGTAGCGGCCGCGGTCCCTCGACTTCAGGAAACCGCAGGTCACTGCCGACCGCCATGGACCAGGGAACGTCAATCAGCGCGGCGGCGCGGCGGAAGAACCGGCGCGCCAGGTGGGCATGACCACGGCGCAGGCAGTCCCGCAGCACCAGGGCCTCGGCAGCGGCGACCGTCATGCCCTGCCCGTAGATCGGGTTGAAGCTGCACATGGCATCCCCGACCACCAGGTAGCCCTCGGGAAAGGTCCGGAGGTATTCGTAACGGTGCCGGACGCTGGCCGGGAAACGGGCCCGAACCGGCTGGTCGAGCGGTTCGGCATCGCGGATCAGCTCGGCAATGTCGGCAGCGGCCAGGGTGGCCGCAAACGCGGTAAAGCCGGCGGGGTCCACGGGGGGTTCGACACCCAGCCCGCCAGCCAGCCCGACGACCCAACGATGCCCCTCCTGTGCCAGGGCGGCACCACCGCGCGGCAGCACCGGAGGTACCGCTCCCACCAGCACGCCAAGGCTGCCGCCAAACTGGTGTGGCTCGCGCCGGTAATACCGGGTCGAGTACGTCATCCTGATCCGGACGCTTTCCTCGACCGGTTGCGGATAACCAAGTTGCGCAAGCCATACCGGGCTGCGGGAACCCCGACCGGTAGCATCGAGGACCAGATCGGCGGGCTCGTCGGCCCTCACCCCCCCAACGTCATCGGTTTGCGGTAGTACCCGGACCCCGCGCACCACCCGGCGATCAGGAGTGACATTCAGCCCCGCCACGTCCCGGCAGCCGAGGATCTCGACACCGGCCAAGGTGTCAACGCGGGCACGAACGTAGCTTTCCAGCAGGGGGCGGCTTACCCCCAGCCCGTTCAGCCCGGAGCGGGCTGGGCGCAACCGCCGACCGTCGTTATACCAGCGAATGTCGGTTTGCAGGTCCCCGCTCACCGCGCCCTGGGCAATGAGATCTGCGCTCAGCCCGGGAAACAGTTCTTCCAGGATCTCGCGGCCCCGCGCGAGTAGCCCATGGGCGTGGCGAGCCTGCGGCACGCCACGACGAAGTGCTGCGGTGGACGGCAGGCGGTCCCGGTCGAGTACGGTCACCCGTTCGAAGAACTCACTGAGCACCCGGGCAGCGAGCAGCCCGGCCATACTCGCGCCGATCACCACAGCACGGCCGGTTCCGGTCATCCGCAGGCACCTCCGCTCCGAACACTGAACATCCTGACGATCATCGGACGGGTAACACACCGCAGATCCGCGGCGAGACACACAGTGACAGACACGCGCAGCAACCACCGCGGGCCAGGGCAGCGGCTGTCTCCACCTCACCGCGCCTCCCGGTACCACGTCGACCTCCGCCGCGAACCAGAGGCAACCGTGCTGCCGGAACCGGCAGGCGACGAACGCCAGCCTTCGATGTCCTCACCCCGCCATTACCACCCAGGCCGATACCCGCGCCCCAACCGGAACCCACCCGGGACTACAGTGACGGCACCGATAGCAGCAGCGGATCTGTCTATTACCAGCACTGCTCAGCCGCGCGGGCGGCCGGGGCCGCATCGCTCTACGACGGGAACCCGGCTACGCCGCACGCCTTGATCGGGACGGCGATGGTGTTGCCTGTGAATCGTGACGACGAAGCCCCCACCTGTCGCAAGCCAGGCATCTGCAGCGGCAAGCCCAGGGGCAGGCTCCCGATGACCATCTTCGTAGCTGCTCAATGGCCTGCTGGATGACTGCGACACGGTCGATCAGCGGAGCGGCGGGCACCTCCGCCAGCCGGAACCCGAGGTCGCGGTAGACCTGCTCGTGCAGCCACTCGAAAACGAGCGAATCGGCGAAACCTATCCCTTCTTGGCCGAGGTAACGCCGGATAAAGCCGTGGTGACGAAGAAGACGGTCAACTCATAGACACCCTCAGCGCGGATGCTTCCACCCGCCGGACCGCTTCCAGATCGAAGTCCCGCTCGATCCGCGTCCTGGCAGTGAAGACCGTCTCCAGCGTCTTGGAGTACACGATCAGGTCGCGGCATGAGCGTGCGTCCGTCAGTGCCCGTACCTTGAGGGCGAGGAGCACATCGGCACATCGGCTCCCGCGGCGAGCATGGCGGTCATATGGGCGGACTGGCTGCGCGGGCACGCAGGCAGCCTATGCCGACCGGCTCCCTGCCGGCCAGCATAGGCACCCGCTCTCATGAAGATCTCGAACAGTGCCCCCTCGGTCATCTCGGTGAAATTATCGAACCTCGTGAACAGACTCCGCGCACCCTGAGCCCCGCACGACAGGCCTCGCTATCTGGTGAGCACGCCCCGCAAGGCCTCGTCCACTCCGGCAAGGTCACTGTTGATCTCCCCAACGATCGATCCGACTGGCTTGGTCCGCTCGGTTACCTGGTGGAGATCGGCGGTGACTGCGCGGAGCTTGGCATTGACGCGCCCAAGAACGAGCGCAACACTGATCAGGTAGGCAGCGAGCACCAGCACGGTGAGCCCTGCGCCGATGATCGTGATTACAGCGGCTAGCGGCATAGTAATTTCGCTCCTTACAGGGCGCGGTCAACCGCCTTCACATAGCGGGTGAGGCCAGCCCCCACCCGTTTCACAGCGTCGCGGGTGGGTATCAGAGCCTTCACATCGTCAACTGCGATGAGGATACCTCCGGCCTGACCGTGAATGGCGTTGACGTGTTTCCCGATGGTCAGGACAGACTTCATCAGGCGGTGCAGGAGCACCACCACGACGGGTATGATCACGAGTATGAAGATCGCGTTTCCGATCCACCACAATGCCATCGTCGCCTCCTTGTCTTAAGGCCTTCGCCCTTACTTATCGCGGGGTCCTGAGCTATCTCCGGGCCCGCGTCTGCTGCGAAGGCAACGACTCGGCCTTCTCTGCGATCGCCGGCAGCGCGTCGGCGATCGCGTTGAGCTGCCGACTCAGGATCGCGGCGCCGGGGCTAATCAGAAACACGTCTCCCTGGATCGCCCTGATGACCACTCCACTCACATGTCCGAGGGCGTTGGCAAGGGAGCGCAGCCGGCGAGTGATCAATATGACGAACAGCGCCAATACGACCACCAAGGCCACGATCTCAATGACGGTGAGGGTTACGAGCAGTCCCGTACTCATCACTTCCCCACCCCCAAAAGTTGAGCGTGGCGGCGCGCCTCGTCCGTGATCTCATCCAGGCTGCCCGCGACGGCGAGCGCGACCTTGATGTTGCCCGTGTTGTCGGCCACCCTCAGCGCCACGCCCCCCAATCGCTGCACGCTGGCTTCGATGGAGTGGACGAGGTAGAGGAGCAGGCTGAGAAGCGCGATTACAGCAACTAACACGACAGCCCCAACAACCAGTATAGCCTGCCAGAACGTAATCTCCTCGGGGGCGAGAGCTAAAACCATCGTTATCCTCCCAATGCTTCTCGAGCGGACCGAGCGC
Source organism: Pseudonocardiaceae bacterium (assembly GCA_035714625.1). GTDB lineage: Bacteria > Actinomycetota > Actinomycetes > Mycobacteriales > Pseudonocardiaceae. The sequence goes on along the minus strand of DASTLT010000138.1, from coordinate 291 downwards.
CCCGGAGGATGCTCTGCAACGTGGCGTTCGTGCGGGCCAGCTCCACGAGCGGCTGCGTGGTCGAGAGGATCCCCTCGAGTTCACGAGTCGCGGCCCGCGCCTGCGCGTTGATCCGGGCTGCAAGCACCAGGAGCACGCTTACCACGACCACTACAACCACCACGACCACCAACCCGATGATCAGGCCCAGCCACCAGCCACCGAGGTTCGGCTCCCCAAGCTCATTCAATGCTACCTCCAGCCCTGCGATGAATGTTCTGACACTCGATCAGGCTCTGAACGCGGCCGGTT